>NZ_JBIALS010000003.1:3988-354425 GCF_042873655.1 Streptomyces sp. NPDC004609 | reverse complement strand
CGCAGCCCCATCACCTACGAAGCCACACTCGAAGCACCACCAACTACGCTGGCATCAGCCGCATAACCCGTGTTCAGGATTCGGGGTCAAGGCCCACCCATGTACCCCATGGCTTCTACATCGGGGACAGCACAGACAGCGTCCGCTCCCAGATCGCTGCCCTCACCTATGTCGACACCCATCTTGGACGGCTGATCGACACGCTGACCCGCGATCTCCGTTGGCTGATCATCATGTGTGCCGATCACGGTGACGCCTTCGGGGAGGGTGGATACCGGGGGCGGGGAATCGTCCGCCCGGAAGTCACCAACGTCCCGTTCGCGGCCTGGCTGTCCTGACGCACCGCTACTCTCGCGTCGCATGAGCGACGACAGCACCAGCACCCCTGCCCGCGACGCGTCCGTGGTCGTAGCCGTGGACGGGACGGGACAGGTAGCAATCCTGTCCGCCCACTTCCCCGACCACGGCGGCGAGTATCTGTTTCTGCCAGGCGGACGTAGGGAGGACGGCGAGACTCCGGAACAGTGCGCCCGGCGAGAACTCGCGGAGGAAGCAGGGATCACTGCCGAAGCATGGAGCCCGCTGGGTTCGTATGCCATCACTCTCGCTTCGCCCGCTCGTGTCAACCTTTTCGAGGCGCGCAGGCTCTCTCTGGGCCCGCAACAGCTGACCCCCAGCGAACTGGATTACAAGCTGACGTGGTGGCCCATGGACGAAGCCGTACAAGCCGCTACCGAGGGCCGTTTCCTTCTTCCCGCCGGTCCTCTCGCACTCATGCTGGCTGCTCGGGCGAGTGCGTGAAGCTGGGAGCGCCGTTGGCCATCAGGTTCAGGCCGGATGCCACCACCCCGGTTCCGTGCCAGGTCCGGAACCTTCTGTGGCAGTCGCGCCAGGCCGGATGCCTGAACGGATACGGCGACAGCCTGCAGAGAACCCCGACTGCGGGTGTCCAGAAAATCAGTGCCCTGTTTCATTCCCGTCGATACGACCTTCCCACCCATCCTGGAGGAGCAGACGTGACACAGCAGAACGCTGACGAGCGGCCCGGGATCGCCGCGGCCATCGTCGTACACGACAGCCGAGTGCTGATGGTGCGGCGTCGGGTCAACGAGGGCCGACTTTCTTGGCAGTTCCCCGCCGGGGAGGTCGATCCCGGCGAATCGCGCGAGAGCGCTGCTGTACGGGAGACTCACGAGGAGACCGGGTTGAAGGTGAACGCCCTCAAGCTGCTCGGCGAGCGCATCCATCCAGCGACCAGGCGGCTGATGTCCTACACCGCCTGCGAAGTGGTCAGCGGCACCGCGCACGTTGCTGACACCGAAGAGCTGGACGAACTCGCCTGGGTCGCCCACTCAGACATTCCCCAGTACGTTCCGTACGGCCTGTTCGAACCGGTACAGCAGCACCTGGACGCCACACTGGGCTGACGCCGCCACCAGCCCATCGTGCATCGGTAGGCCGGAAGCGGCTGAATCGGCGGAGCTTGCGCCGCGTCGCTTCAGCCGCTTCTTTTGGGCTTGGCAACCAACTGCGGGAGTGGGCCTGGGCCTTGTCCCCGAAGAGTGGACACCTGTTCGTGTCGTTATGCGGCAAGTGTCAGGGTAGCCGACTGTTGTTCGTAGGTGATCGGCGCCTGCTGTCCGTTCGCCGAGTGCCGTCGGCGGGTGTTATATCGGGTGATCCAGCGGAAGACCGCCAGGCGGCAGGCGCGGGCCCCGTCGAAGCGGCGGGCGCCACGGAGCGTCTCGCGTTTGAGGGCCGCGTTGAACGACTCGGCGAGTGCGTTGTCCGCGCTCGTGCCGACCGCGCCCATGGACTGCCGCACCCCCAACTCGGCGCAGACGGCAGCGAATTCGCGGGACGTGTACTGGGCGCCGTGATCGCTGTGGAAGACGGCGCCGGCCAGGCTGCCGCGGGCCCGGGCGGCTGCCCGGAGCGCGTCGGTGACCCGCTCGGTGCGCATGTGATCGGCGATCGACCAGCCCACCAGGCGGCGCGAGAAGCAGTCGATCACCGTCGCCAGATACAGGAACTCGCCGTCGCCCACCGGCAGGTAGGTGATGTCGCCGACGTACGTGGTGTTCGGCGCGGTGGCGGTGAAGTCGCGCCCCAGCAGGTCCGGCACAGGGGTGGCGGACGGTTCGGGCACGGTGGTGACCTGGCGCCTGCGCAGCCGCAGCCCGGCGATGCCGAACTTCCGCATGATCCGTCCGACGCGCTTGTGGTTCACGCGCTCGCCGTCGTCGTGCAGCTCGGCGGTGATGCGGGGGCGGCCGTAGGTGCCGTCCCACTCGGCGTGCACGGCCTGGATCCGCCCGGCGAGCGCGGCGTCCGCCTGCTCGCGTGCGGCGCGGGCTGCGCGGCCGGCCCGCCACTTGTAGAAGCTGGAGCGGGCGACCTCCAGCACGGCACACAACCGCTTCACGCCCCAGGCGCGGTGGTGGTCCTCGACGAACTGGAAGCGGTTGGTCACCAGGTCATCTCTTGTGCGAAAAACTTCGTCGCCTTGCGGAGAATGTCCCGCTCAGTGGCGAGTTTCTGCATCTCTTTGCGCGCTGCCGCCAGCTCCCGGCGCAGGGCCTCGTTCTCGGCCTGAAGCTCCTCGGCCGTCGGCGGGGAATCCACCGTGTTCATCTCCGTACTCGTCGTGCTGCCCCCGCCGTGGCGGGCCCGTTCGGCCCGCACCCAGTTACGTAGCGTCTCCCGGCTGACCCCCAGATCCTTGCCGATGCCCTCGAAGGTGTGGCCCGGATCCGACAGGTACAGCGCGACCGCGTCCGCCTTGAACTCGGGCGAGTAGATCTTCATCACCATAAAAGATGCCTCCTACCCGGCCCCTGCCGGGGCCGGGCTCAGAAGACCGCCACCGGCCGGGCTCAGCGGGAAGAAGCGGAACGCAAGCAGGCCGAGTACGCGGACCGGGCCATCACCGCCAAGTACCAGCTCCGCAGCCTCCGTCGCAAGATCCGTGACGACGGTGCCACCCCACCCGACCTCCCGCCCGCACTCCGCGACGTCGACCCACCCGAAACCGACACCAACCCCCATCTGGAGGAACGTCTTTGAAGGGCTCCACCCACCGCCGCTGCTACTGCCGCGACCCCCGTACCGGTAAGCCGCTCGGCAAGAACTGCCCCAAACTCACCAGCCGGAAGCACGGTTCCTACTCCATACGCCAGGAACTCCCGCCCCGCGAAGACGGCACCCGCCGTTCCTTCAGCCGCGCCGGCTACGACGCCCTGAAGGCTGCCCAGGCCGACCTCGATCACGTACGCGCTCTTGTCGGCCTCGCCGAAAGCGACGACCCCGAGGGCCTCGCACAGATCGCCGCCCTTCTGGAGCTGGTCGCCGACGAGAAGTCACCGCTGCCGGACATCGAGGCCACCCGGCGGCGCCTCGCCCACGGCCTCGACCTGACCAGCCGCCTCACCGTCGGGGACTGGCTGGACATGTGGCTGGCCGGCAAGAAGGGGCGCCAGAGCGCGATCAGTCGCGACGAGAGCAACATCCGTGTCCACCTCAAGCCGCGCATCGGCCACCTCCGGCTCGACCGTCTTCGCGTGGCCCACCTGTCGGAGCTGTTCGAGGCCATCGCCGAGGCCAACGTCGAGATAGCCGAAGGCAACGCGGCCAGGCGCAAGGCGTTCGAGGATCTGGCGCAGATCCCCTGGAAGGGCCGCGAACACCGCGCTCATCGCAAGGTGATGAAGGCAGCCATCGACGGGATGGAGCCCTACCGCCGGATCGTCGGCGCGGCCACACGCCAGCGGGTCCGCTCCACTCTCAGAGCCGCGCTGAACGCTGCCATCGCCCAGCAGCTGATCACCTTCAACCCGGCCGCCCACGTCGAGCTGGAAGCGGGCAAGCGCCCCAAGGCCCTCGTCTGGACGGACGAGCGGATCCTGTACTGAAAGCGCACCGGTGAGAAGCCCTCCCCGGTGATGGTCTGGACGCCTCAGCACACCGGCCTCTTCCTCGACCATGTCGCCGAGGACCGCCTTTACGCGCTGTTCCACCTGGCGGCGTTCCGCGGACTGCGACGCGGCGAGGCATGCGGCCAGAAGTGGATGGACACGCATCTGGCGACCGGGTCCATCACCGTCGCCAAGCAACTCGTCGTCGATGGCTGGGAGGTGTACGAGGACGACCCCAAGACCGACTCCGGCGCGCGCACCATCGCCCTGGACTCCGACACGGTCGACGCGCTGAAGCGCCACCGCGCTCAGCAGGACGAGGACCGAGAGAGGTGGGGGAGCGCCTGGGTGGAGACCGGTCGCGTCTTCACCCGGGAGAACGGCGAACTGCTCCACCCCGCCAACGTCACCCGCCGGTTCATCGAGCTGTACGAGGAGATCGGCCTTCCGCCGATTCGCTTTCACGACCTGCGTCACGGTGCCGCGACCCTGGCTCGCGCGGCCGGAGCCGACCTGAAGGACATCCAGGAGATGCTCGGCCACTCGTCGATCACCATCACGGCCGACACGTACACGAGCCTGTTCCCCGAGGCGGACCTGGCCATCGCCGAGGCTGCGGCCAGGCTCGTGCCGCGTGCACGACCCACCGCCGAGCCCCAGCCCGAGCCCGGGTCAGAGCCCGACGAGCCCGGCTCGGAGATCGTGCCGAATGGTGTTGATCGGTTGGGGGAAATTCAGGAGATCAACTCTCCGTCCGCGCACGCACCGCTCACGCAAACGGCCCCGGACGACGAGTCCGAGGCCGAATAGAACCCCTCCCTGAGGGAGAAACCCCAGGTCAGAGCGGTAACGCGTTGTGCCCCCGGCAGGATTCGAACCTGCGACACCCGCTTTAGGAGAGCGGTGCTCTATCCCCTGAGCTACGAAGGCGGGGGATCTCGGTGAGACCCGGCGACTAGCGTAGCGGATAAGGGGTGCAGGCAGGCAACGTTATCGTTTGGGCAGGTCAGGGGCGGGCCGGGGGAAGGGTGGGGAGGGGAGCTTGACGGGTGCGGGGGTGCCGCATACCGTCGCCGCTCGTACCGAGCGAACGCTGGGAGAGGGCGACCGTGCCGCACCCCGAAACGCACCGACGTCATGAAACGGCCCTCACCGCGCCGGGTGGGCCGTTTGCCGTGGTACGGGGGGAGGACGGCGGGCTGCTGTACGCCGACGCGCCACGCACGCTCAAGGAGTTCGTGGAGGCGACGTGGGGCTTCGGCGACCGGATGTTCCTGATCGCCGGGAGCGGCACGTACACCTACCGTGAGTTCTTCGCCGCCGCCTGCGCGCTCGCCCGGAGGCTCGTCGACGAGTACGGGCTGCGGCCGGGTGAGCGGGCGGGCATCGCGATGCGCAATCACCCCGAGTGGCAGATCGCGTTCTGGGCCGCCCAGCTGGCCGGGCTCGTCGCCGTGCCGCTGAACGCGTGGTGGACGGAGGAGGAGTTGGCGTACGCGCTCGACGACTGCACTCCGAGGGTGCTGCTCGTCGACGGGGAGCGGCTGGCGAGGGTGGACTCCTGGCGCAAGCGGGTCGGGGCGCGGGTGGTCGTGTTCCATCACGACGGGGAGATCTCGGCCGGGATCGAGCGGTACGAGGACTTCGGGGAGCCCGATCCCTTCGCGGCGCCGCCCGCCGTCGAGCCGGCGGCCGAGGACGACGCCACGATCATCTACACCTCGGGGACCACCGGCCGGCCCAAGGGGGCGGTGGCCACCCAGCTCGCCCAGGCGGGGGCGGCGGTCCATCCGCGGTTCCACGCCGCGGCGGCGGCCCTGGCGCGCGGGGTGCTGCCGGGGCAGGGGCCCGCGCCCGTCGCGCTGATGACGTTCCCCTTCTTCCATGTGGCCGCGTTCACGACCCTGTACTCGACGATGGCCGTGGGCGGCACCCTCGTACTGATGCGGAAGTGGGACCCGGCCGAGGCGCTCGCGCTCATCGGTAAGCACGGGGTCACCCACTACTCCGGTGTGCCGGCCACCGCGCTCGAACTGTTGGACGTCGCGGAGAACAGCGGCGGCACTGGTGGTGGCGGCCTGGAGTCGCTCACCCACCTCAGTACGGGAGGAGCCGCCGCGCCGCCCGACCTGGTCGCGCGGCTCACCGCCCGGTACGGGCACCGGATCGATCCCCGTACCGGCTACGGCCTCACCGAGACCAGCGGGGGTGTCCTCGCCAACTTCGGCGACGAGTACCGGGCGCGTCCGGGCAGTGTGGGACGGCCCGCGCCCGCCGTCGAGGCCCGGATCTGCGGGCCCGCCGGTGAGGCCCTGCCCGAGGGGGAGGCCGGTGAGCTGTGGCTGCGCGGGCAGTCGCTCGTCCGCGGCTACTGGTGCGACGTGAAGGCGACGGCCGCCGCCTTCACTCCGGACGGCTGGTTGCGGACCGGTGATCTCGCGACCATGAGCGATGGTCTGATCAGCATCGTGGACCGGATCAAGGACATCGTGATCCGGGGCGGCGAGAACGTGTACTGCGCCGAGGTCGAGGCCGTCCTGCACGAGCACCCGGATGTCGCCGACGCCGCCGTCGTCGGGGTGCCCCACCCCGTCCTGGGGGAGGAGGTCGCGGCCGTCGTACGGCTGCGCGGCGGGGCGTCCGTCACGCCGGACGCGCTGAAGGAGTACGCGGGCGGCCGGCTCGCCGCCTTCAAGGTGCCCGCGCATCTGGTCATCGGGGACGTGCCCCGCAACCCCACGGGGAAGATCCTCAAGCGGGAGCTGCGCGAGCCCCTCGCCGCGCGCATCAGGGGCGCCTCCGGGAGCGGGACGGGTTCCGCAGGCGAGGGCTGAGTCCGATGTGACACCTCCGGTCCCGGCTGTGACACCTCCGGTCCCGGCCCGCCTCCTCGCCCGCGTCGTACCGGGACCGTTCCCGGTCGATCGGGCCGGCCGTCGTCGGCCGCCGGCTCAGGAACGTGTCACCCGGACCCGGTACTCACCCCGGTCCTCCGACACCACCGAGATCTGCACCCCGTGCTTCTTGTCCGTGAAGGACTGGCCCGGCTTGTACGGCGCGTCCGACAGTTCGGCGTGCACATTGGGCCGCCGGGTGCAGCCGCCGCTGTCGTCGTTGCCGTCCGCGACCGTGACCGGTCCGTGGCCGGTGTCCACCGTGGACTGGACGCGGTAGATCAGTACGCCCGGCTGGCAGACGGCGTCGTCGTTGCCCGCCCTGGTGCGTACCTCCACGGCGTAACCGGTGTCCGGGGTCACCGGCACGATCGCCATCTTCGAGCCGCCCGTGGTGGCCAGCGGGGTCAGGGTGTACTCGGTGGTGCCGGAGGAGGAGACGCAGTTGATCTGGTCGGAGTCCAGCCAGCCCAGCTTCCACTTGTGCCAGCCGAGGAGGTCGTTGTTGGCCCCCCAGTCCTCGGACATGATGTCCCAGTGGCCGACCGCGCCCCCGCCCTCCGAGGTGTAGAGGTCGGGCAGGCCGAAGACATGGCCGTTCTCGTGGGGGAGTACCCGGAAGCCGGTCTCGGCGTACGAACCCGAGCCGTCGTCCTGGCGGCTGTAGACGAAGGACGTGTTCGCGAGCGGTACGCCGTCGGCGACCGGGGCCTCGATGTTGCCGGAGAAGGTCACGGAGAGCACGGTGTCCAGCGCGGACGGGCCCGCGTTGGGGGTGACCAGCACATTGACCAGGTCGTACTCGCTGAAATCCACCTTCGCGTCGGCCACCGTCACGAGGTCCTCGACGAGCTGGCGGTAGCTCGGCTCGTAGGGGGAGCCGCGCTCTATCCCGTACGAGGCGAACGGGAGCGGCATCCGCAGCCATTCGGTGACGGGGGCCTGGGGGAGATAGCTGAGGCGTCCGTACGAGCTGGTCCGGAACCACTCCGAGGTCTGGGGGAAGAACTCCCCGAGGCGGTCCATCGCCTGGCCCTCGCCCGCCGCGTCGGGGAAGTCGATCATCAGGTTGAGGGCGCGGATCTCACCGGTGGAGGGGGAGTACCCGGGCGGGGTGGGCAGGCCCTCGGACATCTGGATGCCCAGGGCGGCGGGGAGGCGGCACGGCCCCACTCCCATCCGGTCGGGGGAGGAGGCCACGGGGCCGGCGTTGGCGCGGGTGGGGGGCGGGAGAGTGGCGCTGGCCGTGGTCAGGGCGGCGAACGCGAGAGCTGTCAGGGCAGCGAGCACGCCGAGGCGGCGGGACCCGGGCGTTCCGGGTATCCGGCTGGTCGGGGGTATCCGGTGGCGCGCTTGCCGCATACGACCGCCTTCGGGGCTCCGTGGCAGCAGGCCGGATCCTGGCTGCTCTGTGTCCGATCAGCCTGTGACGGGTGGGGGGAGTGCGCGCGCGGAACTGGGCCGTTCAGGGCATCGTCGCGCCGCCGCATGGGTGAGGAGATGTGATGCAGGTCACATGGATCGGGGAAATAAGCGGGGATCCTTTCCCCGTTTGAACTCGTGTCCCCACGAAACGGGGAGCCGGTCCCCGGTTCATTCCCGGGGTGGGACGGAACGTGAGGCGAAGGGAAGTGGAGCCGTGACCCCCGCCGCCGAAGTCGTCGGCAAGGCGTCCGCAGCGCCCGCCGCCGCACAGACCGGTGCCGCCGCGTCCGAAGCCCGGGCCGGTACGCGGACGGGTACGGGGACGCGGACCGGGACCGGTGGGCGGGCCGGTGGCGGGGCCGGAGCCGGAGCGGTGGACGCGGCCGGAACCGAGACCGGTGCCGCGGCGCCCGCCGTCCTCGCCCCGCGACGCGCTCCTCGCCCCAGGGCGGATGCCCTGCGCAACCGGGAGCGGATCGTGTCGGCGGCGCGGGAGATGTTCGTCCAGTTCGGGCCCGAGGTGCCGTTCGACGAGATCGCGCGCCGTGCGGGCGTCGGCAACGCCACGCTGTACCGCCACTTCCCCGACCGCCCCTCGCTCGTCCACGAGGTCGTCGTCGCCGTCCTGAGCCGTACCTGCGACCGGGCGATGGGGGCGGCGGCCGAGGAGGCCGACACGTTCGCCGCCGTACGGAGGTTCGTGCACGCGGCGGCCGATGAGCGGACCGGAGCGCTGTGTCCCATGATCTCCGGCAGCTTCGACGAGGAGCACCCCGAGCTGATCGAGGGGCGCGACCGCCTCGAAGCGGCTGTGGCGGCCCTCATCGAGCGGGCGCAGTCGGCCGGCCGGATGCGTGCCGACGTGGGCGTCGGCGATCTGATGATCGCCATCTCCCAGCTCACCCGGCCGCTCCCCGGCAGCGCGTGCCTGAGCAACGACACCTTCGTCCACCGTCATCTCGAACTGTTCCTGGACGGCCTCGAAGCGCCCGCGCGCTCCGAGCTGCCGGGCCGGGCGGCGACCCTGGAGGACCTGCGCGGACCCAAGACCCATTGATGACCAGCCGGCAGGCGACCGGGACGGCGATCAAGCAGAAGTGATCAAGCGGAAGTGACGGGGCGGCAGTGTGACCAAGCAGCAGTGTGACAGGGCAGCGGTGATCACGCGGCAGTGATCGCGTGCCAGTGACCTCGTGGCAGTGACCTCGTCCGGGAGTCGCGCCGAACGTGGCCCGGGACAGCAGTACCCCTCAGCAGTACGTCCTTTATGACCTCTTCGCACCCCTAGGTGGCTACCTCCATGTCAAAAACACCCGGCACAACGCCAGGCACGGCTCCTGGAACGGCAAAGGACACGGCCTTGCCGGATCCCCGGCGCTGGAAAGCGCTCGTCTTCATCGCCCTGGCCCAGCTGATGGTGGTGCTCGACGCGACGATCGTGAACATCGCGCTCCCCACCGCGCAGCGGGACCTCGGCATCTCCGACGGCAACCGGCAGTGGGTCATCACCGCCTACGCGCTCGCGTTCGGCGGCTTGTTGCTCTTCGGCGGCAGGATCGCCGACCTCTGGGGCCGTAAGCGCACCTTCGTGGTCGGTCTCATCGGCTTCGCCGCGGCCTCCGCGCTCGGCGGCGCGGCCACCGGGCAGGCCATGATGCTCGGGGCCCGCGGCCTCCAGGGTGTGTTCGGCGCGCTGCTCGCACCCGCCGCGCTCTCCCTGCTCGCGGTGATGTTCACCGACGTCAAGGAGCGGGCGAAGGCGTTCGGCATCTACGGCGCGATCGCCGGTGGCGGTGGCGCGGTCGGGCTGATCCTGGGTGGCTTCCTGACCGAGTACCTGAACTGGCGCTGGACCTTCTACGTCAACATCCCGTTCGCCGTCATCGCCGCCATCGGCGCGTATCTGGTGATCCGTGAGCCGGAGAGCGCGCGCAACCGCTCCTCGCTCGACGTTCCCGGTGTCGTCCTGTCGACACTCGGTCTGGTGGCGCTGGTGTACGGCTTCACCCGCGCCGAGTCCGCCGGCTGGACGGACGGCCTGACGGTCGCCATGTTCATCGCCTCCGTCGTCCTCCTGGCGGCCTTCGTCGTCACCGAGACCAAGGTCAAGTCCCCGCTGCTGCCGCTGCGCGTGGTGACCGACCGGAACCGGGGCGGCGTCTATCTCTCCCTCGGGCTCGCCGTGATCGCGATGTTCGGGCTGTTCCTCTTCCTGACCTTCTACCTCCAGGTCGTGAAGGGATACTCCCCGGTCAAGACAGGCTTCGCGTTCCTGCCGATGATCGTGGGCATGGTCGTGGGCTCGACCCAGATCGGCACCCGCCTGATGACCCGTGTCCCGCCGCGGATGCTGATGGGCCCCGGCTTCCTGGTCGCCGCGGTCGGCATGCTGCTGCTCACCCAGCTGGAGATCGGCAGCTCGTACGCCGGTCTCATCCTGCCCGCGCAGCTGCTGCTCGGCCTCGGTATGGGTACGGCCTTCATGCCGGCGATGTCCCTCTCCACCTACGGGGTGGAGCCGACCGACGCCGGAGTGGCCTCCGCGATGGTCAACACCTCCCAGCAGGTGGGCGGCGCGATCGGCACGGCGCTGCTGAACACCATCGCGGCATCGGCGACCACCTCCTACATCGCCGCCCGCGCGGCCACCGCGAACGACCCGAGGCTGCTGGAGTTCCAGGGCATGGTGCACGGCTTCACGTCCGCGATCTGGTGGGCGGTCGGCATCCTGGTCGGCTCCACGGTGATCGCGGTCGTGCTCGTCAACGCGGGTCGTCCGGGCGCGGGCGAGCCCGGGGCCTCCTCGGAGGACGGCGAGCACGCGGAGACGAAGATCCCCGTCGTCGTGCACTGAGGCGCGGCCGCCGGTGAGGGGTCCCGGGGTGCTCCGTACCGAAGGGTGCGGAGCACCGCGGAAGCCGTAACGGGCGGAAACCGTAGCCGGTAGCGGTCGTACCGGGGAGCGTTCGTGCCCGGTAGGGGGCGGACCGCGCAGAGGCCGTACGGCGGGGATGCCGTCCGGCCCGGGAGGCCGCGTACCGTCCGAGGGGCTGTACCACCTGGGAGCTTGCACGAAGGGGCCCGTCCGGATCGCATCCGGGCGGGCCCTCTCGCGTACCGGTGCGCGTCGCCGGACGGGCATCGGCCGGTGCATCGGCCGAGGAAGGTGTCGGTGGTGTCGGGGGCGTGCGCGATGTCGGTGGTGTCGGGGCGAGCAGGGGGTACGGGATCGCCGCGGCCGGGTCTCTGGGTGCCCGGGTGCTTCAGGCCCGGGTGCTTCGGGTTCGGCCGGGCGGGTCGGGTCGGGCGGGTCGGTCGGGTCGGGGCCGGGCCGCCGGGATCACCTCAGCCAGGGAAGATCCGCCCCCGAGTCCTGCGGCTGAAGTCCCTCCGCCATGATCCGCATGATCTCGCCCAGCTGCTCCACCTGCTCGGGACTGAGGCGGTCGAACATGGCCTGCCGTACGGCCTCGACATGGCCGGGCGCGGCCTGCTTCAGCACCTCGTGGCCCTCGTCCGTCAGTACGGCGTTCTGCCCGCGCCTGTCGGAGGGGCAGTCCTCGCGGCGCACCCAGCCGTGCTTCTCCAGACGGGCGACGGCGTGCGAGAGCCGGGAGCGGGTGATCTTGGCGTCGATGGCCAGTTCGGTCATCCGCTTACGGCGCTGCGGGGCCTGGGACAGCTCGACGAGCAGTCCGTAGTAGATGTGCGGCATACCGGCATCACGCTGCAACTGGCGGTCGAGGTGGTCGTCGAAGAGCCTGGTGGCATGGAGATAGGCGCGCCAGACGCGCTGTTCGTCATCGGTGAGCCAGCGCGGCGCGCGCTTGCCTCCGCCCGTGGATGCCGTGTTCATACCTCCTACTGTACGACCAGTTCTTGAAAGTTGAACTATTTGGATTTACGGTGGGTCTCTCACTTGAGAATTCAAGTAGATCGGAGTCTCCTCATGACCGCCACCCCCTCCGTGGAGCGCATGCCCGCGCTCTATCTGTCGCACGGGGCGCCGCCGCTGGCCGATGACCCGGTCTGGCCCGGGGAGCTGGCCGCGTGGTCCGCCGGGCTGCCGCGCCCCAAGGCGATCCTGATGGTCTCCGCGCACTGGGAGGAGGCCCCGCTCGCGCTCGGCGCCACCGAGACGGTGCCGCTGGTGTACGACTTCTGGGGCTTCCCCCGGCACTACTACGACGTTCGGTACGCGGCGCCCGGCGCTCCGGAACTCGCCGACTCCGTACGGAAGCTGCTGCGCGGCGCCGGTACCCCCGTACAGGACATCCCGGACCGGGGCCTGGACCACGGCGCGTACGTCCCGCTGGTGGAGATGTTCCCGGGCGCGGACGTGCCCGTGCTCCAGATCTCGATGCCGACCCTCGATCCGCAGAAGCTGATGGACATCGGGCGCAAGCTCGCCCCGCTGCGGGACGAGGGTGTGCTGATCGTCGGGAGCGGGTTCTTCACCCACAATCTGGCCGCGCTGCGGCAGGGCGGGATTCCCGGCTGGTCGGCCGAGTTCGACGACTGGGGCCGGCGGGCGCTGGCTGCGGCCGACGTGGACGCGCTGCTGGACTTCGAGAACAAGTCCCCGGCGGGTCGGCTCGCGCACCCGCGGACCGAGCACTTCGCTCCCCTCTTCGTCACCCTGGGGGCCTCCCAGGGTGAGCTGAAGAACGGGCGGAGTGTGATCGAGGGCTTCTGGATGGGCCTGGCGAAGCGCTCGGTCCAGTTCGGCTGACGGCCGTGTGACCGCGTGCGGCCCGGCGTCCCGACCGCTCCCAGAAGGGCGGCACCCGCGGGACCGGCCGGGCGGCTCCGGCAGCGGCGGCCCTCTGAGGCCCTGAGCCCCGCCCGGAGACCGGGATTGCGGCACCTACAGGAACGGGACGTTCAGCTCGATCGACCGCACCGCCGCGGCCAGCGCCGTCCCGTCGCCCACGTCGAGAGCCGTGTCCGTGAACTTGATGGTGTGATCGTCCCCGTGCGCGGCGGCCCGCTCGAAGATCTCCTCCGGGGTCTGCCCGGCGGGGGCGTACGGGACCGGCTCGGCCGGACTGTACGCGGCGGTGACCGCGGCACTCGCCGCCCACGCCGCCCCCAGACTCGGAGCCCACAGTCCCCGGGGCAGCGCGGGCAGGGTCCGCAGTACGGCATTGGGCGCCGTGGCCGCGTGCACCAGCATCACCGGAGCGCCGTGTCCGAAGCCCGCGTACCGGTGTGTCGAGGCGGTGACGAGCTCCCGCAGCCGCGCATGGGCGGCCTCCGGATCGGTCCCGGTCCCGGCCCACGCGGGGAAGACGGTCAGCTGCCGCAGCCGGTGCTCGATACCGCCGGACTGATCGGGCACGGCCGGTACGGCGTCCAGCGCGGCGGCGGCGCCCGTCGGGGAGGTGGTGCCCGCCGGGGGCCGTGTCTCCGGCAGCGGCCGGTGCCGGGCGGTCCAGTAGCCGAGGGCGTGCGCCAGCTCCGTGACCCGGGGTCCGGTCGGCTCGGTGGTCAGCAGGGTGCGTACGGCGTGGCCCACCCGGATCACCGGATGCGTGGCACCTCCGGCGATGCCCGGCAGCAGCCGCGGCCACCACTCGGCCAGGACCTCCCGCCACGGCCGCTCCGCCGTCTCCCGCTCGAAGTGGCGGGCCCAGTCGGCGATCCTGCGCGGATCGCCGAGCGCCGCCCGCCAGTTGCCGGCGGTCACCGGGGTGTCGGGGCCCGGCATGGCCTCCAGTTTGTCGCGGTAGCGGTCGAGCCACCGGTGCGCGGTCCGCGCCTGGCCGTGCCGCACCAGGGCCTCGACGGCCATCGGCGCGTGATTGCTCAGCCAGCCCTCGCGCTCGGGTCCGCTGAGGTGGATCCGCTCCAGCGCCTCGTCGAGTGTCCCTGTGGTGTCGTCGGCGGTGCCCGTCGCTTCCATGTGCCGGACTCTAGTGCGGTGACCGGAAACGTTCACCGGCCTGCGACGCCCGGCACGGCACTTCGCCGCGTTGTCGGACCGCGCGAGTACGGCGAGTACGAGCTGCGGACCTCCGCCTTGCGCTGCACCGCACCGGACGCCGCAGGCTCACCGGCAAACCTTTCCGGTCACCGCACTAGGCGGCGGTGCCGCCCGGCCGTAACGGGCTGTGGTCCTACTCTTCGGGTCCGAGCCGCTTCTCGTACCAGGCGACGTCCCAGTACCGGCCGAACTTCCGGCCCACCTCGTGGTACGTCCCGAGGGGGCGGAAGCCGAAGCGGGTGTGCAGCCGGACCGAGGCCGCGTTCGGCTGGGTGATCGCCGCGTAGGCGCGGTGGAGGTCCTTGCCCTCCAGCGCCTCGAAGAGCGACTTGTACAGCAGGGTGCCGATGCCCCGGCCCGCCGCCTCGGGGGCGCAGTAGACGCTGACCTCGACGGATGTGGAGTAGGCCGCCTTGGGCCGAAGGGGTCCGCTCGTCGCGAATCCGAGGAGTCCGTCGGCCGCATCCTGAGCAACCAGAAGGCAGTGGGGGCCGTCTTCAGAGTGGGAACGCAACCACGGAAGACGTTGTTCGGGGGTGAAGGGGGTCGTGTCGAACGTGATGGGCGTCTCACGGATGTAGTGGTTGTAGAGCGCCGTCAGGGCCGCGAGATCGGCTTCTGAACCGGGCCTGACCTGCACCTCTGTACGTTTCTGCGGCATCTGCCCTCCCTCTGGAGCGGGACAGGATACTGCAAGATCAGAAAAATAGACGTGCGGCGCGGGAATTCTGTCCGGATTGCAATCGTTGATTCCATCGGATGCAGGGCACCCGGGAGGGTGTCGCGACCTACTCAGCAAGGGAGCTCGCATGGCAACCCGTGCCGTCGCCCGTCGCCAGTCCGAGACCAAGAGGACCACCGACCGGGCAAGCAGCGTTCGCGCAGTGGGCGGGGAAATCGCCGACCGCGACCTGGTCGGCATGTACCTCGACGAGATCGCGCGTACGCCGCTGCTCGACGCAGCCAAGGAAGTGGAGCTGTCTCAGACCATCGAGGCGGGGGTGTATGCCCGGCAGATCCTCGACAAGGAGGTCGAGAGTGATGCCGGCGGAGCCTCGCGCGAGGAGCTCGAAGCCCTCGTCGCGGACGGCGAGCGCGCCAAGGACATCTTCATCCGGTCGAATCTCCGGCTGGTCGTGGCGGTTGCCCGGCGCTATCCGCGCAGCGGTCTGCCCCTGCTCGACCTGATCCAGGAGGGCAATGCGGGCTTGGTGCGTGCGGTCGAGAAGTTCGACTACGCCAAGGGCTTCAAGTTCTCGACGTACGCGACCTGGTGGATCCGTCAGGCCATCACCCGCTCCATAGCCGACCAGTCCCGCACCATCCGTCTCCCCGTCCACCTGGTCGAGGAGCTGGGCCGTATCCGCCGTGTCCAGCGCGAGTTCAACCGCGAGAAGGGCCGTGAGCCGGAGGCCGCGGAGATCGCGGCGGAGCTGGACTCCACGCCCGAGCGCGTCACCGACGTCCTCGACTGGGCGCGTGATCCCGTCAGCCTGAACATGGCCGTGGACGACGCCGGTGAGACCCAGTTCGGCGACCTCCTGGAGGACACCTCCGCGGTCTCGCCCGAGCAGTCCGTCCTCACCCTGCTGCGCAGCGAGGGGCTCGACGATCTGATCGGCAAGCTCGACCAGCGCACCGCGTCCATCATCCGCATGCGGTACGGCATCGTGGACGGCCGCGAGCGCACCCTCACCGAGGTCGGCAAGGAGCACGGCCTCACCCGTGAGCGCATCCGCCAGATCGAGAAGCACGCGCTGCTGGAGCTGAAGCGGATGGCCAGGGACACGGGCTTCGACGAAGCGGCCTGACCGCTTCCCGAGCCCCACGAACCGGACCCCGAGGCCCTCCCCCCGGCCTCGGGGTCCTTCCTTGTGCCGGTGTGGTGCGGGTGTGTTGTGCCCGTGCCATGGCCCGGGTGTTGTGCCGGTGTCATTCCGGTGTGGTGTGCCGGGGTGTTGTGCGGGTGTCATTCCGGCGTGGTGCGGGTGGCCTCGTGGCGGCCGGCGCGTGCCGGAGGCCACCCGTGAGCCGGGGCAGGCACCCGTGAGCGGGGCCTGCCCCGGCCCTTCCGCTCAGGCGCGCCCGGCCCGGCCCGTGGCGCGTTCCAGCCGGCCGCCCAGGCCGGCCATGTACAGGATCAGCGCCTCCGGGCCGTGCACGGTGAACTCGCAGTCCACCAGGGCCAGACGGAGCGCCAGCCACTCCACGGAGTCGTGGGAGCGGGTGCGCAGACGGCTGGTCAGTTCGCCCGTCGCCACGGGTGCGCCGAGGTGAGAAGGGAGCCTCGCCGCCACGAACCCCGCGGGCGCCTCGAAGGTCACGTCCACCTCGTGCTCGGGCCTGCCCGCCCGGGACGCGCCCAGCAGTTCCACGCCGGTCGTCGGCAGCTCCCTCGCCGTGAACCTCGCCCCGGTGGCGAACGGCTCGGACACCCGGTCCACCCGGAACGTACGCCAGTCCTCCCGCCCCAGGTCGAACGCCACGAGGTACCACCGCTGCCCGGTCGACACCAGCCGGTACGGCTCGACCAGCCGTCTGCTCTCCGTACCGTCACCCGCGCGGTAGCCGAACCGGAGCCGTTCGCGCCCGGTGGCCGCGCCCGCGATCGCCGTGAGCGTCCGGGGGTCGATGGTCGCGCCGTCGCCCTGGGTCAGCGGGACCGTCGCCGCCTGAAGGGCCGTCACCCGGTGCCGCAGCCGGGACGGAAGCACCTGCTCCAGCTTGGCGAGCGCCCGTACGGACGCCTCCTCGATGCCCTCGATCGCGTGCCCCGCCCCGGCCCGCAGGCCGACCGCGATGGCGACGGCCTCCTCGTCGTCGAGCAGGAGCGGTGGCATCGCGGCACCGGCGACCAGGCGGTACCCGCCCACGGCGCCCTTGGTCGCCTCGACGGGATAGCCCAGCTCGCGCAGCCGGTCGATGTCCCGTCGGATGGTCCTTGGGCTCACCTCCAGGCGCTCGGCGAGTTCGCTGCCGGGCCACTCGCGCGGGGTCTGGAGAAGAGACAGCAGATTCAGGAGTCGTGCCGGAGTGTCCGTCATGTTTTCCAGAATGCCCGGCAACTAGGACATGACCTGGCCTATATCTGCCCTAACTTTCTGGGCATGAGTTCACAGCCACCTGTGTCACCCACGTCCAGCACGACATCAGCCGGGGCCCGAGCCGGGGCCGAGCAGCACTCGTCCGTGGCCGCGGACGCCGCCGCGGACCGCCGGCGCTGGATCGCCCTCGCCGTCGTGATGACCGCCGCCTTCATGGACCTGGTCGACGTCACCATCGTCAACATCGCGATCCCCAGCATCGAGCGGACGCTGGACGCCTCCTTCGGCTCGATCCAGTGGATCACCGCCGGGTACGCGCTCGCCTTCGCCGCCGGACTCATCACGGGCGGCCGGCTCGGCGACATCTACGGCCGCAAGCGCCTCTTCCTCATCGGCATCACCGGTTTCACGCTCTCCTCCGCGCTCTGCGGGTTCGCCGCGAACCCGGAGATGCTGGTCGCCTCCCGGCTGCTGCAGGGCGCGACCGCCGCGCTGATGGTGCCGCAGGTGCTGGCGATCGTGCACGCCACCTTCCCAGCACACGAACGCGGCAAGGTCTTCGGCCTGTTCGGCGCGATCGTCGGCCTCGGCGCGGTTTCCGGGCCGCTGATCGGCGCGCTGCTGACCCAGTGGAACCTGTTCGGCCTGGAGTGGCGGCCGATCTTCCTGATCAACCTCCCGGTCGGCATCGCCGGTCTGATCCTGGGCCGGAAGTTCATCAGCGAGTCCCGCGCGCCCCAGGCGCTCCGGCTCGACCTGGTCGGTGTCGTCCTGGTCACCACCGCGCTGCTGATGCTGATCTACCCGCTGACCCGCGGCCGTGAGCTGGGGTGGCCGCTGTGGGGTCATCTGTGCATGGCGGGCAGCCTGTTCGTGTTCGCCGCGTTCGTGGCGTACGAGAAGTACAAGGTGCGCAAGGACGGCTCACCGCTCGTCGAACTCTCCCTGTTCCGGGTGAAGTCCTTCGCCGCCGGCATCGGTGTCCAGCTGGTCTTCGGCCTCGCGATCGGGGTGTTCTTCCTGGTCTGGACGCTGTACATGCAGATCGGCCTCGGCTGGAGCCCGCTGCGCGCCGGTCTGACGGGCGTCCCGTTCTCACTGGCGGTGTCGGTGGCGGCCGGCGTCTCCGTACAGAAGCTGGTGCCGCTCTTCGGGCGGAAGGTGCTCCAGGCGGGCGCGCTGACGATGATCGCCGGGCTGCTCCTCTACATCTGGGAGGCCGGGCGGTACGGCACCGGGATCCACCCCTGGCAGATGGCGGCACCGCTGCTGCTGATGGGGGTCGGCATGGGGCTGATCGTCGCCCCGCTCACGGACGCGATCCTGTCGGATGTCCCCCGCGAGCACGCGGGGTCGGCGTCCGGGCTGATCAGCACGGTCCAGCAGGTGGGTACCGCCCTGGGGCTGGCGCTGGTCTCGGTGGTCTTCTTCGGCTCGATCGACGAGGAGCGGCTGGCACCCAGTGGGATGGGGAAGGCGTTCTCGGACGCCTTCCAGAACTCCCTGTGGTGGGTCGTGGCCGTCCTCGCCGTGATCTTCCTGCTGATGTTCGCGCTGCCGGCCCGTCCGAAGCAGCACCTGGAGGGCGCGGCTCCCGAGGAGGAGACCACGTCCGCCCCGGACAAGGAGCCCGCGCTGACGCACTGACGCCCTGAAGGGGGCGGGGGTGCGGGGGCGCCGACTCCGGCGCGCTGCCCCTGTGCGCCCCGCGAGGGAGCGGACGCAGACGGAACACGAGGCCCCGGGATCCGTCCCGGGGCCTCGCGCTGAGCGGGACGGATGCCGGGGCCGTACGCCCCGCCCGTGCCGGCCCGCCCGGTCCGCTTCAGCGGACCCGAGCCCGGAGCTCCATCGCCTCACGTGCCGCGTGTTCCGTCGGATAGACCTCGCACATATGACGTCCGTCCGGCGTCGCGGTGTGCTCAACCTCCCAGAGGCTGACCTCGGCCCCGTCGAGCAGCAGGAACGCGTGCTCGTACATCGTGAAACCCGCGTCCTTGCCCGCCACCCGGCACTGGCGCCCGAAGACCTGGGTGATGTGGTGCGCGAAGGCGCCCTGGAGGAGCAGGGCGGTCTTCTCGCCGGGCCGGTCCTCGTTCTCCGCGCGGCGCAGGACACGGCGGGCGTGGTCGGCGGAGTTGTCCGGGACGTACATCCGGGGGAGCGGAGCCGGGGGCGCCGCCATCAGACTGGCGAGGAGCTCGAAGTCGGAGTCGAGATCGGCCTCCAGATCGGCGGGGCTGAGACCGTCGCGCCCGCAGTCGCCCGCGCGGAACGAGGACAGGGCGCCGCCCGCGTCGGCGAACCCGGGGAATCCGGCGGGCAGTCGGGAGGCGGCGAGACGGACCTCGGACTCGTCGGCGTACACCTCGTGCTGTTCCACCCCGGCGGGGCCGGTGCTGTGCACCAGCTCCCACAGGACGACGGAACTTCCGTCGGCGAGCAGATACGCGTGCCGGTACGTGGCGCGGTCGAAGGCCGCGCTGTGGTGCGAGGAGTGCAGCGAACTCGCGTGCGCCAGCGCCGAGTCGAGTCTCTCGACGGTGGTGTCCGGCAGATCGAAGGAGTTGAGCGCCCGACCCAGGAGTCGCTCGAGGTGCGTCTCGGTTGTCTCATACGGATCGTTCAAGGTGGGTCTCCAGGCCGTCGCCACAAGTAACTCGGTGATTGCTAAAAGTAGCCCCTGGTTCTGACAGTGCGTCCATCGTTCCGAAAAACGTAGGAACTCTTTGTGAAGTTCCCCGCACCCCTCAATGGGCATGTCTTTTATGTCAGTTGATGTCGTACAGCTCACGGTACGAGGGAAACACCCCACCCGGTCCTTTCACCCCCCGGGCCGCCAGAACCGCCTGCACGATCGCCCGTGTCACCACGTCGGCGCCCGCTGCCAGCACATTGTTGAAAGTGAGCGGGTTTTCGGAGTCCATCGGCACGGCGCCCGTGGCCAGCGCAAAGACGGTGTCCCCGTCGTTCAGGAGGTGGACCGGACGCACGGCGCGCGCGATGCCGTCGTGCGCCGTTCCCGCGAGCTTGTGCGCCTGCGCCCGGGTGAGATCGGCGTCCGTCGCCACCACGGCGAGGGTGGTGTTGAGCGGAGGCGGCCCGCCCGCCGCGCGCGCCTCCTCCAGCCGCAGCCGCGCCGCCGCGTGCACGGCCGGAGCGGGGTACTCCGGAGGGCCGGGCGCGTCTCCCGCGCCGAAGTGCAGCCCGTACAGCACCCCCGTCGCCGGATCGAGCACCGAGCCCGCCGCGTTCGCCACGACGAGGGCGGCGACGGTGACATCCGCGCCGTCGGCGCCCGCCCCCTCCAGCACCGTGCTCGCCGTGCCGACGCCGCCCTTGAGGCCGCCGACGACGGCGCCCGTCCCCGCACCGACATCACCGGACTCGACCGGAGCACCCGGCTCCGTGCGGGCCGCCGCCTCCACGGCCGCCCGTCCGGTCGCGGCGTCGGGGCGGGCCGTCCAGTCGCCGCCCCGCCCGAGGTCGAAGACACAGGCCGCGGGCACCACCGGCACCACGTGTCCGGGCGCCACGGGGACTCCGCGTCCTTGCTCCTCCAGCCAGGCCATCACTCCGCTCGCGGAGTCGAGCCCGAACGCGCTGCCGCCCGTCAGGACGACCGCTTCGATCCGCTGCACCAGGTTGCGGGGATCGAGCGCGTCGGTCTCCCGGGTGCCGGGACCACCGCCCCGTACGTCCACGGCGGCGACCGCACCGCCCTTCGGCGCGAGGACGACGGTGGTGCCGCTGAGCGCGCGGTCACCCGCCACACGCGCGTGGCCGACGCGCAGCCCGGCCACATCCGTCAGGGCGTCGTTCCTCGTCGCCATGTCCCTCGTGTTCCTCATGTCTTCTGCGTATCACGCGGATCGTCCGCACGGCTGTTCGCCGGGCGTGCGCCGATCCGGTTTCCGCGGATCGTATGGGCGTGTGGTTAAGCGGGGCGTATGGATCAGCCGGTTCCGTACGGAGTCGGGCCGCGGTGTTGTCGGCGTCCGGGGTCGTGGGGAACTGGGTCGCCTGGGCTGTCGGCTGTCGGCTGTCGGCTGTCGGTCGTCGGGTCGGCAGGGTGCCGGGAGCAGTGCTGTCGGCATCCGGGTTCCTGGTGAACCGGTCGCCTTGGCCGTCCGCCCTCGCGGCCGGCGGGGAGCCGGGGTGCCTGGATCGCCGGCCGTCGGGCCGGTGGGAGCATCGCTGCCGGCTCCCGGGGCGGGTGGGCCGTCGGGGAGCCGGCAGCGGGGCCGGGCAGGGCCTCGCGGAACCGGCGCCCGGTCGGTACGGCGGCGCGCTGCCGCCCCTGGAGGCGAGGAGCGGCGCCCGGGCGAGGCGGGGTGGCCGGGCGGGCCGTCCGCCCCCGCCGTCCGTGGGGACGCGGCTCGCTCCGGGCCGCCCTTCCCGCCGTACCCTGGAGGTATGAGCACCGCCCCCGCCCCTGGCCCGCGTGATGCGGAGCGTCCCCGGCAGCAGACACCGAAGCCGGGCATCGACTTCGACGATCCGCTGGACCGGCAGTCCTCGGACGATACGGACCGCGGGTGGGGTGAGCGGGCTCCGGCGAGCGGTGACAGCGCGGACGACCTGGCGCGATTCCTCGACGAGAAGCCGCCCCACCACATCTGAGCCCGCCTCCCGGCCAGTGCCTTCGAGGCGCGGGCGCGCAGGACCCGGCGCCCCGACAGCCCGGCCTCGCCCGCGTCGAGGGACGCCCGGAGACGGCCCGCTGTTTCAGGTGGCAGCGCGGACGACTGACAGGGCGGACGACTCCGTCAGACGCCGCCGGACCCCGGGCCCGAGCCCGCCGGGCCCTGCCCTGATCCAGGACCCGTGCCCGTGCCCCGGGCGGACTGGGCGATGAGCGTGTCGCGGATCTCCTTCAGAACCTCCAGCTCCGACAGCTCGACGACCTCCTTCGTGCCTTCCTTTGCCGCGTCCCGGGCCGCCTTGCGCGCCAGGTACCTGGCCATCGGCAGCACCATCAGGAAGTAGACGACGGCCGCGGTGATCAGGAAGCTGAGCGTGGCGCCCAGGACCGAACCCCAGAGGATCCTGATGCCTTGGACCTCGCCGTTGACCACCTCGCAGGTGCCCTTGAGGCAGGAGCTGTACGAGTCGAGGTTCTTGGTGCCGAACGCGCCCACCAGGGGGTTGACGACGCCCTTCACCACAGCGTTCACAATCTGGGTGAACGCCGCTCCGATGACGACGGCGACCGCGAGGTCGATCACGTTGCCGCGCATCAGGAAGGCCTTGAAGCCCTCCAGGAGACTGACTTTCTTCTCCGTCACCACTGAGCCTTTCTTTGCGTGTGCAGGACGCGGGGTCAAACCTTCCGCAACTTACGTCACGGTGGTGTCGGGCTGTCCACTCCGTACCCGCGAACTGATGACCAGGCGGTACGTCCGTGCGATCCGGCGACGGCGGCAGGCTCAGCACAGGGTCACCGCCAGCCTGGACGAGGCGCCCGCGCCGGCGAGTGCGGCAGCGGTGGCGCGGGGGACGGAGAGCACCACCAGCGCGCCGGTTTCTCCAGTGGGGTCACGGAAGCGCGGCACCCCGGTCACCCGGGCACCCTGGGCGACCACCCTGGCCTCCGGCTCCGCCCCCGTCGCCGGGCCGGCCGAGAGGCCCGGCGACGCGATCACATCCACGCGGTCCCCCGGCCGCAACAGCCTCACCGTCGCCGCGTCCGCGATTCGCACGGGAGCGGACACCAACTCGGCGGCGGGCCGGGACCTGCTGCCGGAGCGGACCCCCTCCACGGGCCGGGCCTCGGCGGGCCGGGATCCCTCGGCGGGGCGGGCTCCGGCAGCGGTGGTGGATCCGGCAGCGGGGCGGGGCGCGCCCTGAGGAGCCGCGACCGCCGGGCCGCCGTCCGGCCCGTGGGCACCGCGCGCACCCGCGGCGGCCAGGGTCGCCGCCGCGAGCGCGAGCCCTGCGGCCACCGCTCGCCGTCGCCGCAGCAGCGCCCGCCGCAGTCGACGCGCCCCGCCGCTCACCCGCAGTGGGTCGAACGGCGGCACACCCCGGAGGTCGGGTACGGGTGCGACCGGAAGAAACGAGCCCCTGGACGAACCACCGGACGAACAACCGCCCGGGCCCGCGCCCGTATCCAGCGGCGAACCTCCGGACGTACCCCCGGACGGACCGTCACCCGGGCCCGCGCCCGTACCCCGCGACGACCCGACGGACGAACCACCGGACGGACCGTCAGCCGTGCCCCGGGAGGGGCCCGCGCACACGGCCCCGGGCGAACCGCCGCCGGAGCCCCTGGCGGAAGCGCCCGGGCCGGAGGCGCCACCCGGGGCGGAGCGAGAGCGGGGCGTCGGGCGGGGCCCGGAAGGCGAAGGAGCAGAAGGCGAAGGAACGGCAGGCGAAGGAACAGAAGGCGAAGGAAGAGAAGGCGAGGGAAGAGAAGGCGAGGGAAGAGAAGGCGAAGGAAGACAAGGCGAGGGAACGGGAGGAAGGGTCATGGTCACGCACCACCAGATGGAGAGGAGCCGACGCGGTCATCACCGACCGCTCGCCCCTCACGATCCACCGATCCCCGCAGTCCCGCCGGAGCCTGTGGACACCCGCCCCGCTGGGGAAAACGTCCTCACCCGAACGATGTCCTTCGCCCTCCACCTCAGCCCACCTACCGCCCCTCAAGCCACCCACCCCCACCTCACGTCATCTCATGGCAGCTCGAACCCCAGCTGCCATCCGTCGTGCGCGTCCGTGCAGAGACAGTCCCGCTCCCCGTTCACGGGCAGCGCCCCCACCGCGTCGAAGAGCACCGCCCGCAGGTGCTCCACCTTCTCGCCGAAGACACGCATGACCTCCTGGTGCGAGACGCCGTCCCCGGTCTCCGCGCCCGCGTCGAGATCGGTCACCAGGGCCAGCGACGTGTAGCACAGCTCCAGTTCACGGGCGAGAACAGCCTCCGGGTGCCCGGTCATGCCCACGATCGCCCAGCCCGCCGACGCGAACCACCGGGACTCGGCCCGGGTGGAGAAGCGCGGTCCTTCTATGACCACGAGCGTTCCGCCGTCCACCGGCTCCCACGCCCGTCCGCGCGCCGCCTTCAGCGCGACGGCACGACCCGCGGGGCAGTAGGGATCGGCGAGGGAGGTGTGCACAACATTCGGAACGACGCCGTCCGCACGGGCGACGCCGTCGAAGTACGTCTCCGCCCTCGCTTTTGTACGGTCTACGAGCTGATCCGGTACGACCAGGGTCCCCGGGCCGTACTCGGGACGCAGTCCGCCCACCGCGCACGGCGCCAGCACCTGCCGTACGCCGACGGAGCGCAGGGCCCAGAGGTTGGCGCGGTAGTTGATGCGGTGCGGTGGGATGCGGTGGTCGCGTCCGTGCCGGGGGAGGAACGCGACCTTCCGGCCCGCCACCTCACCGAGGAACAGGGAGTCGCTCGGGCTGCCGTAGGGGGTGTCCACCGGGATCTCGGTCACGTCCTCCAGGAAGGAGTAGAGACCCGAGCCGCCGATCACGCCGATTTCAGCGTTCGTGTTCGCCATGGCGGTCACACTATCGACGCGCCCACCCGCCGAAAACGCCGCAGACCGCGGGACGCCGCCCGGATCCCGGCCCTCCGCGCTCCTCCGCCCACCTCCACGGCGAAGCCCGTCCCACCTCCACGGCGCAGCCGGCCGACGCACGGCCCCGCACCATGAAACCCCCACACCTCAGGGGAAACCATGAGCCTCCACGAGAATGAGCCTCCACGAGACGCCCGTGCGGCTTCGGTGGGATGCCCCCGCGGATGCCCCGCACATACACGCCACACGCCCGGGACCCCGCCGTACACAACGGCGGGGTCCCGGGCAAAGACGTTCGGTTGTGCGGAAGGCGAGAAGCCTGGCGGCGCCTTCGGCCGTCCCCGGAATCTCCTGGCGGACTCTCGTCCGAGGGGCCTCGGCTTGTCCGGGGGCTTCGGCTCGTCCGAGGGGCCGCGGAAGAAACGTCCCGGAGGCGCCTCGAAGGGTCCTCAGGCGGCCGAGCTGCTGCTGGAGCCGGCCGTCGACGACGACGCCGAGGAGGACGACCCGGCGGAGGCGGGAGCGGAGGAGGACGAGGACGACGTCGAGGTCTTCGTGTCGGACGACGTCCCGGACGACTTCTCCGTCGCCTTCTCCGAGGACTTCGCCCCGGCAGCCGCGGGCGCGCTGCTCGACGAGGAGCCCCGGCTGTCATTCCGGTAGAAGCCCGAGCCCTTGAAGACGATGCCGACTGCTGAGAACACCTTCTTGAGGCGTCCCTCGCACTGCGGGCACACGGTCAGGGCATCGTCGGTGAACTTCTGCACCGCCTCAAGGCCCTCGCCGCATTCGGTGCACTGGTACTGGTAGGTCGGCACTGGCTCTTCCTCCTGGCACTCTCACTCAATGAGTGCTAACGACGGTCCATAGTGACGTATTCCTGCGGATCAGTCCACCGTCACCCGCGGGCGGTGATCCATCCCACTCACCCCACGTGCGGCGACGTGCCCGGACGCCCGCGGAGTGAGCCGTGACCGCAGCGCCACCAGAGTGATCATGGCCAGTACGGTCCCCACCAGAGGTACCAGGAAGCCGGCCCGTGCGCCGTAGGCGTCCGCGAGCTGACCCGCGACCGTGACGGCGGCCGCCTGGCCGAGGGCCACCGCGCCCGTCAGCCAGGTGAAGGACTCCGTACGGGCCGAGGCCGGCACCAAGGCATCGACCAGGGTGTAACCGCTGATCAGAGGGGGTGCGATGCAGAGCCCCGCGAGCAGTCCGAGTACGGCGAGCAGGGCGAGGGAGTGCGCCGACCACAGCAGGGAGGCTGTCAGCGTCAGCCCGGCGTAACCGATCACCATCCGCCGCCGGGGGCCGCTTTTCCAGGCGATCGCGCCGCAGGCGACACCGGCGAGCATGTTGCCCGCCGCGAAGACCCCGTACAGCAGTCCATTGGCGCCCGGATTGCCGATCTCCTCGCTGAAGGCGGTCAGGGAGACCTGCATTCCGCCGAAGACCGAGCCGATGCCGAGGAAGGCGACCACCAGGACGCGCACACCCGGCACGGAGAGCGCGGAGACACGGGTTCCGGTTCCGGCTGCGGCGGCGCGTACGGCCCTCGGCTGCGTACGGCGCTGGGCCGCGAAGAGCAGTCCGCCGGCCAGGGTGAGTCCGGCCTCGGCGATCAGTCCGGCGGCGGGGTGGACTCCGGTGCAGAGCGCGGTCGCGAGGACCGGTCCGACGACGAAGGTCAGCTCGTCCGTGACGGACTCGAAGGCCGCCGCGGTCGACATCAGGGGTGATCCGTCCAGCTTCGCCGCCCACCGGGCCCGCACCATGGGACCGATCTGGGGTACGGACGCTCCCGTCGGCACGGCGGCCGCGAACAGCACCCACAGCGGGGCGTCCGCCAGCGCGAGCGCCGTCAGGGCCGATACGGAGGCCGCGTGCACGATCACGCCCGGCAGTAGTACGGCGTGCTGCCCGAAGCGGTCCGCGAGCTTGCCGCCCTGCGGGGCGAACAGGGCCATGGAGACACCG
This sequence comes from Streptomyces sp. NPDC004609, assembly GCF_042873655.1. NCBI lineage: Bacteria > Bacillati > Actinomycetota > Actinomycetes > Kitasatosporales > Streptomycetaceae > Streptomyces > Streptomyces sp. NPDC004609. The sequence goes on along the minus strand of NZ_JBIALS010000003.1, from coordinate 327,647 downwards.
GTGACGGCGGCGACCGCGCCGGCCCTGCCGTACGAGCCGGTGGTGTCCTGGACGAGCAGGACGATGCCGATGGTCAGCATCGCGAACGGCTGCCGTGCGGCGAAGCCGGGGAGCAGGAACGTCCAGGCGCCGGGGGTACGCAGCAGCTGCCCGTATCCGGGACGGCGTCCGGCCCCCCTGCCGGTGTCGTCGGTGACCGCGGAAGCCACGGTCCGTGCCTTTCTGCCGCCTGGTGGCGCTCCCTTTGATGCGCGGGAGCGGCCGAGAGCTGTCCTCTTGTGCGGGACTGCGGTAGATACCGGGGTCCGCTGACAGGGACTCCGCGGCCGCCATACGGTCGCGCCAGCTCTGCGTCAGGCAGAGGTGGTCGATCAGGTCTGGGCCCATGGTAACCGGTGGGACCGGCTGCCTCCGTGGTGAATACACCCGGTCCGGCCGCACCCTTCGACCCGGAACCCCGGAACCCCGGAAGCCGGAACCCGCACCCCCTCGTCCCCGGCGCACCCCGATCCGGCACCCGGCCCCGACCCGGCACCCTGTACGGCCCCCGCCCGCCGTCCGGGCCACCCGCGGCCCGGCCCGTCCCCCGACCGCACTCTCTAATGCCCGGCCGTCCCCAGCCACCCCGCCAGCTTGCCGCCCTCCCCCACGGCCAGCAGCCGCCGTTCGGCCGCGTCCCGTACCGGGTCCGTCGCGACCACCAGCAGCTCGTCCCCGCGCCGCAGCACCGTCGTCGGAAGGGGGACGAAGCTCTTCCCCTCCCGTACGACCAGGGTGACCGCCGCCCCCGCCGGAAGCCGCAGCTCCGCGACCTCCACACCGTGCATCCGGGACTCCTGCGGGATCGCGACCGACAGCAGGTGGCCGCGCAGCCGCTCCAGGGGCGCCGACTCGATGCCCAGATCGGAGGGGGCGCCCGGGCCGAGTTTCAGGGCCTTCGCCAGCCAGGGCAGGGTCGGCCCCTGCACCAGCGTGTAGACGACGACCAGTACGAACACGATGTTGAAGATCCTGGCGCTGCCCTCGACCCCGCCCACCATCGGAATGGTGGCGAGAATGATGGGCACGGCGCCGCGCAGCCCCGCCCAGGAGAGCAGGATCTGCTCCCGTACCGGAATCCTGAAAGGCAGCAGGCTGACGAACACCTCCAGCGGGCGGGCCACCACCGTCAGGATCAGTCCGACGACCAGTGCGGGCAGGATGTCGTCGCCCAGCTCGTGTGGGGTCACCAGCAGGCCGAGCAGCACGAACATGCCGATCTGGGCGAGCCAGCCGAGACCCTCGGCGAAGCCCCGGTTGGCGGGGGCGTGCGGCAGCTTGGAGTTCCCGAGGACCATCGAGGCCAGATAGACGGCGAGGAATCCGCTGCCGTGGGCCATGGCGCCGGCCGCGTACGCCACCACCGCGATGGCCATCACGGCGATGGGGTACAGACCGGAGGCGGGCAGGGCGACGTGCCGCAGCCCGAAGGCGCCGAGGAAGCCCGCGGCCAGACCGATGCTCGCGCCGATCGTCAGCTCCAGAGCTATTTTCCCGACCAGCACATACCAGTCGTCGACCGGGCCGGCCGTCGAGAACGCCACGACGAGAATGACCACCGGAGCGTCGTTGAAGCCCGATTCGGCCTCCAGCACACCGGTCAGCCGCGACGGCAGCGGCACTTTGCGCAGTACGGAGAAGACCGCGGCCGCGTCCGTCGAGGAGACCACCGCGCCGATGATGAGCGCCTGGCGCCACTCCAGACCCACCAGATAGTGCGCGGCCGCCGCCGTCACTCCCACGCTCACCGCGACGCCGACGGTCGACAGCACGATCGCGGCGGGCAACGCGGGTTTGATCTCCTGCCATTTGGTGCCCAGGCCGCCCTCGGCAAGAATCACCACAAGTGCGGCATAGCCGATCACCTGGGTCAATTCTGCGTCGTTGAACGTGACGTCGAAGATGCCGTCCTGCCCTATGGCGATCCCGATGCCGAGATACAGGAGCAGGCTGGGAAGTCCGCTGCGGGACGAGATGCGCACCGCCGCGACGGCGATCAGCAGCACCAGCGAACAGATGAGCAGGAGTGCGTTGAGCTCGTGGACAGTCAGTGGCCGATCCTTCCCCTGGCGCCTCTACGTGCCGGATCGTGAATCCGGGCGGCGACACTTCGTTACCTTACCTAATCTTTAACGTTTTCTTGACGCGGGGATCTCGTCTCGAAGGGCAGCGCGCCCGTCGCTCTGCGAATGCTGTGCCGACAGCGCTCGATGGGCGTGCTTTCGGATACCGCGTCAGGGGTGACAGGGTGCTGCGCCTATGGTTGCTCCAGCACCCCAGGACCAGACTGCGCCTCGAAGGACAGCGATGCCCTCCAACACAACCGCCTCTTCCCCCGAGAAGAAGAAGGGGCGACGCGCCCGCCTGCTCGTGATCGTTTTGGTGCTGGCAGTCCTCGCGGGCGCCGGGTACGGCGGGTACTGGGGCGTGAGTACGGTTCGCGCCTCCTTTCCGCAGACCACCGGGACGATCGAGATCGAGGGGCTGCGCGGCGAGGTCGAGGTCAAGCGGGACGACTACGGCATTCCGCAGATCTACGCGGACAACGACGAAGACCTCTTCAGGGCACAGGGGTTCGTCCAGGCGCAGGACCGCTTCTGGGAGATGGACGTACGCCGTCATATGACGGCGGGCAGGCTCTCCGAGATGTTCGGCTCCGGGCAGGTCGAGACGGACGCCTTCCTCCGTACGCTCGGCTGGCGCCGGGTCGCGCAGGAGGAGTACGACAAGAAGCTGACGCCCGAGACGAAGAAGTACCTCCAGGCGTACGCGGACGGGGTGAACGCCTATCTGGAGGGCAAGGAGGGCAAGGAGCTCTCCGTCGAGTACGCGGCGCTCGCCTTCAGCAACGACTACAAGCCGGAGCCCTGGAGCCCGGTGGACTCGGTCGCCTGGCTCAAGGCGATGGCGTGGGACCTGCGTGGCAACATGCAGGAGGAGATCGACCGCTCGCTGCTGACCAGCAGGCTGACCGAGAAACAGATCAAGGAGCTGTACCCGCCGTATCCGTACGACCGGAACGAACCGATCGTCGGGGGCGGTGCCGTCGACGAGGCGACCGGTGAGTTCGACCCGAACGCCGAACCCTCCTCGGACGGCGACAACGGCGACGGCAACGGAAGCGGCGGCGGTGGCGACGGCACCGGCAGCGGCCTCGACGGATCGGGCGCGGGATCCGGGTCGGGATCGGGTGCGGGGTCCGGGTCGGGGAGCGGTTCAGGAACCGGAACCTCCGATGGCGGAACCACCCCCTCCGAGGCCGCCGACGGCCTGAACTCCCAGCTCGGTGCCCTCTCCGAGACCCTCGACAGCATTCCCGCCCTGCTCGGCCCGAACGGAAGCGGCCTCGGCTCGAACTCCTGGGTCGTCTCCGGCAAGTACACGACCACCGAGAAGCCCCTGCTGGCCAACGATCCGCATCTCGCCCCGCAGCTGCCCTCGCTCTGGTACCAGATGGGTCTGCACTGCCGTACGGTCTCGGCCGGCTGCACCTTCGACACCGCCGGCTACACCTTCGCCGGTATGCCGGGTGTGATCATCGGTCACAACCAGGACATCGCCTGGGGCTTCACCAACCTGGGCGCGGACGTCACCGACCTCTATCTCGAAAAGATCTCCGGCAACACCTACGAGACGGGCGGCGAGGACCGGGAGCTGGAGACCCGCAAGGAGGTCATCAAGGTCGCGGGCGGCGACGACAAGACGATCACCGTGCGCTCGACCGACCACGGCCCACTGGTCTCCGACCGCAGTACCGAACTGGAGAAGGTCGGCCAGAAGGCCCCGGTCTCCAACTCCGCCCCGGACCGTGCCACCGGCTACGGCGTCGCCCTCCAGTGGACCGCGCTGACCCCCGGCAACTCGATGGACGCCGTGTTCGGGCTGAACCGCGCGAAGGACTTCGACTCCTTCCGCAAGGCGGCCAGGAACTTCGACGTCCCCTCCCAGAACCTCGTCTACGCCGACACCAAGGGCAATATCGGCTACCAGGCCCCCGGCCGGGTCCCGATCCGCGCCAAGGGCGACGGCTCGGTCCCCGCGCCCGGCTGGGACCCGAAGTACAAGTGGAAGAGCGACATCCCGTTCGAGGAGATGCCGTACGAGTACAACCCGAAGCGCGGCTACATCGTCACCGCCAACCAGGCGGTCATCGACGACAAGTACAAGTACCTGCTGACCTCGGACTTCGGATACGGCGCCCGCAGCCAGCGCATCAACGATCTCATCGGGCAGAAGATCGAGGACGGCGGGAAGATCTCCACCGAGGACATGCGCACCATGCAGATGGACAACTTCAGCGAGATCGCCAAGAAGCTGACGCCTCTTCTGCTGAAGATCGATGTCTCGGACCCGTACGTCCGCGAGGCGCAGAAGCTGCTGGAGGGCTGGAGCTACGGCCAGGAGGCGGACTCGGCCGCCGCCGCCTACTTCAACAGCGTCTGGCGGAACATCCTCAAGCTCGCCTTCGGCAACAAGATGCCCAAGGAGCTGCGGGTCGAGGGCGAGTGCCTCAGCGTCCGCCCGGCGGACAGCACGGCCCCCGACGACCAGCTCAGTGAGCGGATCATCGAGTGCGGCATGCGTGACGCGGACTCGGCGCAGCCGGACGGCGGCGACCGCTGGTTCGAGGTCGTACGCGGCATCCTGGACGACGAGGACAACCCGTGGTGGCATACGCCGGCCAGCCGCACGGACTCCGCCACGACCACGCGTGACCAGCTGTTCGCGCGGGCGATGGAGGACGCCCGCTGGGAGCTGACGGCGGAGCTGGGCAAGGACGTCTCCAGCTGGAGCTGGGGACGGCTCCACCAGCTGACGCTGCGGAACCAGACGCTCGGCACCGAGGGCCCCGGCGTGCTGAAGTACATGCTCAACCGCGGCCCGTGGAATCTGGGCGGCGGCGAGGCCACGGTCAACGCCACCGGCTGGAACGCGGCGGCGGGGTACGAGGTCGTCTGGGTGCCGTCGATGCGGATGGTCGTCAACGTCGGTGACTGGGACCGCTCCCGCTGGATCAATCTGACCGGGGCGTCGGGGCACGCGTACAGCGCGCACTACACCGATCAGACGGACAAATGGGCCAACGGTGAACTGCTCGAATGGTCCTTCAGTAATGAGGCCGTCGAGGCGAACACCGTCGACACGCTGACCCTCACCCCGCCGTAGGGCCGCGCCCCGCCCGCTCGGGGCGGCCGGCCCGGGGTGTGAGCCGCGGCCCCGGGATCCGGCCCGCGCGCTCGGGCCGGCCCGGGTCAGGCGGGCGGCGGCGGACACGCCCTCGTATCTGCGCAGCCACCACGCATGAGCACCGCCACGACCCAGGGGCACGGGCACGCCGGCGGCACGGCCACGGCTCCGGTCACGGCACCGGCTTCGGTCCGGCTTCGGCTACTGAGGCGGCCGGGGCGTGAATCGTGTGACGCCCTCGGGTGTGACGACGGCGTGGACGGGGTGGTCGTGGGGTTCCTCCGGAACGCGGGCGACCACTTCGTTCGCGTACAGCAGCACCACCAGCGCGGGCCGGGCGCCGGCCGCGGACAGCCGGGCGAGCACCCGGTCGTACGAGCCGCCGCCGCGCCCCAGCCGCATCCCCCGGGCATCCACGGCCAGCCCGGGAAGCAGTACGGCACCGGCCTCCAGCACGGCGTCCGCGCCGAGCCGGGGCCCGTCCGGCTCCAGCAGCCCGCGCCCGGCGCGGACGAGGCGCTCCGGGCCCTCGTACACACCCCAGTCCAGGTCGTTGTCGGCGCGGAGCACCGGCAGCAGGACGCGTACGCCCCGCTCGCGCAGCGCGTCGAGCAGCGCGCGCGTACCGGGTTCGCGCCCCACGGAGACATACGCGGCGAGGGTGCCGGCCCCGGTCAGTTCGGGAAGGCCCAGGGCCGCTCGGGCGAGCCGCGCGGCGGCCTCCCGGACGTCCTCGGGGGACAGCAGGGCGCGGGCATCGAGGAGTTCGCCCCTCAACGCCCCTTTTGTCGATTCCCTTGGGGGGAGCTCATCGCTCATCGGCGGCTGGTTCACCTCTCTTATATATGCATAGGGAGCCAAGCGGATGGAGCCTTATCTTCCTCGCAATTGCACCGGATAGTGTGCCGGACGTGACTCAGCCGAACTCCAGGATCAGCAAGGCGGTCGTTCCCGCCGCCGGCCTCGGCACGCGATTCCTGCCCGCCACCAAGGCCACTCCCAAGGAGATGCTGCCCGTCGTCGACAAGCCCGCGATCCAGTACGTCGTCGAGGAGGCGGTCGCGGCCGGACTCTCCGACGTCCTGATGATCACGGGCCGCAACAAACGCCCCCTGGAAGACCACTTCGACCGCAACTACGAGCTGGAGGAGGCGCTGGCCCGCAAGGGCGACGCCCGCCGCCTGGGGAAGGTCCAGGAGTCGAGCGACCTCGCCACCATGCACTATGTGCGCCAGGGCGACCCACGCGGGCTCGGCCACGCGGTGCTGTGCGCCGCCCCGCACGTCGGCGACCAGCCCTTCGCGGTCCTCCTCGGCGACGATCTGATCGATCCGCGCGACCCGCTCCTGTCCCGCATGGTCGGGATCCGGGAACGCGAGGGCGGCAGCGTCGTCGCCCTCATGGAGGTCGACCTCTCGCAGATCGACCGGTACGGCTGCGCGGCCGTCGAGCCCACCGGCGAACCGGACGTCGTCAGGGTGACGCGGCTGGTCGAGAAGCCCGACCCCTCCGAGGCCCCGAGCAATCTCGCCGTCATCGGACGGTATGTGCTCGACCCCGCGATCTTCGCCGTACTCCGCGGGACCGAACCGGGCCGCGACAACGAAATCCAGCTCACCGACGCCCTCGGGGAACTCGCCGGGGACGAGAAGACCGGCGGCCCGGTGCACGGCGTCGTCTTCCGGGGCCGGCGCTACGACACCGGCGACCGCGGAGCCTATCTGCGGGCGATTGTCAGACTCGCGTGCGAACGTGAAGACCTGGGACCGGAGTTCCGGGACTGGCTCCGCCACTATGTGAACGAGGAGATGTAACACCGTGAGCAGCACGATCTGGTCGGTGGACGACCACCTGGCGGACATCCTCGCGGCCATTCGGCCCCTGGACCCCATCGAGCTGCCGCTTCAGGACGCCCAGGGCTGCGTTCTCGTCGAGGACATCACCGTCCCCGTCGCCCTGCCGCCCTTCGACAACAGCTCCATGGACGGGTACGCGGTCCGCGTCGCCGACGTCCAGGGCGCGACCGAGGAGTTCCCGGCGGCCCTCGTGGTCGTCGGGGACGTCGCCGCCGGGGGCGCCGGCGGGCTCACCGTCGGCCCCGGCGAGGCCGCGCGGATCATGACCGGCGCACCGCTGCCGCGGGGGGCGGAGGCCGTCGTCCCGGTTGAGTGGACGGACGGCGGCGCCGGCCGGGGAGCGGTCACCGCCATGGTCCCCGCGGGCCGGGACCCCGGGGGCGCGAGCGGCGAGGTCCGTGTCCACCGGCCGGCCGGGGCGGGCGCCCATGTGCGTCCGCGCGGCAGCGACGTCCAGGCCGGGGACCTGGCCCTGACGCGGGGCACCGTGCTCGGGCCGCCGCAGATCGGTCTGCTCGCCGCGATCGGCCGCGGCTCGGTCCGGGTGCGGCCCCGGCCGCGCGTGGTCGTCCTGTCCACCGGCAGCGAGCTCGTCCAGCCCGGCGAGGCCCTCGGCGAGGGCCAGATCTACGACTCCAACAGCTTCGCCCTCGCCGCCGCCGCGCGGGACGCCGGAGCGCTCTCCTACCGGGTGGGCGCGGTCACGGACGACGCCGAGATCCTGCGCGCCACCATCGAGGACCAGCTGATCCGCGCCGATCTCCTGGTGACGACCGGCGGGGTGAGTGTGGGGGCGTACGACGTGGTGAAGGAGGCCCTCGCGACCGCCGGTGAGCCCGCCGGGGACGACGCCATCGGCGAGGAGGACAGACCGACGGGCAGCGGGGTCGACTTCCGCAGGCTGGCCATGCAGCCCGGCAAGCCCCAGGGCTTCGGCACCATCGGCCCGGACCACACCCCGCTGCTGGCCCTGCCCGGGAACCCCGTCTCGTCGTACGTCTCCTTCGAGCTGTTCGTGCGCCCCGCGATCCGGACCCTCATGGGCAGGCAGGACGTGCACCGCCCCCGGGTGCGCGCCGTGCTCCGGGCCGACGCGGCGCTCGGCTCGCCGGCGGGCCGCCGCCAGTTCCTCCGGGGGGCGTACGACTCCGGCGCGGGCACCGTCACCCCCGTGGGCGGTTCCGGCTCCCATCTGGTCGCGGCCCTCGCGCACGCCGACTGCCTGATCGTGGTGCCGGAGGAGGACACCTCCCTCGAACCCGGCGCGGAGGTGGAGGTGGTCCTCCTCGGGTGACCCGCGCTCCGTGGGGGTACCGTGTCTGCGCACACAGGCCCACATGGGCCTTGCAGGCCCCCCCAGGGCCCGGACCGGGAGCGGCGAACAGCGACATGAGTACAGACGGCAGGCTGACGCACATCGACGAGGCGGGTGCGGCCCGGATGGTCGACGTCTCCGGGAAGGACGTCACCGCGCGCACCGCTCGCGCCAGCGGCAGGGTCTTGGTGTCACCGCAGGTCGTGGCGCTGCTGCGGGGCGAGGGCGTCCCCAAGGGCGATGCGCTCGCGACGGCACGTATCGCCGGGATCATGGGCGCCAAGCGCACACCGGAGCTGATCCCGCTCTGCCACCCGCTCGCGGTCTCCGGCGTCACGGTCGATCTGTCGGTCGCCGACGACGCCGTGGAGATCACCGCCACGGTGAGGACCACCGACCGCACGGGGGTCGAGATGGAGGCGCTCACCGCCGTCTCGGTCGCCGCGCTCACGATCGTGGACATGGTCAAGGCCGTCGACAAGGCGGCGGTGATCACCGCCGTGAGGGTCGAGGAGAAGACGGGTGGCAAGTCCGGCGACTGGAGCCGTTCATGAGCCGCGCGGGTGAGGTGTACGGCCACAGCCACGGACCGCGTCCGCATGCGGGCACGGGCGCGGACACCGGTCCGGGTGGCGGTTTTGGTACGGGACCGGCCGCTGGCCCTTCGGACACGGGGTCGGAATCCGGCGGCGCGGGGCCGGGACCACGGGCGTTGGTGATCACCGCCTCCAACCGCGCGGCGGCGGGTGTGTACGAGGACAGGGGCGGCCCGATCCTCGCGGCGGGCCTCGCCGCGCTCGGCTTCCGCGTCGACGGCCCCCGTGTGGTGCCCGACGGCGCCCCGGTCGGGGACGCCCTGCGGGCGGGGGTGGCGCAGGCGTACGACGTCATCCTCACCACGGGCGGCACCGGTCTCTCGCCCACCGACCACACCCCCGAGGTCACCCGGGCCCTCCTCGACTACGAGATCCCCGGCATCCCCGAGGCGATCCGGGCCCACGGCCTGGCGAAGGTCCCCACCGCCGCGCTCTCCCGGGGGCTCGCGGGCGTCGCGGACCGCACTCTGATCGTCAACCTGCCGGGCTCACCCGGCGGCGTACGGGACGGGCTGGCCGTACTGGAACAGCTGCTCCGGCACGCGGTGGACCAGTTGTGGGGCGGTGATCACGAGCCGGCGGCGGGACCCGCGGCGGCGTCCGAACCCGGCTCCGGGCCCGTGCCGGGGGCCGGGGCGGGGCCCTCGGCGCAGCCCCGCGCGGGCTCCGGACCCGGTTCCGGATCCGGGGCGGAATCGGGGGCCGCCGCGCCCCCGGGCCCGCCCGGGGCCGCGCCCGGATCGAGCCCCACCGGGAGCCCGAGCTGAACGCCCCCTGGCCCGTGGTCCTGGCGGACGGCGATGTGGTCCTCCGCCCGATAAAGCTGCGCGACCAGCGGAGCTGGCGCGAGGTCAACCGGCGCAACCGGGACTGGCTGCGCCCCTGGGAGGCGACGATCCCGCCGCCCGCCCCCGGCGCACCGCTCACCCAGCGCCCGACGTACCGCCAGATGGTCCGCCATCTGCGGGCCGAGGCCAACGCCGGCCGGATGCTGCCGTTCGTCATCGAGTACCAGGGGCGGCTGGTGGGCCAGTTGACCGTAGCGGGCATCACCTGGGGATCGATGTGCTCCGGCCATGTGGGCTACTGGGTCGACCGGGACGTCGCGGGCCGCGGAGTGATGCCGACGGCCGTCGCGCTCGCGACCGACCACTGCTTCCGCGCGGTCGGACTCCACCGGATGGAAGTCTGCATTCGCCCCGAGAACGGTCCGAGCCGCCGGGTCGTGGAGAAACTCGGTTTCCGCGAAGAGGGGCTGCGCCCCCGATATCTCCACATCGACGGTGCGTGGCGAGACCATCTGGTGTACGCGCTGACGGCCGAGGAAGTGCCCGAGGGACTGCTGCGCCGCTGGCACCAGGCACGACCCCGGACACCCCGGGAAATGAAATAAACGTTCGAAAGTGATCCCCGTCGACCGCGAGATGATCCGAACAATCGCAAAAAAAGTCCGTCATATCAGCTGGATCGTGCGACACACCGGGCCAATTGGCGGATGCCCTTGCGAGAATCCCTCTACGGTGTGACCGTGAGCAGCAGCGGCCTCATCTACGCAGTCATCGTCGGGGCCTGGGCCGCCTACCTGGTGCCGATGTGGCTCCGCAGGCAGGACGAGCTGAACGAGGCACGTCCGACGGAACGCTTCTCCACCGCCATCCGGCTGCTGTCCGGACGCGGGGCGATGGAGCGCCGGTACGCCAAGGAGCTGCGGGAGCGCACCGCGGAGCAGCCCGAGCCCGACCGGGACCCGGATGTCGGCACGGAACCCCTGAGTTCCGTGGACGTCCGGGCCTTCGCCGCGCCCCGCACCGAGATCCGGACCCCCTCCCCGGAACCGGCCGGAGCGGCGGCGCAGTCCCCGGCACCGGCACGTTCGCGGGAGCCCTCGGAGCGCCGTCCTCGTCCCCGCCCCAGCCGGGCGGCCACCGAGCGCGCCCGGCGCAGCAAGGTCCTCGCCCGCCGCAGGCGTACGACCATGATGCTCTTCGTGGCCTTCACCCTGGGCGCGGTCGTGGCCGCGGTCGGCGGACTCGGCTTCCTGTGGGCGCCCGCCGTACCCGCGGTGCTCCTCAGTACGTACATCGTGCATCTGCGGGCCCAGGAGCGCCGGCGCTTCGTGGTCGTCATGGACCGCCGCCGCGCGGAGGCGGCGGCGCAGCGCCTGCGCGAGAACCGGCCCCGGCGCCACCAGCCGGCCTCGGCGCCCGCCGCCGAGCCGGACGAGGAGCCCGAGGCACACCCCGAGCCCGTCCCCGCGAAGGTCTCACCCCAGGAGGCGGGCCGGCGCGCCCTGGTCGAGCAGACGGACCACGCGGAATGGGTCGACCAGCAGCGCGACCGCGGCCCGGCGACCGGCGACAGCTGGGACCCGGTCCCCGTCCCGCTGCCCACCTACGTCACCGCCCCGGTCGCCCCGCGCGCCACGGGCGGCGTCGATATGAACGACCCCGAGACCTGGAGCTCGGCCCGCTCCTCCACGGCGGACCCGACCCCCTCCACCCCGCCCGCACCCCCCGCCCCGAACCGCCGCAACCCCCCGGCGCGCCGCGCCACCCGCGACCGCGGCCGCACCCCTCTCTTCGACCAGTACGCGGACGAGGACCGCCCGCGCGCGGCCAACGAGTGACCCCGTGACCAGCGACGGAACGGATTTCCAAGCACCCCGATCGGGATGCTAGAGTTTCACTCGTTGCAAGGGCCTGTGGCGCAGTCTGGTAGCGCACCTCGTTCGCATCGAGGGGGTCTGGGGTTCAAATCCCCACAGGTCCACCGCAGCTCAGAGCCTCCGCCGGAGAGATCCGGCGGAGGCTCTTCGGCATGCGTACAGCAGCTACTTCGGATCTTGGGTGCCCAACTGCCTGCTCGGTCGGTGGAGCGCCTCGCGGGTCACCTCCGAGGGCACGTGCGTAGGCACCTCCATCGTCACGGCGATCTTGCTGTGCCGGACGATCTGCATCGCTACCCGGGGATGGACGTCGAGCGTGGCCACGAGCGAACCACAGGTATGCCGGGTGTCGTGGAGCCGGATCCTCCGGACCCCCGCTCGGTCGCAGCGGTCGGAGAGCGAACGGTTGAAGTTGCGCGCTCTGTCGCAGGTCAGCCCCGCAGCGAGCCTCAAATGCCCCGAGTTTCCCAAGCTCAGGGCTTCGGTCAGATGTCTGAGGATGCTGGTGCTTCCTCGCCGTTCAGCGCACTGCTGATCTCCTGTAGACGGCCGTTGGGCAGGGCGAACGCGTTGTAGGGGTTCCGGTAGGAGTGCCCGCCGTAGTTGATCCAGACGCCGTCTCTCGGTGCCCAGTGGGCTGGAGCCCATTGGCCCTGGTTCTCCAGGAGCATCCTCGCCACCTCGGCAGGCTCCTCGATCACGGTGAGAGCAGTGAGCGCGGCGGTGAGGGCAACGGCTGCGTCGTCGGGAAGGTGTGCGTCGCCGAGTGTGGGGAAAAGCAGCAAGAGCCGTGCGTCGGCAGCATCAACACCCCCGGATGCTGCCTGTCGAGCAGCGGACAGCAACTCCGGCCAGGCCATGCCGGGCCCCATGAAGTGGCCGTCGTCAACGGCGAGGGTTTCCGCCTCGGGCCACGCCGGGTGGTGGATCAGGTAGTCCACCCCTCGCTCGTCCTCGTAGTTGCGGTAGACGACGTAGATGGTGTGGCCGGAGTGCAGGGGCACATCGAACACGGGCCACTCGTGTTCGGCGGAAACCGCACGGTACACATCCATGGCCGCGTCCCAATCGGCACCGAACGCGGCTCGTTGCGCGTCCTCTCCACGCAGGCAGGTTCCCAGGTGAACGGGCCAGAACAACGGATCGTCCAGGTAGGCACTGCCCTGAACCAGAGGGCCGCCTTCATAGCCGGGGATCTTGAGCACGTGAGGATGATGGACGGGGAACGGCACGACGTCCAGGCTTCGGCCCTGCTCCGTCTCGGTTTCCGTCTTATACAGCCCCATCCGCCGGTCGGCGATCGTCCACGCGCGGTACCGGAGTGAAGCGCTTGACCCTCACGTGGCGTCATGCCGCATCGTCGGTGGTGTGGAAGAGCACCTGACCGTGGGACGTGTGGCCGAGCTGGCCGGTGTGAGTGTTCGTACGCTGCATCACTACGACGAGATCGGCCTCATGCGGCCGTCCGCCCGGACCGCGGCCGGGTACCGGGCCTCTTCGGCGGGTGATGTGGAGCGGCTGCGGGAGGTGCTCGCGTACCGGCGGCTGGGCTTCGGATTGCGTGAGATCGCGGATCTGGTCGACGACCCGGCCACCGACGCGGTCGCGCACCTGCGCCGGATGCGCGGCCTGCTGCTGGAACAGCGTGACCGTGCGGCTGCCATGGTGACGGCGATAGACAAGGAACTGGAGGCACGGGCGATGGGGATCAGGACGACTCCGGAGGAACAGCTGAAAGTGTTCGGCGCGCAGTTGTACGAAGCCATCGGGTCCGCCTACCCGGCGACCCGGCGCACCGAGCCGCGGATCGCCGCGAGGGTCTGGGCGGCGCTCGGGGACGCGCGGACGGTCCTGAACGTCGGGGCCGGAACCGGCTCCTACGAACCGCCGGACCGCGACGTGACCGCGGTGGAACCGTCGGCGGTCATGCGGGCGCAGCGTCCCGCGGGAGCGGCGCGGTGCGTGGCCGCCGCCGCGGAGAGCCTGCCGTTCGAGGACGGGTCCTTCGACGCGGCGATGGCCTTCAGCACGGTTCATCACTGGCGGGACCCGATCGCCGGGCTGCGCGAGATGCGGCGTGTGGCCCGGCGTGTGGTGGTGTTCACGCACGACACCAGCGATGCCGGATGGCGTCACCGGTTCTGGCTGACCCGAAAGTACCTGCCCGAGGTCGCCGGCCTCGTCGCCGAGCGACCCTCGGTGGACCGGCTGGCCCGCGCGATCGGGGCTCGTATGGAACCCGTGCTCATTCCCTGGGACTGTGCCGACGGCTTTCTTGAGGCCTACTGGCGCCGGCCCGAGGCATACCTGGACGAACATGTGCGCCGCGCGGTATCGGTATGGACCAGGGTCGGGCCGGAGGCCGAGCGGCGGGCGGTGGACGCACTCCGCGACGACCTTTCCTCAGGCCGGTGGGCCGAGCGCAACCGCGACCTCGTCGATCTCGATGCGGCAGAACTGGGCCTCCGCCTGCTCGTGGCCTGAACCGTCGTCTGAGAGAGCGCGGCGTGGAGGGCTCCGGCCCGCCGGAATCAGGAGACGTTGCCGCAGTAATAACGGTTGGCTTCGAAGGTCGCCCTGGAGGGCCACCGTTGTGTGCCCGGCAGACCGGCAGGCCGCGGTCAGGAGCGGCTGGCCCTGCGGGTTCCAGGGGTGCCCTGACAACGTCGCCGTCGTCTGGGAGCCGACAGCGCCAACAGGCCCCGGAGAAGCGGTGACTCCGAGGTTCGATTCTGACGGCACAGTCGCTCCGTCGCGGTTCGATACCCGGTGAACCGGCCCTGCCCTGCCCTGTTTCTGTCGGCAGTCCGTTCCCGTGGGTCGAGCCGGGGCGGCGGGGCGCTTTCGGGAGTTGTGACGGTCCTGTTGCCAGAACTGTGGGATGGGTCACAGCCGTGGAGATGTCGTCCTGGTGAACTCACCCGATGGCCTTCCTGCTGCTTCTGTTCATTCCGGCCGGGTTGGTCGTCGCCTGCACCCTCCTCGGCCACGGCCTCGGCAACCTCGGCCGGTTCGTCTTCCGGCGGTCCGCATACGAGGTGTTGTTCCGGGGGCTCGCGGCCCTCCTGGGGGCCGTCGCGGTCGCCGTGTACACCTGGGGCATGCTGCATGTCTCCAGTTCGGTCCTCTCGGCGGAGGACGGCGGTACCGATTCGTCGCCGATTCCGTCCTGCCGTACACCGGGCTGGAAGGAGCGGACGGAGGCCAACGGGATCATCGACTACTCGGTGGACTATGTGCCGCTCCGGTTCGTCTGCGAGACGAACGACGGCGGAAGTTACGCCACCGACTCCGTTCCCGGATATGTCAACCCGACTGTGCTGGTCCTCGCGCTGGCCGCCACCGTATGCGTCGGCGCCGCGACCGGCGGACCGGAACGCCTGGCCGACGATGACCCGGTCGGCAATGACCCGGAGGACGGCGATCCGGCAGGCGACGACCCGGAGAGCGGTGATCCGGAGGGGCATGAGCCGACGGGTGAGGCAGTGGAGGGCGATGACCCGGCCGGGAACGAGCGGGCAGGCAAGGACCCGGCCGCGTGATGCGTGGGGACCCGGCCCCGCCGGCCGCACGGCGAGCACCCGTCGGCCGGAGCGAAGTCCTTCAACTGGCGAGAACCAGTGGGGTGTTCGTGGACGGATGCGGCGGGGTCGTCGGCGGCCCTGCCGAGCCCGGACAACTGCCCGGCGGCCCTGTGCTGTCGGTGTCGGAGCACCGTGTACGAGGGTCGCTCGGGCAGCGGGGTCCGGTACGGGCTCAGTCGGCGACGGGTTCCTCCAGGTGCGGGCGGATCGTCCGGGCCATGGCGTCCATGCCCGCGTCGTTGGGGTGGAGCCGGTCGCCCGAGTCGTAGGCGGGCAGCAGGCGGTCGGGGTCGGCGGGGTCGCGCAGGGCGCGGTCGAGGTCGGCGACCGCGTCGTACGCGCCACTGGTCCTGATCCAGTCGTTGACCTCCGTCCGTACCTGGTTCTTGGCCTCGGAGTAGTAGCCGTATCCGGCTCCCTTGAACGGGGTGACGGTCGCGCCGACCGCCTCGACCCCGCGGGCGTGTGCCAGGCGGATCAGGGCCTTGTGCCCGTCGATGAGCTGTTGGGCGGTCACGGTGGGGGCGAGGCCGCAGCCGAAGTCGGGGGTGCCGCCGGCGCCGATGTCGTTGATGCCGATCAGGACGACGGCCGAGCGGACGCCCGGCCGGTCGAGTACGTCGTGGCGGAAGCGGTCGACCCCCTTCTCGCCGAAGCAGACCGAGTCGGACAGCAGGCGGTTGCCGCTGATCCCGGAGTTGACCACGGACAGCCGTGACCCGTCGGCGGCCAGACGTTCCGCGAGCTGGTCCGGGTAGCGGTTGTCGGCGCCCGGGGTGGAGAACGCGCCGTCGGTGATGGAGTCCCCGAAGGCGACGACAGCCCCGGGCGTGCGCGGCCCGGCGACCTCCACGCCCGAGACCGCGTAGAAGGACTGGCTGGTCGCGCCCTCGAAGGCATGTCCGGAGGGGTCCCGGGTCCGGTCGCCGTCGGCCCGGTACGTGGTCGTCAGGGCGTTGGAGTGGAAGGACACGGGGCCGGTGGTCCCGGCGAAATGGAGGGTGATCGTCAGTTTCTCCAGCGGCCGTACGGGGAGGCCGACCGCGTCCGAGACGAGGTCCTTCCCCGCCGGGACGGTCACCCCGCGCGCCGACGCGAAGCGCAGCGTCCGCACGCTGTGGGGGTGCACCGCGGCCCCTTCCGCCGCCCGGGCGACGGTGGCTCCGGTGACGACGAGCGGCTGCTTCCCGTACCGGTTCGACACCCGCACCCGGATCCGGGAGCCGCCCGCGCTGATCCGGACGACCTGCCGGACGCTCTGATCGGAGAACCCTTCGACGGACCAGTTGGGGGGCCAGCCCGCCGGGGCCACCGGATACTGGTGCGCGGCTCCCCAGGTGCCGGTCCAGCCACCCGGGTGCCCCTGGTCCGGCGTGGGTTTCGCGGCCGTCGCGGGGGCGGTGGTCAGAGCGAGTGCCGTGGTGGTGACCGCCGCGACGGTCATGACGGAGATGTGCCGGATCTTCCAGCGCATGGGTTCGTACCCCTTCCTGCGGGTTCGGCGAGCCGGACTCGCAAGTGTGTTCGATAGCGTTCTCCGGCATCGTAGGGTCCCCGACCGGAGCGCGTCCGCGTTTTGAGGCGGTGGGTCGACCGGATGTGTGGCGTTCGTCCCGCGAGACCTGTTCGCCGGGGCCTGGTGGATTCCTCGTGGACTCCCCGCCGCCCAGCCGTTCTTGAGGCCGCCTGGGTGCCTGGACGGTGCGGCCCGGGCCTGCGGGGCCGTAGGGTGCGCTGATGAGACCGAGCGGCGCGAAGAGTGAGCGGTGCCGGGCCGGCCGGGTGACGCGGCCCGCCCCGGACTGGACCGTCACCACGGGGTGTCTGCTCCTCGCCGCGGCTGTGGGCTGGAGCGGCGTGCTGCTGGTCGTCGCGGGGCATGTGATCCCCGGGTGGACGGTGAGTGCCACCCTGCTCGTCGTGACGCTGATCCTCATGGGGGTCCTTGCCGTGCGGCGCCGCTCGGCGGCCGGCCCGGCGCCCTCGTGCCCCCGGGCGCGACCCGCGTTCGTCCGCGGTCTGCTGGCCGCGGCGGCTGGACTGGGAAGCGTGGTGGGCGGGTTGAACGACCTGGGCGCGCAGTACCACGTTCTTCGACCCACGGGCCCGGGGGGCTGCACGGCTGTGGTGCGGGAGGAGTCGTTCCTGCTGGCGGGCAGCGGCGCGGTATACGCGGTGGGCCCCACCGGCATCGCCTGGCGGGAGTCGGGTTCCTGGAGGGCCGACGACGGCTACCGTCCTGTTGCCTCCGGCTCGTACGAGCTGAGCTGGAGTCGGACCGGCGGCGTCCTGGTGGTCAGCGGCACCATGGTCGATCCGGTCTATCCGGGACTGCACAGCGTGGATTGCCCGTGATGCGGGGGCTGATGACGGCCCTTCATCACGGACGGCGGACCAGCGGCGGCGCTGTGCGGGGGCCATGGTTCGAAGCCGGTCCGCGCCGGTCCGGCTGAACGGGCCGTTCCCGCGGCCCGCCCCGGCGCGGCCGTCCTCTCGGACGCCGCCCTGCCCGGGGGCTCCGACCGGACGCGCTGCCCGGGTGCCTGCCGGTCGGTGGCGGGAGGTCGCGGACGTCTCGGAGGGGCCGGTTCGGGCTTCGGCCCGCTGTTCTGCGCCGCGGCTGGGGGAGCGGGCCGATTCGGATGGTGTTCCGCAGGGTGCGTCACCGCGGACCACGGAGCGGGAAGCGGTGCCATGGTGGTCCGGGGCGAAGTGGCCGCCGCGATCGGCGGACTGCTCGGCAAGCAGCGTGGGGGTCACGGGTGCACGGCGCCGGACGCATCGGAGCGTGACCGCTGCGGATCGCTTAGGGGTGTTCCGTGGCGATGGGTCGGCGAGCGGTCGGCGAGCCGGTCGGTGAGCCGCACCTCCGTCCTCGGGCCGGAGGCCGAAGCGTGCCCGGAAGCCGTTGCCCGGTCCGTCGGCGCCTGACGCCGGTCCACCGGAGGGGTGTCGGGACCGGGCACCGGAGATCGCGCGACGGCCGACTCCTGTGTCGTTCCGCCGACAGGGGGACGGGTGGGGAAGCCGGTCACGGGTGTGATGGGTTCATGGGGCAAGCGGGGGACTTGCTTCCGCTGACAGCACCTTGCCAGCGCAGGTCCCTGCCGGTGGTGCGCGCTGGTGGGTGAGGGGGATCGCGAGCAAGAATTCTTCTGTCGGTCGGCTGGGGAGCCGACCGGAATGAGAAGCGGTGACAACCGACTAGGGGAGTTGTTACATGCGTATCAATGAGCTGCGAAGCATTGCCGTTCCGGCTGGAATTGCCCCCGTGGGCATTTCTGAGGTGATGCCCCCGTGGGGAGTCGTCACAGAGCGCTCCACCAGGGACCCAGCCGTGCCCCTTGGGGCGCCGGAGGATCCCATCTGGGATTGAATTCCGGCCAAACCGTCACGTGACCCGATGTGAGGGTCCCGTCCGAGGGTCGATCCCTTTGGCCAGATCTGATGGGTATCGCGCGACTGTTCGTGTACTGCACCATGGCTGAAAAGGGCCCACCCATCAGAGGGTGGGCCCTCCGTCATGAGGCGGGTTTGAACAGGCGTTCGTTGCCATCGGGAATCGAACTGCCCATAATGCCCCGACAGATTCGTGTGCAGGGCGCACAACGGGGGGCAGGGGGCCGCATCATGCTCGAACCGCTGGGATTGGGTCCCCAGGCGGCCGAACTTTATAGAACCATGCTCCGGTGGCCGGATTCCGGCGTGGACGATTTGGTGGGCCTTCTGAACTGGCCCGCCGAGCACGTCAGATCGGCACTGGACGAATGCGCGCGGCTCTCGCTCATCAAGCCTTCGTGGGAGGAACCCGGAAGGCTTCGGGCCGTGAGCCCGGAGATTGGACTTCAGGCACTGCTCGTGCAACGCGAAGGTGAAATCAAGGAGAGCCAGCAGAGGATCTCGGAGTCCCGGGTCGAAGTGGCCCGGTTCATCGACGAGTACGACGCGGCCCAGCAGAAATTGCGGCGCGTGGTCGTGGACCGGCTCGACGGAATCGACGACATCAGGGCCCGTATCGAGGAATTCACCCAGGACTGCACGAGCGAACTGCTCACCTTCGCATCCGGCGGACGGCAGTCGGAAAGCAGCCGAAAGGCCAGCCAGCCGCTGTGTGAAGCGCTCGCGGAACGCGGGGTCGTGATGCGCAGCGTCTATCTCGACAGTGTGTACAACGACCCCGGGTCGGTGGAGCATCTGCGCTGGCTCGTCGCACACGGCGATCAGGTGCGTACCACCGCGTCGCTGCCGTCGCGGATGCTCGTCTTCGACCGCACCCACGCCGTGCTGCCGATCGACCCCGATGCCTCCGCCGCCGGTGCGCTCGTCCTGCGCGGGCCCGGGCTCATCGTCAGCCTGACCGCGCTCTTCGAGCGGGTGTGGGAGGACGCCAGCCCCTTCAGCGGCGGCCGGCCGCAGTCACGGGAGTCGGGGTCGGAGGAACTGTCCGCGCAGGAACAGGCCGTGCTCCAGCTGCTGGGCGAGGGCCTGACGGACGAGGTCGTCGCCCGCAAGCTCGGCGTCTCGGTCCGCACCGGGCGGCGGATCACGGCCGATCTCATGGGGCGCCTCGGCGCCCGCAGCCGCTTCCAGGCCGGTATGCGGGCCGCGCAGCTCGGCTGGCTGTCCGGGTCCGAAGCCGGGTAGGTCCCGCGCGCACCCGGCGTACTCCGGTGGCACCCGCGACCGTACGCGAAGGAGCCGCGCCCCGGAGCCGCGGCGCAAGCGGCGCCGTGGAGCAAGGAGCGCCGTGGACAGGCAGCCCCGTACGGCGGCGGCGCCGGCCACCGGAGCGAGCCGCGCCGTGACCCTGCGGCAACCGCGCAGGTCAGAAACCGTATAGCGCCGGTATAGCGGGCGAACCCAGTCTCGGATCCATCGAACGGACCGCGGAGTCACCGGACTCCGGACAGCGATCCCTCTTGGAGCCGAGATGACCGACGTGGACCTGACGACCGCCCTTGACGCCGCCCGGAAGCAGGAGATCAAGGAAATCGTCTGCGACATCCTTGAGATCGACGAGGACGAGGTCACCGAGACCAGCCTCTTCAAGGAGGAGCACGACGCGGACTCCCTCCGCGCGATCGAGATCCTCGCCGCCCTGGAGCGCACCCAGAAGGTCACCATCGACCAGGCCGAGCTGAGCCGCATGGTCAATCTGCGGGGCGTGTACGTCGTCGTCGCCGAAGCCTCCGCGAACTGACCCGCCGACCGGCAGCCGTGCCCGTCGTCACCGACCGTCGGACGGGTGGGAGGAGCTTCGATGAACACAGTTGACCGCGACGGCGGGCGCCGCGTCGTCATCACCGGACTCGGCGTCGTGACCAGCATCGGCATCGGCGTCGAGGCGTTCACCGCCGGACTGCGCGAGGGCCGCGGCGGCGTCAAGCCGATCACCGCCTTCGACACCACCGGCTTCGCCCACGCCAACGCCTGCGAGGTCACCGACTTCCGGCCCGAACGCTGGATCCTGCGCCAGGACCCCGAAGAACTGGGCCGCGCCAGCCAGTTCGCGGTCGCCGCGGCCCGGATGGCGGTCGAGGACGCGGGGTTCACCGCCGAGGGCGTACGGGCCCACCGCTCCCTGGTGTCCGTCGGCACCACGGACGGCGAGTCCCGCGACCTGGACCAGCTCGTCGCCGCCGGACTCCGGGACGGCCCCGCGGGCTACGACCCCGTCGTGGCCCGGCGCATCCCCGCCGGCCGGCTCTCCGCGGGCATCGTGCGCGAACTGGAGCTGGAGGACGTCGAGGCCGTCACCATCCCGACCGCCTGCGCCGCGGGCAACTACGCCGTCGGCTACGGCTACGACGCACTCCGCAGCGGCGATGTCGACATCGCGCTCTGCGGTGGCGCGGACGCACTCTGCCGCAAGACCTTCACCGGCTTCTACCGGCTCGGCACGATCGCCCCCGAGGTGTGCCGGCCCTTCGACAAGGACCGCGAGGGAATCCTCACCGGCGAGGGCGCGGGCATCCTCCTCATGGAGAGCCTGGAATCGGCGCTCGCCCGCGGGGCGCGCATCTACGCCGAGGTGCGCGGCTACGGGCTCGCCTGCGACGCGCTCCACCCCGTCGCCCCCGACCGCGACAGCATCGCCCGCACCATCGAGATCGCCCACCGCAACGCGGGCATCACGCCCGGCCAGGTCGACTTCGTCTCCGCGCACGGCACCGGCACCAAGGCCAACGACATCACGGAAGCGGGCGCCATCCGCCAGGTGTTCGGCGACGACGCCCTGCCGCGCACGGTCTCCATCAAATCGATGATCGGCCACAGCATGGGGGCCGCCAGCGCGGTCGCCGCCGCCGCGTGCGCGCTCGCGATCACGGAGGGCTTCATCCCGCCGACCGTCAACCACCGGGAGACCGACCCCGAATGCGGAGTCGACTGTGTGCCCAACCAGGCCGTCGAGGCGGAGCTGGACATCGTGCAGAACAACGCCCTGGCCTTCGGCGGCAACAACGCCGTCCTCATCCTCGGCGCGTACCGGGGTGCGGCATGAGCTGGGTCGTGACGGGCATGGGAGCCGTGGCCAGCATCGGCGCCGGCACCGGCGAGATCTTCGCCTCCCTCGTCGCGGGCCGCAGTGGGCTCGCCGAGCTGCGCGGCTACGACCGCAGCAGATTCCGGGCGTCGGTGGCGTACGAGATCGACGACCGTCCCGCGCCCGGTGTCGACGAGCCCCTGCGGGCCACCCGCTGGCTGGAGCAGGCCGTGGGGGCCGCGGCCGCGGACGCCGGGCTCGGCGACGACCTGTCCGCCGTGCCGGTGCTCGTCGGCACCACCCTGCGCGAACTGCGGTCCGTCGAGCTGTCCTGGCGCGACGGCGTCCCCTTCGACGCCCGCGACCTCCACTTCGGGACCATGCTGCGGCGGCGGTTCGGCGCGGCCGACACCCACACGGTCGCCAACGCCTGCTCCGCCTCCCTCTACACCCTCGCCCTCGGCACCGATCTGCTCGACCTCGGCCACGCCGACACCGTCGTCGTCGCGGGAGTCGACACCATCACCGAGAGCACCTACGGACTCCTCGACCGCTGCTACCCCGAAGCCCCCGACCGGGTCAGGCCCTTCGACCGGGCCCGGCGCGGAATGCTCCAGGGGGAGGGCGCCGTCGCGGTGGTCCTGCGCCGGGAGAGCGACGGGCCCGGAGCCGCGCACCGGGTGCACGCCCGGGTGCGGGGGGTCGCGGTCAACTGCGACGCCCACCACCCCTCCGCCCCCGAGACCGGGAACATCTCCTCGGCGATCAGGGAGGCCCACCGCAGGGCCGGTGTGCGACCCGCCGACATCGATCTCGTCATGTTGCACGGCACCGGTACGCCCCTGAACGACGAGGCCGAATCGGCGGCGCTGAGCGCGGTGTTCGCGGGGGTCGACCCGTCGCCGTACATGACCGCGATCAAGTCGATGACCGGTCACACGGCGGGTGCGTCGGGGCTGCACAGTCTGGTCGCGGCCGTGGACGCGCTCCGTACGGGAACGGTCCCGCCGACCGTCCACCTCGACGATCCCGTGGACGCCGTCGCCGGGTTCCGCCTGGTGCGGGGAGCGGCCGAGCGGCCCGCCGGGCCGATGCGGCTGGCGCAGATCGACTCGTTCGGATTCGGCGGCCTGAACGCCGTCGCCGTCGTGGAGTCGTGGGAAGCCTCCGGGGCACCCGGGGCACCCGGGATACCCGAGACACTCGGGGCACCCGGGGCGGGGGGTGGGGAGCGGTGAGCGTCGTCGTCACCGGGGTCGGTCTCGCCGTACGCGGGGCCGGACGGGCCGCCGATCTGCTCGGGCCGCTGCCCGGCTGCCGTTCGGGCTTTCCCGACCCCGTGTCCCGGCTCACCGGGCGGGGACTGCGTTACAAGGACCGTGCCACCAAACTCGCCATGGCCGCCGCGCGGGACGCGCTGACGGAGGCCGGGCTCGTCGACGCGGACGGGGAGCCGGCCGTGCCGGGCCGCACCGTCGGGGTCGTCGCCAGCACCAACTACGGCAACGCCGACACGGTCTGCGACACCGTACGGACCATCGCCGATCACACCTACCTGGGCACCAGCCCGATGATGCTGCCCGCCACGTCCAGCAATGTGACGGCCTCGTGGGTCGCCATCACGCATGGGCTGCGCGGGGCGAATCTCACCCTCTGCAACGGTCCGACGTCCGGTGTGGACGCCGTCCACTGGGCCCGGCTGCTCATCGCGGCCGGGCGGGTCGACCGGGTCCTCGTCGTCGGGACCGAGCCGGACAACCCGGCCGTACGGCATATCACGGGCCACGGCGCGCGTCCGGACCGGGCCGGGAGTACGCGTCCCGCCGGGCGCGGGCGTCCCGGTGGGAACGCGGTGACGGGTGGGAGCACGGACTCCGCCGAAGCGGCCGCGGAGGCGGCCGTGGACGCGGCCGGGGACCGCGGTGCCCCGGAGGCCCCCGGGCCCTTCGACGGGGCGGCGGCGCTCGTCGTCGAGTCCGCCGCGTCCGCCGGGGCCCGGGGTGCCCGCACCCTCGCCGCGATCGGCCCCTACGCCCGCAGGGGCGAACACGCCACCGCGGTCACGGCGGTCCGCAGACGGCTGCCGGGGCGGGTCGGTCTCTGGTGCGTACCGGAACACCGGGACGGTGTGCCCGCGCCCGCGCCGTCCCTGGGCGCGGTGGCGGACAACCCCCTTGTGCACGATCTGTCCGCCCTGCTCGGGCCCGCCTCGGGCGCGCTGGGGATCCTCCAGTGCGTCGCCGCGACCGCCTGGCTGGAGCGGCGGCCGGACCCGGGGCAGGTGCTCGTCAGCGCCGGGGCGGGCGCCGCCGGAGGAGACGACGCCAGCGCCGCGCTCCTGCTCACGGCGGGCCTCCCGGGCGAAGCCGGGGACGGTCGCACCGGCGGCGCCGACGGCGGTGTCCGATGAGCGCGCCCGCCCGTCCGCCGTCCCCCGCCCGTCCGCCGTCCCCCGTACGGCTGCGGCGCGCGGCACGGAACACGCCGCCGGTCCGGCTGCTGACCCTCCACGGTCTCGCGGGCAGCGCCTCGATCTGGCGGGGCTATGAGCGGCGCGCCCCCGAAGAGGCCGAGCTGTGGGAGGCCGAGCTGCCGTGGGGCACCGCCGGGGACACCGCCTGGAGTCTCCGCGACGACCCGGCCGACCACATCGGACGGGCCCTGGACGCCGTGCCCGGAGGCGTGGATCTCGTCGTCGCGCACTCGTTCGCCGCCGGGCCCGCTCTGGAGGCGCTGGCCCGTCGCGCGGCGGCCGGCTCCCCGGCTCCGCCGCCCCGCGCGGCCGTGATCGTCGCGCCCTTCCACCGCCGCTCGCCCGCCGACTTCGGCTGGGAGGACGCGGCGTACTACCTCAACGGATTCCACCGCATCCTCGAAGACGGCCTGCGGATCGGCTCCGGCGGCCGAATCGGTGACGGGCTGCTCCGGGACATGGCCCTGCGGGTGCGCGACCGGGTCGGGCCGTACGGCTGGCAGCAGTTCTTCGGCGCGTATCTGCGCAGCCCCTTCCTGGACGTCACCGCCCTGACCCTGCCCGTACTCGTCGTGGCCGGTGCCGACGACTTCGCCGCGCCGCCCGCCGACGCCCGAGCACTCGCGGCCGCCCTGCCCGACGGGCGGCTCGAACTCATCGACGACTGCGGGCACTTCGCCATGGCCGAGCGGCCCCGGCACTTCGCGGACGCCGTGCACCGGCTGCTGCGCGAGTGCTTCCCGTCCGAGACCAGTCCCCGTTCCCCTGTATCGGAGTTGACGTGACCACCAAGTCCGCCACCGGCGCCGAGGCCGCCGTCCGCGCCCTCGGGCAGCCCAGCACACTGGAGATCAGGCCCCGGTACGAGGGCTCCAACATCTGCACCTGGATCGGCTTCAAGCACGTCAACTACCTCGTCGAGGAAGCCGTCCTGAACCACGTCCGCGGGGCCGGGCTCGCCCCCGGCACGATGTACGAGGTCCACGGGCTGTGCACCGACATCGTCGACATCGACACCCGGATCCTGCACGCCTTCCACATCGACGACACCGCGACCGCGCACGTCCGGCCCCACCGCCGGGCGAAGGACGGCGAACTGCTCCTCGCCGTCGAACTCCACGTCGAGCGCGAGAGCGCCCTCAAGGCCGTCACCTCGACCGTGCGGCTACAGCTGCGGCACGACCCGCGCGGCGGCGGCGAGCTGCCGGTCCCGGCCGCCCTGCGGCCCTACACCGTGGACCGGCTGGCCGCCCGGCCCGGGTGGACGCCCGAGCCGCCCGGTGCCGATCCGTCCGCGGACGACCTGGTCAAGGAGCTGACCGCGGGCCGGAACGCGTACGCCTGGAAGTTCCGTATCCCCTACTGGTACTGCCACTTCACCGAGCGCCTCCAGATGTCCGGCTATCTGCGGCTGATGGAGGAGGCCAAGGACCGGCTCGTCGCCGACCGGGGGGTCTCCATCAAGACCCTGCTCGACGAGCGGAACTGGATCCCCGTGGTCCCCCACTCCCGGATCACCGTCCTCGACGAGGCGCGGATGGAGGAGGACCTCTACACCGTGCTGACCGTGGAGGACGTCTTCAAGGGCTTCACCTACACCTCGCGCATGGACACGTACGTCGTACGGGACGGCGAGCTGATCCAGACGTCCACCGGGCGGATCACCCACGGCTACGCGGTCATCGAGAACCGCCGTGACTGGAGTCTGGTGGCCTTCGACGACCGGATGAACGCGGCGCTCAAGGGGCGGTCCCCCGCCGCGGCCGGGGGCCGGCCGGTATGAACCACGAGGTCCGGGTCACCGGGGTCGGCGCCGTCACCTGCCACGGTGCCGGCGCGGACGGCCTGTGGCGGGCCATGACGGCGGCCCGGGTCCGGCCGCCGGACCGGGTGGCGGATCCCGGCGCCCGGATGGAGCTGCCGCTGATCGGCCTGGTGCCGGACCCCGACTTCACGGGGGACCGGGCCGTACGGTTCGCCGTCGCCGCGGCCGGGGAGGCGCTGCGGGACGCGCGGCTGGACGCGGAGGCGCTCGCCGGGGCGCGGACCGCCGTGGTCATCGGCAGCTGCATGGGCGAGCCCGGCCCCAATGAGCGCGGCCGGGGTCGGGGGGCCGGGAGCGGTGAGCGCGGCCGGGGCGGGGGAGCCGGGAGCGGGGCGTGGGTCCCGCCGTTCCGGCTGGCCACGGAACTCGCCGCGGCACTGGGGATCTTCGGGACCGTGCACGACATCGGCAACGCCTGCGCGGCCGGTGCGTACGCCATCGGTGCCGCCGCGGATCTGATCCGGGCCGGGGAGGCGGACATCGTGCTCGCCGGGGGCTCCGACGCGTACTCCCGGGTCGCCCTGGGGTGCTTCAACCGGCTGGGCGCGGTCGACCCCGAACGCTGCCGCCCCTTCGAAGCCGACCGCGCCGGGACGGTGTTCGCCGAAGGCGCGGGGATCCTCGTCCTGGAGTCCGCGGCGCACGCGGCGGCGCGGGGCGCGGGGGAGGGGCCCCGGCTGGGCGGGAGCGGATGGAGCTGCGACGCGGGACATCCGACGGCGCCGGAGGAGAACGGGGAGCAGATCGCCCGGGCGGTGCGGGAGGCGATGGGGACGCGGGGGCTCGGGCCCGGGTCCGGCACCGGGTCCGGCTTCGCGTCCGGGCCCGGGCCGGAGAGGATCGGGGCCGTGGTGCCGCACGGGACCGGGACACGGCTCAACGACGTCCTGGAGAGCGCGGTGCTGGGGCGGGTCCTCGGGGAGGACGTGCGTGAGGTTCCGCTGTACAGCCTGAAGGCGCTGATCGGGCACACGGGAGGCGCGTCGGCCGCGCTGGGCGCGGTGGCGGCGGTGCTGATGCTCCGGAAGGGGCGGGTGCCGGGGAACGTGCCGCTGAAGGAGCGGGACGCCGAGTGCCGGGTGCGGGTGGCCGAGGGGGAGGCGGTGGAGCTGGGGAGGGGAGTGCTGGTGAACGCGTGTGGATTCGGCGGGAACAACGCGGTGCTGCTGTTCGAGGGCGCGGCCGGTGCGCCGGGGCCCCACCCCGGGCCCCGCGGCTCCCGGGCCGGCGGGGCCGGTTCCGGGGCGCGTGTGCCCCGCTCCGGCGGGGCCGGTTCCGCGATCCACGCCTCACGCGCCGGCGGGGCCGGGTCCGGTGGTCCGGGATGAGCGGGGGGTGGGGGCGGGGGCTGCTGGTCACCGGGGTGGGGGTGGTCACTCCGGGAGGGGACGCACCCGGGGGCGGCGAGCCCGCGCCCTCCGGTGAGCCGTGGTTCGACCACCGGGCGCGGCTGGGGCCCCGGGGGTACAAGTATCTGCCCGCCGCCGCGCAGTACGCGCTGGCCGCCGTGCGGGGGGCCGTTGCCGACGGAGGGCGGCCGGGGCGGGTGGCCGCCGAGCGCCGGGGGCTGGTGCTGGCCACCAACGGCGGGCTCGCGAAGGTCTTCGACGCGATGGACGCGACCATCGTGGAGAGGGGAGCGGAGGCCATCTCGCCGGCTCTCGCGCCCTACTTCGCCGTCAATGTGCTCGGCAACCGGCTGGCCGCGGAGCTGGAACTGAAGGGCTTCGCCCTGACCGTCACGGCCGAGCGGACGGCCGCCCTCGACGCTCTCTCCGTCGGGGCGCGGGCGCTCGCGAACGGGCGGTGCGGGAGCCTGGTGCTCGCCGCGACGGAGGACGCGCTGCCCGGGGGCCGTGCCGGGGAGCAGGGCGCCGTGGCGCTGACCCTGGAGCCCGGGGCGCGCGCGTCCGGCGAGCCGGGGGACCCCGGGGCGCCCGACGAGCCGGGAGAGCCCGGGGCGCCCCGGCAACACGGGGAGTCCGGGCACCACGGGGACGCCGAGGGGCCCAGGGCCCGGGCGCAGGCCGTGGTCCGGGCGCGGTCGGTGTTCGTACCGCCCGGGGCACTGGAGACGCGGCGGGGCCGGGCCCGGGCGGACGCCCTCCTGGCCGGTCTGCTCGAAGGGCTCGGCGGCCCGCTGACCGTCCGCGCCCAGCTCGACGCCTCCGCCGTCTCCGGGGCCGTACGGAGCGCCGTGTCCGCCGTCCACGGCGGTGTTCCCGAACCGGCCGCAGGTGAACGGCACACCGGGTGCCTGCGGCCGGCGGTCGAGCTCGCGCGAGCCGTCACGGAGCACGGGGGCGACAGCCTCGTCGTCACCGCGACCGGCGCCGGACACATCGCGCTCGTCCATGTCACCCCCCACCGCACACCCCATCTCACACGGGAGTCCGCATGCTGACGTCGCTGCAGGGGAGCTGGTGCCTGGTCCTCGGGGCGTCCAGCGGGATCGGGGCCGCCATCGCCCGGGGGCTCGCGCGGGAGGGCGTGCACATCGCCGGGGTCCACTTCGACACGGGCGCCCGTACGGAGGAGGTCGCGGCCGTCGTCGACGGGATCAGGGCGTACGGAGTGGAGGCCAGGTTCTTCAACGCCAACGCCGCCTCCCGCGCCACCCGCGACCGGCTCGTACCGGAGATCGCCGGGCTGACCGGGGACGCGGGCGGCATCCGGATCCTGGTGCACTCGCTCGCGTTCGGCACCCTCGTGCCGTTCCTGCCGAGGGACGGCTGGGAGAAGCCGCTCACCGGCAGGCAGCTGGAGATGACGCTCGACGTCATGGCCCACAGCCTCGTCTACTGGACCCAGGACCTCGCCGCGGCGAAGCTCCTGCGCCCCGGCTCCAAGGTGTACGCGATGACCAGCGCGGGCGTCGTCCAGGCGCTGCCCAGCTACGGTGCCGTCTCCGCCGCCAAGAGCGCGCTGGAGTCGCACGTACGCCAACTGGCCTGCGAACTGGCCCCCCACGGCGTCGCCGTCAACGCGCTGCGCGCCGGGGTGACCCTCACGCCCGCGCTCCGGCGCATCCCCGAGCACGCCGGGTACGTCGCCCGCGCGGCGGAGAACAATCCGCACGGCAGGCTCACCCGGCCCGAGGACGTCGCCGAGGCGGTCGCCGTCCTCTCCCGTACCGACTCGTCCTGGCTGACCGGCAACACCATCGGCGTCGACGGCGGGGAGCTGCACGCCGCCGCCGGGGCCTGGGGCTGAGCGCCGACTCCCGTCACCGAAGAGGAGCACAAACCGATGAGTGTCAGTCGTGCCACCGGGGCGGACCCGGACACCCTGGTCGTCTCCGGCTGGTCGGCGGCCTCGCCCTACGGCCTGGGCGCCGCCGCCTTCGCCGCCGGAGTGCGGGAGGACCGGGACGCGGTGCGCCCCGGCGACCGGGACCTCGGACCGTACGAACGCGCCGGGCTGCTCCCGGACTTCGACATCAGGAGGGTCCTGGGCCGCAAGGGCACCCGTGCCATGGACCGGGCCACCGCGATCGCCGTCGCGACCGTGGGGATGCTGCTGGAGGAGGCGGGGCCGGGGCTCGCCGCCGACCGCCCCGAGGCCGTCGGCATGGTCCTCGGCACCGGGCACGGCAGCGTCCAGAGCATCATGGACTTCACCCGGGACTCCCTCACCGGGGAGAAGCCCTACCACGTCGACCCGGCGGCCTTCCCCAACACGGTGATGAACCGCGCCGCCGGACAGAGCGCCATCTGGCACACCCTCAGGGGCCCCAACACCACCCTCGCGGGCGGGGCGCCGACCGGATTGCTGACGCTCAGCTACGCGGCCCGGCTGCTGCGGCGCGGGCACTGCGAGGCGGTGCTGTGCGGCGCGGTGGAGGAGTTCTCGGCCGAACGCGCCTGGCTGGAGTACCGGGCCAGGACCGGCAGTGCGCACCGGCAGCCCGCCGGGCCGCTCGGCGAGGGCTGCGCGCTGTTCCTGCTGGAGCCGTACGGCCGGGCCCTCGCCCACGGCCGTACCGCGCACGCCTCCCTGCTCTCCTGCCGCTTCACCGCCTTCCACGACCCGGAGGACGCGCCGCGGGCGGTCACCCGGGCCGTGACCGAGGCGCTGAAGGACGCGTCCGTCGAACCCGGTGAGGTCGCCCTGCTGGTGCCGTCCGACACCGGGGGCCCGCTCGGGGCCCGCGAGGACGCCGCACTCGGCGCGGTCTTCGGGGAGAGCGGGCCGCCCCGGCTGCGGCTGCGGCGGCTCATCGGCGATACCTCCGCGGCGTCCGCCTCGCTCCAGCTGGCCGCCGCGGTCTGCGTGCCCGACGGCCGGCGGCGGCCGGTGCTCATCACCTCCGTCGACCCGGACGGGCAGACCGGTGCCGTGGTCCTGCGGACCGGCAACCCCTGACCGGCTCTCACCCCTCACCACCCGGAAGGACGCGTGTTCACCATGTCCGACACCCACACCGCCCCCGTACTCGACAAGGAGCGGCTGCGCGACCTGGTCGCCGAGGTCCTCGACCTCGACACCGCCGAGGTCACCGACACGGCCCACTTCACGGAGGACCTCGACGTCGACTCCCTGATGGCGCTGGAGATCACCGTCCGGCTGGAGAAGGAGTACGGGGTACGGCTCGCCGAGGACGAGCTGACCTCGATCTCCTCGCTCGGCGCGACCTACGACCTGCTGGTGCGGAAGCTGGCGGACGCCGGATGAGCGCCGCCACCCCGCTCGGGCCCCTGGAAGTGGTCCGCCGTGGCCCGGGGGGCGCGGCGTCCGTCTTCGACGTGGCCCCCGGCGACCCGGTGCTCGCCGGGCACTATCCCGGGTTCGCCGTGCTGCCGGGCGTCTATCTGATCGAGGCGGTGGACCGTACGGTACGGGACTGGGCCGGGCCCCTCGAAGGCGCCGACGGCACCGGCCCCGGCCCCGGCACCGGCCCCGGCAGCCGGCCCGGAGCCGGGGCCGGCACGGCGGCCGCACCCCCGCGGCCCCGCCGCGTGGAACTCGCCGCCATGGACCGCTGCCGGTTCCGTCGGCCCGTCCACCCCGGCGACCGCGTCTTCACGGACGTCACGGTCCGCCGGGACGGCGACGTCCTGCTGTGCCGGGCGGCCGTGGGCACCAACCGGGGCAGGGTCGCCGACATCACCCTGCGCTACCGCTACGAGGAGTACGAGGAGACCGATTCCCCGTGACCGGTGTCTACGGAGTCGAACGCGTCAAGAACACCATTCCGCACCGGGGCGAGATCCTGCTCGTCGACCGGGTCGCGGACGTGCGGCCGGGCGAGAGCCTGACCGCCTACAAGGCGATCTCCGGCAACGAGCCCTGCTACGCGGCCCTCGGCGGGGACGCGGGCGCCCGCGACTACGCCTACCCCGTCTCGCTCGTGATCGAGTCGTGGGCCCAGTCCGCGGTCCTGCTGTCCGTGTGGGACAGCCCCAACCCGGACGTGCTGGCCGGGAAGGTCGAACTCGCCGGTTCCCTCAACGAGGTCACCATGGGCCCCCGCGCCCACCCCGGCGACGTCCTCGAACACCGGGTGCGGCTGGTCAAGTCCCTCGGGGAGACCGCGGTCCTCGCCGGGCGGACGCTCGTCGCCGGCCGCGAGGTGCTGAACGTCGGCACGTTCGTCGTCGCGCTGCGCGATGTCACCGAACTGCTGCCCGCGCCCGGCCCCGCCCTGCTGAGCATATGAGGAGGAGTGACAGTGTCCGCTGAGAACGCCAAGGTCGCGCTGGTCACCGGCGGTTCGCGGGGCATCGGCCGCGCCGTGGTCGAGCGGCTCGCCCGCGACGGCCACGACATCGCCTTCTGCTACCGCTCCGACGAGCAGGCGGCGGCCGTCGTGGAGAAAGCGGTCAGGCAGCTCGGCCGCAAGGTCCTCTCGCGCCGTCTCGACGTTACGGACCGCACCCGGACCCGGGAGTTCGTCACCGCCGCCGAGGAGGTGCTCGGCCCGGCGACCGCCGCGGTCACCTCCGCCGGGATCACCCGCGACAGCCCGCTCGTGCTGATGCCCGACGAGGACTGGGACGCGGTCCTGCGGACCAATCTGGACGGGACGTACAACCTGTGCCGCGCGATCGCCTTCCCCATGGTCAAGCGGGGCGGCGGCGCCATCGTGACGATCTCCTCGGTCGCCGGGGTCGCGGGCAACGCCGGCCAGACCAACTACTCCGCGTCCAAGGCCGGGATCATCGGCTTCACGCGGGCGCTCGCGAAGGAGGCGGGACGGCACGGCATCCGCGCGAACGTCGTGGCACCCGGCTTCATCGACACCGACATGACGTCCGTCCTGCCGGAGAAGGTCTCCCGGGACATGCGGCAGCGCATTCCGCTGAAGCGCTTCGGCCGGCCGGAGGACGTCGCGTCGATGGTGGCGTATCTGGTGTCGCCCGGCGCCTCGTACATCACCGGGCAGGTGTTCCGGGTGGACGGCGGAATCGCGCTGTGACGGCACGACCCGGGCGCGCGGGGGCCGCGAGGCGCACCAGACGGCCGCCGCGCTTCTACTTCTCGCTGCGCAGCCCGTACTCGTGGCTCGCCCACCGCGATCTGCTCGACCGGTACCCCGATGTCGCGTCCGCCGTCGTCTGGGTGCCGTTCTTCGAGCCGGACGGGCTGAGCCGGGAACTCCTCGCCCGGGCGGGAGGCGCCTTCCCGTACACGCCGATGTCGGCGGAGAAGCACCGCTACATCCTCCAGGACGTACGGCGTCTGGCCGCCGACCGCGGGCTGTCGTTCAGCTGGCCCGTCGACCGCGATCCCGTGTGGGAGATCCCCCACCTCGGCTATCTGGTCGCGGCCCGCCACGGCCGGGGCCCCGCCTATGTCGCGCTCGCGGCGCGCGCCCGCTGGGAGCTGGGGCTGGACATCTGCGATCCGTCGGTGATCGCCGGATTCGGGCCCGAACTGGGCCTGGACGGGCGGGAACTGGCGCTGGCCGCCGACGACCCCGGACTGCGCGAGGAGGGGGTGCGGGTACTGCTCGACATCCAGCGGGACGGCGTCTTCGGAGTGCCGTTCTTCGTCGACCACTACGACAAGTACTGGGGCCTGGACCGGCTTCCGCGGTTCGCGGCGGCCCTGGCGGCGAGGTCCCCGGCCGGTGCCGGGGCGCCCCCGGCGTCCCCCGCGTCCCCTGCCACCGGGGAGGCCGCGCGGGCCGGGGAGGCTCCGGTCCGGGCCGCCGCGCCGGGGCGTTCCGTCGACGACGGACACGCGGGCGGGTGCGGCTGAACGCCCGGCTCTCCGGCCGGCCCCGGCCACCCGTCCCACCGGCCCGGGGGGAGCCCCCGGGTGCCCGCCGCCATCGGGGCGGGCCCGGCACCCGGTCCCCACCGCACGGACACGGGCAGGGGCACCCGTCCCGGGGCCGTCGCGCGCGCCGTCGCCGTGCCGGGCTCCCCACCGCCTCCTCGGCCCCCGGAGCGCCGTACGGGCCGCCGGGCGCCGCCCGCGCCCGGGACGCGGGAATCCCCCGGGCGCTCCCGGCCCGTTACCGGTCTCCCGTGGCCCGTGCCCGCGTATAGGAGCGCCATAGCCGTGCTGACTTCGATAGGCCCGTACGCCACCCGAAGACCCGAGAAGGGGTGAACGTGAGCAGCGAGGAGTCCGGCTTCGAGAGCTTCGTCGGGGCGCTGCGGCGCAGGGCCGGGGACACGCCCGCGCACACCGCCGTCCGGTACTGGACCGCCCAGGGCGAGGAGGAGCTGTCGTACGCGGAGCTGGACCGCGCCGCACGCGCCGGGGCCCGGCGGCTCGCCGAGGACGTCGCGCCCGGCGGCCGGGTGCTGCTCGCGTGCGGACCGGGCACCGGGTTCGTCCGGGGGTTTGTGGCGTGCCTGTACGCGGGTGCGGTGCCCGTTCCCGTACCGGTGCCGGGCGGATTCGGGAGGCAGGAGTCCCGGACGGCGGCGATCGCGCGGGACACGGGCGCGCGGCTCGTCCTCACGGACGAGGCGTCGCTGCCCGCCGTGAGCGGCTGGCTGAAGCGGGAGCGGGCCGAACCGCCCGGACCCGCCAAGGTACCGGAACTGCCCGCACCGCCCGGAGTACCGGAACCGGCCGGAGCGTCCGAGTCCGCCGCGTTCGCCGGACTGCCCGTGCTCACCGTCGAGTCGGCCGAGCGCGAGGGCGGCCCCGACGGCTGGAGGGAACGCCCGGTCCGGCCCGGCGCCCTGTGCTTCCTCCAGTACACCTCCGGATCGACCAGCGATCCCAAGGGCGTGATGGTCCCGCACGGCGCGCTCGTCCACAACATCCGGCTGATGCGCGACTGCCACGGCTGGCACGGCGGCATGACGTGGTGCAGCTGGCTGCCCGCCTACCACGACATGGGGCTCATCGCGATGACGCTGACCCCGCTGTATGTCGGCGGAACCGCCGTGCTGATGTCGGCGACCGACTTCCTCAAACGGCCCGTCTCCTGGCTGCGGCTCATCGAACGCCACGGCGCGGAGATCAGCTGCGCCCCCAACTTCGCGTACGAACTGTGCGCCCGCCGGCTCACCGAGGAGCAGACCGCCGGGCTCGATCTGACGCGCTGGCGGTACGCCTGCAACGGCGCCGAGCCCGTGAACCCGGCGACCCTCACCCGTTTCGCCCGGCGCTTCCACGGCCACGGCTTCGCACCGAAGGCCCTGCTCCCCGGCTACGGACTCGCCGAGGCCACCCTCTTCGTCTCCGGCGCCCGTGCCGACCGGCCGCCCACCGTGCTGCGCGCGGACCCGGCGGCCCTCGGGCGCGGCGAGCTGACACCGGCCGGCGAGGGCGCTCGCGGGCAGGAGGTGGCGAGCAGCGGAATCGTCCGCGGACTCGATGTGCGGATCGTGGACCCCCGTACGTCGGCCGAGGTCCCGGACGGCACGGTCGGCGAGATCTGGATACGCGGGGAGAGCGTCGCCCTCGGCTACTGGAACCGTCCCGAGGAGACCGCCCGTACCTTCCGCGCGGCCACCGCCGCCGGCGAGGACGGCTTTCTGCGGACCGGGGATCTCGGGGTGCTGCGCGACGGCGAGCTGTACGTCACCGGCCGCATCAAGGAGATGATCATCGTGCACGGGCGGAATCTCTATCCGCACGACATCGAGCACACCCTGAGCGAACTGTCCCCGTCCTTCGCCGCGCTGCCCGCCGCCGTCTTCCCGGTCCGGCCGGACGGCGGCCAGGGACCCGAGGAGATCGTCGCCGTCCAGGAGCTGCGCGCCCGGGGGCTGACGG
Organism: Streptomyces sp. NPDC004609; assembly: GCF_042873655.1. Taxonomy (NCBI): domain Bacteria; kingdom Bacillati; phylum Actinomycetota; class Actinomycetes; order Kitasatosporales; family Streptomycetaceae; genus Streptomyces; species Streptomyces sp. NPDC004609. The sequence goes on along the minus strand of NZ_JBIALS010000003.1, from coordinate 292,437 downwards.
CCAGGGAACTCACCGCGCTGGCCCGTACCGCGCGGACACGCCTGGCGCAGCGGCTGGGCGTGGGCGTCGGAGGGCTGGTCCTGGTCAGGGTGGGCCGGATCCGGCGGACGACGAGCGGCAAGATCCAGCGCTCCCTGATGCGGACCCTGTTCGAGAACGACGAGCTGGAGCCGCTGCACGAGGAGCTGTCGGCAAAGGTCACCGCCGCTTTCCGGACCGGGGCCGCCGAGGGCTCCGCGCCCCGTCGCCCGGCCGCGGGCGGGGAGCCCGGACCGGCGCTCGCCGTGCCCGCCGACCGCCGGTCCGGCGCCCTCGGCACCGCGCTGGAGGACGCGCTCGGCGATCCGCGCGATGCCCGGCGGGCGTTCTCCTTCCGCCGCTGCGCCGAACTGGACCGGGCGGAGGTCTTTCCGGCCGGGATCTGCCGGGAACTGGACGCGCTGGGTGTGCCGCGCTGGTTCGTGCCCGAGCGGCACGGCGGTGAACTCCGCGGCGGCGAGGACCTGCTGGAGATCATCCGCACCCTGGGCCGGCGGGACTTCACGGTCGCGCTCGGCCATGTCAAGACCTACCTCGGAGCCGTCTCCGTCTGGGTGGCGGGCACCCCCGCGCAGGCGGCGGCCCTGGGCGCTCGGGTCGTGGACGGCGCCGTCGTCTCGCTGGCGCTGACCGAGCAGGCGCACGGCAGCGATCTGCTGGCCGGGGACCTCACCGCCGTACCGACCGAGGACGGCTGGCGGCTCGACGGCGAGAAGTGGCTGATCAACAACGCCACCAGGGCCGGGCTGGTCTGTGTGCTCGCCCGTACCCGGCCGGAGGGCGGAGCCCGGGGATTCAGTCTCTTCCTCGTCGACAAGTCCGCGCTCGTGCCCGGCAGTTGGCGTCCGCTGGGGCGCGTGCCGACGCACGGCGTGCGGGGCGCGGACATCAGCGGTATCGCCTTCGACGGCGCGGAGCTGGGGCGGGACGCGCTGATCGGTGCCGAGGGGAGCGGCCTGGAGACCATCCTCAAGGGCTTCCAGATCACCCGTACGCTCTGCTCGGCGATGTCCCTCGGCATGGTGGACCAGGCCCTGCGGACCGCCGTGGACTTCGCCCGTACGCACCGGCTCTACAACCGGCCCCTCGCCGAACTCCCGGAAGCCGCCCGCACCCTGGCCGAGGCGTACGCCGATCTGCTCGCCATGGAGGCCGTCGCCCTGGTCGCCACCCGGTCGGTCCACACCCTGACCGGGGAACAGAGCGCGGTCTCCGCCGTGGTGAAGTATCTCGTGCCGACCCTCGGGGACGAGGTCGTCGGCGCGCTGCGGGGGCTGCTCGGGGCGCGGGCGATGCTGGTCACCGACCACGCCCACGGCCTCTTCCAGAAGATCGAGCGCGACCACCGGATCGTCGGCATCTTCGACGGCAGCACGGCCGTGAATCTCCACGCGCTGATCAACCAGTTCCCGGTCCTGGCCCGTGGCTTCCGCAGGCGTCTCGCCGACGAGGACGGTGTCGCGCGCGCCGCCCGGCTGGACCGGCCGCCGCCCGAGCTGGACCACGGCCGGCTCACGCTCCACTCCCGTACCGGCTCCAGCGTCGTCCAGTCGCTGCCGCGCGCGCTGGAACGGCTGCGCGCCGCCGGTGTCCCGGCCGCGACAGCCGCCCGCGCCGGGCACCTCGCCGCCCTCGCGGACGTACTCCACGAGGAGATGGCCGCCCACCGGCACACCGCCCGTGAGGTCCCGGAGTCCGCCTTCGCGCTCGCCCGCCGCTACGCGCTGGTGTACGCGGGGGCCGCGAGCCTCCATCTGTGGCTGGAGAACCGGGGGACGGCCGTGGCCGGGGGGCCGCCGTGGTCCGGCACGGTCTGGCTGGACGCCGTACTGGTCCGGCTCATCGGCCGGCTGACCGGTGAACCGGACCTGGACGACACCGAGGGTCCGGCGCTCGACGCCCTGCTGCACGCCCTGCACACCCAGCACGGCAGCGGACTGCTGTTCTCGCTGCTGCACAGCCCGCTGGCCGAGGGCCCGGTCCCGGCGGCGGGGCCGGCCGGGAGCGCGGCCGGGGCGGATACGGAGGAAGCGGCATGACGCACGCCCCGACGACCCCCGACGCCGTCAAGGCTCCCGCCGGGCCCTCCGAGTCCTTCGCCTCCCGGGCCGAGCGCCTCGAAGCGCTGCTCGGCGATCCCCTGGACCCGGCCAATCCGCTCGGCCGGCGGGCCGTGCTCGCCGCCGACGAACGCGGTGAACTGCTGCCCGAGGGCGAGCGGGCGCTGCGCGCGTACGGCCTCGGGGCCGAGTTCGTGCCGACCGCGCTCGGGGGCCGGTTCGACCGTGCCGACGAGCTGGCGCGGCTGATGCGGTCCGTCTTCCGGCGCGACTGCGCCCTCGGCGTCGGACACGGCATCACCAGCTTCATCGCGGCCCTGCCCGTCTGGGCCGACGGCACCGGCGAGCAGCGGAGGCGGGCCGCCGATGTGCTGCTCTCGGGCGGCCGGATCGCCGCCGCGTACACCGAACTCGACCACGGCAGCGACTTCGCGAGGATCTCGCTCACCGCCCGGCCGGACTCCGGCGGATATGTGCTCCACGGCGGCAAGCAGCTCGTCAACAACATCGGGCGCGCCGAGGCGGCGGTGTTCTTCGTCCGCACCGACGACCGGCCCGGCAGCCGGGGCCACTCCCATCTGCTGGTCGGCCTCGGCGATCTGCCGCCGGGCGGCGCGGACCGCTCCGCCCGGTACCCGACCTCCGGAGTGCGCGGCTGCCTCCTCGGCGGTATCGAGTTCGACGGCTGCCGGGTGCCGGGGGACACCCTGCTCGGCGCGGAGGGCGGGGCCATGGAGACCGTGCTGAAGGTCTTCCAGGTCACCCGGAGCGTGCTGCCCGGCATGGTCGTCGGGGTCGGCGACACCCAGTTGCGCACGGTGCTGTCGTTCGCGCGGGAACGGATGCTGTACGGGCGTCCGGTGGCCGCCCTGCCGCACGCGCGCGGGATCCTGACCGGGGCCTTCCTCGACCTGCTGGTCTGCGACGCGCTCGCCACGGTCGGGGCGCGGTCGCTGCATCTGCTGCCCGGGGAGGCGAGCGTACGGTCGGCGGCCGTGAAGTACCTGGTGCCCAAGCTGCTCCAGGACAACTCCTACCGGCTCTCCGTCCTGCTGGGCGCACGCGGCTATCTGCGGGAGGGGCCGCACGCGGTCTTCCAGAAGGCGGCCCGGGATCTGCCGGTCGTGGCGCTCGCCCACGCCGGCGGCGCGGTCTGCCGCGCGAACATCGTCCCCCAGCTCCCCCGGCTCGCCGACCACGCCTGGCTCCCGGCCCTGGCCGCCGCGGGATTCCCGTCCGGCGCCGGGCCGGGGGCCGCCGCGCCCGCCCCCGGCTTCGCCGGTCCGGCGGAGCCGCACCGGACCGCGCCCTGTGGCACGGAGCCCGCCCGGTCCCTGTTCCGGCTCGACGACCCGCTGCCGCCGCTGGACCTCGGACGGCTCTCGCTCACCAGCCGGGGCGACACCCTCGCCGGGACGCTTCCGGTGATCGCCCGTGAGCTCGGCGCCCGGGACGACCTGCCCCGGCTCGCCGCACTCGCCCGGCTCTTCGCCGACCAGCTCGCCGATCTCGCCCACCGTTCGGCCGCGCTGCCGCCGCGCGACCGGACGCCGGTCGCCGGGCGCCGCGGGTTCCTGCTGGCCGACCGCTACGCCCATCTGCTGGCCGCCGCCTCCTGCCTCGGCGTCTGGTACGAGGCCGACGCGGCCGCCTCGGCGGGCTTCGCCGCGGACCCGCTGTGGGTGACGGGCGCGCTCACCCGCATCGCCGAGCGCCTCGGCCTCGGCCCGCCCCCGCTCCGCGACGACGACGTACGGCGGCTCGGCGAGGAGCTGACCGCACGCCACGACAGCGCCCGCACCTTCGACCTCTTCCACGGACGGCTCGCCCAGCGGCCCGTCCCCGCTCAGGGAGCCGCATCATGACGACCGATGGCACCGCCTCCGCCTCCTCCACCGCCTACGCTTCCTCCACCGCTTCCGCCTCCGCCTCCGCTTCCGCCTCCGCCTCCGCTTCCGCCTCCGCCTCCGCTTCCGCCTCCGCTTCCGCTTCCGCCGGCGACATCCGCGCCTGGCTGCTCGACCGGATCGCCTACTACCTGGAGCGCTCCCCGGACGGCATCGACCCCGCCGCCGACCTCGCCGGCCTCGGCCTCGACTCCGTATACGCCCTGACGCTCTGCGGGGACGTCGAGGACCGTTTCGGCCTCGCCGTCGAACCGACCCTCGCCTGGGACCATCCGACCGTCGACGCGATCACCGCCCACCTCACGCAGGAGCTGGCGGCGCGGTGATGGGCCGGGAAGGGGCAGCCGTCCCCGCGCGACCGTTCCCCGGGATTCTGGCGACCGTGGGCAATACGCCCCTGGTCGAATTCGACCGGCTGCTGCCGGAGTCCGGATTCCGGGTCTTCGGGAAGATCGAGCGGTTCAACCCCGGCGGCAGCATCAAGGACCGTTCCGCGCTCGGCATGCTGCTGCACGCGATCCGCGGCGGCGAGGTGGAGCCCGGCCGCTCCGTCATCGTCGAGTCCAGCTCCGGCAACCTCGCCGTCGGACTCGCCCAGATCTGCCGCTACTTCGGGCTCCGGTTCGTCTGCGTCGTCGACGAGAAGACCACCGAGCAGAACCTCGCCGTGCTGCGCGCCTTCCGCGCCGAGGTGGAGGTCGTCAAAGAACGCGACCCGGCCACCGGGGAGTTCCTGCCGGTCCGGCTCCGCCGCGTACGCGAACTGGTGGCCGACATCCCGCACGCGTACTGGCCCAACCAGTACGCCAGCCTCCTCAACCCCAAGGCCCACGAGACGACCATGCGCGAGATCGAGGAGGCTCTCGACGGCAAGGTCGACTACCTCTTCTGCTCGATCAGCACCTTCGGCACCCTGCGCGGCTGCGCCGACCACATCAGGGCGCGCGGACTGGACACCACGATCGTCGCCGTGGACGCGCGCGGCAGCGCGATCTTCGGCCAGGAGCCCGCCCAGCGCCTCATCCCGGGACACGGCGCCTCCGTCGTACCGCCGCTGATGGACCCCCTCGCCGCCGACGACGTCGTCCACATCTCCGACCTGGAGTGCGTCGTCGCCTGCCGGCGGCTCATCGACCGCGAGGCGGTGCTCGCGGGCGGCTCGTCCGGCGCGACCGTCGCCGCGCTGTGGAAGTACCGGGGCCGGGTCCCCGAGGGCTCGAACTGCGTCCTGGTCTTCCCCGACGGCGGCGACCGCTACCTCGACACGATCTACTCCGACACCTGGGTGAGCCGGCACTTCGGCGAGGTCACCCATCTGTGGAAGGACTGAACCGCCGATGCCCCTGTCGATCAGCCAGGAAGGGCTGTGGCTGGCGCACCAACTGGACCCCGCGAGCCCCGCGTACAACGTGGTGCTCGCCGTCCGGATCCGGGACCGGATCCGCACCGGGGCGCTCCAGGAGGCGCTGACCGCGGTCACGGACCGCCATGAACTGCTGCGCTCCCGCTTCGTCGCGGGCGCCGACGGCCCCGAGAGAGTGAGGGGCCCGGCCGGCTCCGTACGCCTCGACGTACGGGAGGTGCCGTCGGCCGGTGACGAGGAACTGTTCCGGCTCGCCCGGCGGGCCGCGGGGGAGCCCTTCGACCTCGCGGGCGACGGCGCGTTCCGGGCCGTGCTGCTGCGGCGGGCGCCCGACGACTCCGTGCTCGTCACCGCCACCCACCACCTCGTCAGCGACGCCACCTCGCAGTGGCTGATCGTCCGCGACCTGCTCACCGCGTACGGGCAGCTGGCCCGCGGGCGCCGGCCCGATCTCGGCCCGCCCCCCGCGCCCTGGGACGACCGGGTCTCGGCCGAGCAGCGCCTGCTGGCCTCGCCCCGCGGCGAACGCGCCCGCGCCCACTGGCAGTCGGTCGTCGACGGCGTACCGGCGGCGGAACTGTCCACCGACCGGCCGCGGCCCGCCCGGCGCACCCTGAACGGCGCGACCCATGAACTCGTCCTGCCGCCGGAGACCGGCCGGGCCCTGATCGCCGCGGCGGCGGCCTCCGCCACCACCCCCTTCGCCTGGCTCCTCGCCACCTTCCAGGCCGCCCTGCACCGCTCCGGCTGCGGACTGCGGTTCCTCATCGGCTGCCCGGTCAGCACCCGGCTGTCCCCCGGCACCCGGCAGGCCGTCGGCTACTACGTCAACGCCCTGCCCATCACCGCGTCCTTCACCCCCACCACCACGCTGGCCGACCTGGTCGCATCGGCGAAACGGCAGCTCACGCAGGGCCTGGCACACGCCGGACACCCCACCGAACTGCTCGGGCGCAAACAGCTCTTCCACATCTCGATGACCCTGGTCGCCGCCGACCGGCTGCCCGCCGGGGAACTGTTCGACGGGCCCGCCACCGTCGGCGGGGTGCGCGTCGAACTCTGCGACGTACCGCAGCAGGAGGGACAGCAGGACCTCACCGTCGAAGTCCTCCAGGGAGCCGCCGGGTTCCGGTCCCTGATGCGGTTCAACACCGACCTGTACGAGCGGGACAGCATCGAGCGTCTCGCGGACATCCACCTGCGGATGATCGGGGCCGCGCTCACCGACCCCCGCACACCTGTCGGCCGGGTCCCGCTCGTCGACGAGGACGACCTGGCCTCCCTGCTCGCCCTCGGGAGCGGTACTCCATGACCGCGGGCCCCGGCACCGCCGGATCCCCCCACCGGGTCAGCCTGCCGGGCGGCCCCGAGGTGTGGTGCACCCATGTGCCCGCCGCCGTCGTCATGTGGCGGGAGATGCTCCCGCCCGGCGCGTACCACCGTGCCGCGGCCGGGCTCCGCGACGGCGGCACCCTGCTCGACATCGGCGCCAACATCGGTCTGATGTCGCTCTACTGCGCACGACTGCGCCCCGGTATCCGTGTCATCGCCGTCGAACCCGCCCCCGAGCTGCACGCCTGCCTCGAACGCAACCTCGCCCGCCACACCACCGGCGCCGTCGCCGAATGCCTCGCCGTCACCGACCGCCCCGGTCTGGTGCGCTTCACCTACTACCCCGGCGCCCCCGGCAACTCCGGCATCCGCGCGGACCGCGAGGCCGACGACGAGATCACCCGGGTCTTCCTGCGGAACACGGGTGTCGGCCCCGAGGACGCCGAGGAACTCCTCGAAGGGCTCCACGACGGCATCGAGCTGACCGTGCCCGCCGTCACCGTCTCCGATCTGGTCCGGCGGTACGGGCTGACCCGGGTCGACCTCCTCAAGGTCGACGTCGAACGCGCGGAACTCGACGTCCTGCGCGGCGTCGAACCCGGCCACTGGCCCCTGATCCGCTCGGTGGTCGCCGAGGCCCACGACGAGAACGGCCGGCTCGCCGAGCTGGCCGGGCTGCTGCTCGCCCAGGGCTTCGAGGTCTCCGTCCACCAGGACCCGCTCCTGAGCGGCACCGGTCTGTACGACGTCGAGGCGCGCCGTCCCGGCTGAGCGCGCACCCGCGCACCCGCGCGTGCGAGCGGCCCGTCCGCCGGACCGCGGGCGGGGGCACGAGCGCGATCCGCCGTATAGGGCGGCTATAGCGGCCCCGGCCAGCATCACCACCACACGCAGCGGACCACAGGAAGGCACCCCATGCTGATCCTCCGGCGCAGCGACGTCACGGATGTGCTGTCCGGCCGCGAGGCCGAGACCATCGACCTGGTCGCCGACGCCTACCGCCTCCACGACGAGGGACTGACCTCCCTCCCGCACTCCACGTTCCTCCGCTTCCCGGAGGAACGGCACGGCCGGGACCGGATCATCGGGCTGCCGGCGTACCGGGGCGGCGAGCGGCCCGTCGCCGGGATGAAGTGGATCGCCTCCTTCCCCGGCAATGTGGCCTCCGGCAGGGAACGGGCCAGCGCGTCGATCGTGCTCAACTCGCTCGACGACGGGCATCCGGTGGCGCTGGTCGAGGGCGCGGTGATCTCCGCCCGGCGGACCGCCGCGAGCGCGGCCCTGGCCGCCCGGGAACTCACCGCCGGGAACGCGCCCGACACCGTGCTGCTCATCGGCTGCGGGGTCATCAACCTGGAGATCCTGCGCTTTCTCACCGCCGCCCTCCCCGGGCTGCGCCAGGCCGCGCTGTACGACACCGAACCGGAGCGCGCGGCCCGGTTCGCCGAGCGGTGCGCGCGGGAGGTGCCCGGGGTGAAGGCGTACCCGGTACGGAACGCGGCCGAGGCACTCGGCGAGCACCGGCTGGTGTCGCTGGCCACGACCGCCGCCGTCCCGCACATGGACCTGTCGGCCTGCGGGCCCGACACGACCGTGCTGCACATCTCGCTGCGCGACCTGACCGCCGACGCGATCCTGCGCGCGCTCAACGTCGTCGACGACGCCGACCACGTCTGCCGGGAGCGGACCTCACTGGACCTCGCCCAGCGGCGCACGGGCGACCGGAGCTTCGTGGCCGCGTCGATCGGCGCGCTGCTGCGGGGCACCGCCGCGATCGATCGCGAGCCGCGACGGCCCGTCGTGTTCTCCCCGTTCGGGCTCGGTGTGCTCGACATCGCGCTCGCCGAGTACGTACGGACCGAGGCCGCCCGCCGGGGCCTCGGCGTCCGGGTCGAGGGCTTTCTGCCCGCGTGAGGCCCGCCGCGACGGCCGGGTGACGCCCGCGGGCGTTCGCGGTCGCCCCCGTCCCGCCTCTCCATCCCCTCCACCAGCACCCGCCGAAGAAACAGGAGTTCAGCATGACCACCGCCGAGCACACCGACGACGACCGCATCTACCGCGTCGTGCTCAACGACGAGGAGCAGTACTCGATCTGGGCCGCCGGCCGCGAGATTCCCGCCGGCTGGCACGCCGAGGGCACCGAGGGCACGCGTGAGCAGTGCCTCGCCCGGATCTCCGAGGTGTGGACCGACATGCGCCCGCTGAGTCTGCGGACGCGCATGGACGCGTCCGCCGCCTCGGCCTGACCCCCCGCCCGTCACCAGGTCTTCGACAGGAGCACTCACGTGAACGCCGAACTGCTGCCGGAACGCTTCGCCGAGCAGGCGTTCCGTACCCCGGACGCGGTCGCCGTCATCGACGCCGACCGGGCGCTGACCTATCGCGAGCTGGACGGCGCGGCTTCCCGCGCGGCCCGCCGGCTGCGGGCCCTGGGCGCCGGGCCCGGCACGCTCGTCGGGGTGGCCCTGCCCCGGAGCGCGGACCTGGTCGTGGCCCTGCTCGCCGTCTGGCGGGCCGGAGCGGGCTATGTCCCCCTGGACCCGGCCCAGCCGCGAGCCCGGCTCACGGCCCTGGTGCGGGACGCGGGCACCGGCCTGGTGCTGGCAAAGGCCGGCCTGGAAGGGGCGGTACGGGACGCGGGCACGCGCCGGGTCGACCCGGCGGACCTGCGGACCGGGGCGCTCCCGGGCGGCGGCGAGGGGGCGGAGGACGCGCCCGGGGCGGGTGACGCACCGGGGACGGGCGACGCACCGGTGGCGGAGGGCGGCACCGACCCCGACTCCGTCGCGTACGCCGTGTTCACCTCCGGCTCCACCGGCACCCCCAAGGCCGTCGAGATCACCCATGCCGGGATCGCCAACCGGGTCGGCTGGACGGTGGAGCGGCACCGGCTCGGGCCGGCGGACCGGGTGCTCCAGAAGACCACCATCGGGTTCGACGCGGCCGGGTGGGAGATCTTCGCCCCGCTCGTGTCCGGCGGCACCGTCGTCCTCGCCCCGGCCGGGGCCGAGCGCGACCCGGCCGCGCTGCTGAAGGCCGTCGCCGGCTTCGGGGTGACCGTCCTCCAGGTCGTGCCGTCGGTCCTGAGCCCGCTCGTGGAGGAGGACGGCGACTGGGGCGGCTCGCTGAGGCTGCTGTTCTCGGCCGGGGAGCCGCTCCACGCCGAACTCGTGGCCCGGCTGCGCGAACGCGTCGGACGGCCCGTCGAGGTCTGGAACACCTACGGCCCCACCGAGTGCTCCATCGACGTCACCGCCCACCTCGTCGACCCCGCTCTCGGCACGGGGCCGGTGCCGATCGGCCGCCCGCTGCCCGGCACCCGCGTCCTGGTCCTGGACCCGGGCGGGGTTCCCGTGCCGGTCGGGGTGCCCGGCGAGCTGTACGCGGGCGGAGTCGGCGTCGCCCGCGGTTACGCAGGGCGCCCCGGGCTGACCGCCGAGCGCTTCGTGCCCGACCCGTACGGCCCGCCCGGCGCGCGGCTCTACCGCACCGGGGACCAGGTGCGCTGGCGCCCCGACCGGACCCTGGAGTACCTGGGCCGCCAGGACCACCAGGTCAAGGTCAACGGCGTGCGGATCGAGCCCGGCGAGATCGAGGCCGTGCTCACCGCGCACCCGGACGTCACCGGCGCCGTGGTCGTCCCGTACACCGCGGAGGACGGCGGGAGGCGCCTGGCCGCCCATCTGACCGTGCGCGAGCGGACCTCCGCACGGGCGGGAGGGCCGGGCGACGGGCCCGCGCACGCCCCCGCCGCCGGACCGGGGAGCCGGCCGAGGGGTCCTGGTGGTGCGCCCGCCGGTCCGGGCCACGGGCCCGCCGGTCCGGGTGACCGGGCCGCCGCTCTGCGCGCCTTCGCCGCCGAGCGGCTGCCCGAGAGCCATGTGCCGGCCTTCTTCCACGTCCTGGACGCCTTTCCGCTGGGCGCGAGCGGCAAGACGGACCGGGCGAAGCTGCCGACGCCCGCGGAGATCACCGCCGCCGCGCGGTCCACGGCCACCGCGCCGCGCGATCCGGCCGAGGCACTCGTCGCGGCCGTCTGGTCCGAACTGCTCGGCGCGGACCGCGTCGGCGTCCATGACGACTTCTTCGCCCTCGGCGGGACCTCCCTGCAGCTCACCCGGCTCGCGGCCCGGCTGCGTGCCGCCTCCGGAGAGAAGGTCTCCCTGCGGGGCCTCTTCGCCGCCACCACCGTGGAGGCGCAGGCCCGGCTGATCGGCGCACCCGCCGCCGGTGAGGAGACGGCCGTTCGTCCCGTGCCCCGGGACGGCGAACTCCCGCTCTCCTCCGGGCAGCGGCGCCTGTGGTTCCTGGACCGGATGCACCCCGGCAGCCCCGAGTGGGTCGCCCCCCTCTTCCTGCGGCTGCCCGCCGGGCCGGGCGCCGCCACCGTGCACCGGGCCCTGGACGCGCTCGCGGCCCGCCATGAACCCCTGCGCACCCGCTACCCGGACATCGGCGGCGAACCGCGCCAGATCATCGACCCGCCCACCGCGAACCGGGTGGAGCTGCGCACCGAGGACACCGCGCCCGACGGCGTACCCGCCCTCTTCGGCGAGCAGTTCGCGCGCGGCTTCGACCTCGCGGCCGGGCCGCTGTGGCGCGCGCTGCTCGCCCGGGTGCCCGGCGAGGACCACCTCCTGCTGCTGACGATGCATCACATCGCCTGTGACGGCTGGTCCACGGTCGTCCTGGAGCGCGAACTGCGGGAGCTGTGCGAGGCGTACGACACCGGGCGCGAGCCCGTCCTGCCGACACTCACCGTCCAGTACGCGGACTACGCAGCCTGGCAGCACGCCCGCCTCACCCGGGAGGCCGTCGAGCGTGAACTCGGCCACTGGACCGCCGAACTGGCCGGTGTCGAGCAGCTCGACCTGCCCACCGACCGGCCCCGCCCCCCGCTCCGGGACCCGCGCGGAGCCGTCGTCCCGTTCCGGGTGGCCCCCTCGGTCGCCGCCGCGCTCACCGGACTGGGCCGGGCCCGGGGCGCGACCCCGTTCATGACCCTCCTCACCGCGTACGCGGCACTCGTGGCCCGCTACAGCGGCCAGTGGGACGTCCCCGTCGGCACACCCGTCGCGGGCCGCACCCGCCCCGAGACCGAGGGCATGGTCGGCTTCTTCCTCAACTCGCTCGTCGTCCGCTGCGGGCTGACGCCCCATATGGACTTCACCGAGGCGCTGGACCGGGTCGCGGCGGCGGCGCGGGCCGCCTTCGCGCACCAGGAACTGCCCTTCGAACTGCTGGTGGACCGGCTCCAGCCGGAGCGCGATCTGTCGCGCACCCCGCTCTACCAGGTCGCCTTCGACCTCCACAGCGAGGGCGTGACCAGCGTCGTCACGAGGGACGAGGACCTGGCCGCCTTCGCGTCGGCCTGGCAGGTCGCCAAGACCGATCTGTCGCTGTTCATGCGGCAGACCCCGGACGGCGCGCTGGACGGCGTACTGGAGTACGCCACCGCCCTCTTCGACCGGTCCACCGCCGAGCGGATGACCCGCCACTTCCTGACCCTGCTCGAAGGGATCGCGGCCCGCCCCGACACCCCGCTGGGCGCGGTCGGCCTGCTCTCCGGCGAGGAGCGCCGGCTCCTGCTGACCGGCTGGAACGACACGGCCGATGACACCAGGGACCGTACGGACACGGTCCCCGCCCTCGTCGAGGCGCGGGCCGCCGCAGCACCCGCGGCGACCGCGCTGACCTGTGGCACGGACACCGTGTCGTACGGGGAGTTGGACGGGTGGGCGAATGGGTTGGCGTTGCGGTTGCGGGGTGTGGGTGTGGGTGGGGAGTCGCGGGTGGCGGTGTTGCTGGACCGGGGTCCGGGTCTGGTGGCGGCGCTGTTGGCGGTGTGGAAGGCGGGGGGTGCGTATGTGCCGGTGGATCCGTCGTATCCGGTGGATCGGGTGGGGGTGATGTGTGAGTCGGCGGGGGTCGAGGTGGTGGTGACGTCGGCCGGGTACGCCTCGCGGTTCGGGGGGCTGGAGGTGGTTGTCGTGGACTCGGAGGTTCCGGGGGAGGTGGTGTCGGAGGCTCCTGTGCGGGTGGATGATCCTGACGGGTTGGCGTATGTGGTGTTCACGTCGGGGTCGACCGGGCGGCCGAAGGGTGTGGAGGTCACACACCGCGGGCTGGCCAACCACGTCCACTGGGCGGCGCGCGAACTCGCCGGAGACGACTACGGCGGCGGCGCGCTGTTCTCGTCGGTCGCGTTCGACCTCGTCGTGCCCAACCTGTGGGCCCCGCTCGTCACCGGACAGCGCCTCTTCCTCCTGCCCCAGGACATGGACATGTCCGAGCTGGGCAAACACCTCGCGGACGCCGAACCGTTCAGCTTTCTCAAGATGACCCCCGGCCATCTCGACATCCTGTCCCTCCAGCTCACCCCCGCCCAGGCGGGCGCGCTCGCCCCCGTGCTGGTGGTTGCGGGGGAGCCGTTCACGCGGGGGTCGCTGGAGCGGTGGCGTGTTCTGGCGCCGGAGACGCGGATTCTGAATGAGTACGGTCCGACGGAGGCGTCGGTGGGGACGTCGGTGTATCCGGTTCCGCAGGATGTGGTGGCGGAGGTGCTGCCGATCGGGCGTCCGTTGCCGAACATGGCGATGTATGTGCTGGATCCGGCGATGGAGCCGGTGCCGGTGGGGGTGGCGGGTGAGCTGTATGTGGGTGGTACGGGGGTGGCGCGTGGTTACGCGGGGCGTCCCGATCTGACCGCTGGGCGTTTCCTTCCCGATCCGTATGGTCCCGCGGGCGGGCGTCTGTACCGTACGGGGGATCTGGTGCGCCGACTCGACGGCGGTGATGTGGAGTTCCTGGGCCGGATCGACGACCAGGTGAAGATCCGGGGCTTCCGGATCGAGCCGGGTGAGGTCCAGGCGGTACTGACCGCCCACCCCGCCGTCCACGACGCCGTCGTCACCGTCCGCACCACCCCCGCCGGGGAGAAGCGGCTCGCGGCCCATCTCGTACCCGTACCGGGCACGGACGCGCCCACCGGGGCGGAGCTCACCGAGCACTGCGCCCGGCAGCTGCCCGCGTACATGGTCCCGGCGACCTTCACCCCGATCGACGCGATCCCCGTCAACGCCAACGGCAAGGTCGACCGGCGGGCCCTGCCCGAGCCGGGACCGCGCGCGCCGGAGGGGCACATCGCGCCCAGCGGTCCCGCCGAGGAGCGGATCGCCGGGATCTGGACCGAACTGCTGGGCGTCCGGGCCGGGGCCCATGACAACTTCTTCCACACCGGCGGCAATTCGATCCTCGCGATCCGCCTCATCTCGCGCATCCAGCAGGAGTTCGGGATCGACTTCGCCGTCCGCACGGTCTTCGAGGGCCCGACGATCGCCCGGCTCGCCACCGCCGTCGAGGAGCGCATCACTGCCCAGATCGCCGCGCTCTCCGACGCCGAACTCGCCCACGACGCCGAACTCGCCCACGACACGGAGCCCCCGCCCGACGCCGCGTCCGCCGACGGCCCGCGGCCGGCGCAGACCACCAAGGAGCACCAGGCATGAGCACCGGTGAGATGAAGACCGCGGGCCCGGCGGCCGACGCCGACGCGCTGCGCGCCGAGCTGCTGCGCCGCCGCCTCGCGGGACGGCGCGGCGGCCCCCGCCGTACGGAGATCGCCCGTGCCGACCGGGAGGGCCCGCTCCCCCTGTCGTACGGACAGCAGCAGATGTGGTTCCTCAGCAGGCTGGAGCCCGACAGCGCCGAATACCTCGTCCCGCTCGTCCTGCGGCTGCGCGGCCGTCTCGACGCCGCCGCGCTCGGCCGCGCCTGGCAGGGCCTGGTGGACCGGCACGAGATCCTGCGCACGCGGTACGCCATGGAGGACGGCGAACCGGTCCAGCTGATCGACGAGCCGGGCCCGGTCGCCCTGGAGCGGACGGCGGCGTCCGGTGAGGCGGAGGCCCGCGCGCTCGTCGAGGCCGACCTCTCCCGCCCGTTCGACCTCGGCGGCGAGCCCCCGGTCCGCGCCCGGCTGATCCGGCTCGCGGACGACGAGCACCTCCTCGCCCTCGTCCTCCACCACATCGCCTGCGACGCCTGGTCCACCGGGATCATCGGCCAGGAGCTGAGCGAACTGTACGCGGGAACCACCCCCGTACCCCTGGCCGTGCAGTACGCCGACTTCGCGGTCTGGCAGCGCACCGAGCTGACCGGTGAGGTCATCGCCCGCCACCTCGGCTACTGGAAGGAGCGGCTGGCGGACCTCGCTCCGCTGGAGCTGCCCACCGACCGGCCGCGCCCCGCGGTGCGCGACGGGGCGGGCGACGCCGTCGCGTTCACCGTCCCGCCCGCACTGGCCGAACGGCTGCGCGCCCTCGCGCACAGCCGGGACGTCACCCTCTTCATGCTGTTCCTCGCCGCCTACCAGAGCCTCCTGGCCCGCTACACGGGCCGCCACGACATCGCGGTCGGCACGGTCGTCTCCGGCCGGGGCCGTCCCGAGCTCCAGCAGCTCATCGGCTACGGCATCAACAGCCTGGTGATGCGCGGCGACACCTCGGGCGACCCCGCGTTCACGGAACTCCTCGCCCGCACCCGCGCGAGTGTTCTCGACGCCTACGACCACCAGGACGTCTCCTTCGCCCAGGTCGTCGACGCGCTCCAGCCCGAACGCGATCTGTCGCGCACCCCGCTGTTCCAGGCCGCGTTCACCATGCACGGCGAGCGCGGCTCGGCGTTCGCGTTCCCGGGCGTGGAGGTCTCCCCGTACGAAGGCAGCGGCAAGGCCGCCAAGTTCGATCTGGACCTCCAGATCCGGGAGGGCGCCGACGGCACCCTCGGCGGTCATCTGGAGTACGCCACCGCCCTCTTCGACCGGACCACGGTCGAGCGGATGTCCGGCCATCTGCTGCGGCTGCTCGCGGCCGTCGCCGACGACCCCGGCGCCCGGCTGTCGTCGTACGGCATCGTCGGAGAGCGGGAGCGGGCCGTCCTGCTGCCCCCGCCGGCCGCCACCGAACCCGTCACGCGCCGTGTGCACGAGGTCTTCGAGGAGCGGGCGAACCGGACCCCCGAGGCCGTCGCGGTCACCCACGACGGTACGGAACTGTCGTACGCGCAGGTCAACGCCCGCGCCAACCGCATCGCACGGGTGCTGCGCGCCAGGGGAGCCGGGCCGGAGACCCTGGTCGGGCTCTGCCTGGAGCGGGGCACCGAGCTGATCCCCGCGCTGCTGGGCATCCTCAAGGCGGGCGCCGCCTACCTCCCGCTGGACCCGGCGAACCCGGCGGACCGGCTGGCGTACATCGCCCGGGACGCCCGCGCGCCCCTGGTGATCACCACGTCCGGCCTCGTGGACCGCCTCGGCGGCGGCGAGGACGGCCCCGAGCCGGTCCTGCTGGACTCGGGCCCGGACGCGGCGCTGATCGCCGCCCAGCCCGGCCACGACCTGGACCTTCCCGGCAGCCCCGACCAGCTGGCCTACACGATCTACACCTCCGGTTCCACCGGACGCCCCAAGGGCAGCGCGCTGACCCACGCGAACGTCCTGCGACTGATCGACCGGGGCCAGGAGCACTTCGCCTTCACCGGGGACGACGTCTGGCCCCTGTTCCACAGCTACGCGTTCGACTTCTCGGTGTGGGAGATCTGGGGCGCGCTCCTCAACGGCGGCCGACTCGTCGTCGTCCCCCACGACATCACCCGCTCACCGGCCGAGTTCCTCGCCCTCCTCGTACGGGAAGGGGTGACGGTCCTCAACCAGACCCCGTCCGCGTTCCGTACCCTCGTCCCGCTCGCCCGCCCGGACAGCGGGCTCGCCCTGCGGGCCGTCGTCTTCGGCGGCGAGAAGCTGGAGATGGCCGAACTCAGGCCCTGGACCGACCGGTTCGGCCTCGACGACATCGCGCTCGTCAACATGTACGGGATCACCGAGACCACCGTGCACACGACCTACCACAGGATCACCGCGGCCGATCTCGCCCCGGGCGCGGGCAACCCCATCGGCCACCCCCTGGCCGATCTGCGGGTGCACGTGCTGGACGCCGACGGGCGGCCCTCGCCGATCGGCGTCCCGGGGGAGATGCACGTCGGCGGCCCCGGCGTCGCCCGCTGCTACCTCGGGCGGCCCGGGCTGACCGCCGAGCGCTTCGTCCCCGACCCCTACGGCCCGCCCGGCGCCCGGCTCTACCGCAGCGGCGACCTGGCCCGCAGACTGCCGGACGGCAGCCTGGAGTTCCTGGGCCGCATCGACGACCAGGTGAAGATCCGCGGCTACCGGATCGAACCGGGCGAGATCGAGACCGCGCTCACCGGGCACCCGCACATCCGGGACGCCGTCGTCCTCGTCCGCGAGGACTCACCCGGCGACCGCCGGCTCGTCGCCTATGTCACCCCCGAGGCCCCCGGCACCACCGCCACGCCCGCCGAACTGCGCGGACACCTCGCCACGAGCCTCCCCGACTACATGGTCCCGTCCGCGTTCGTCACCCTCGACGCCCTGCCGCTGACCACCAACGGCAAGCTCGACAAGCGTGCTCTGCCCGCTCCCGGACACGACGCGACCGGCGCGGCCGGGCACATCGCCCCCCGCACGGTCACCGAGGAGCGCATCGCGGAGATCTGGGCCGATGTGCTCGGCCTGGAGCGCGTCGGCGTGGAGGACGGATTCTTCGAACTCGGCGGCCACTCCATCAGGGCCGTGAACCTCGTCGGACGGCTGCGCGCGGCGGGATACGACCTCGCGGTCCGCGACGTCTTCGAGTACCGCACGGTCGCCCGGATCGCCGAACTCGTCACCGGCCGGCCCGCCCCCGCGGACGCCGACCGCACCGCCGCGCCCTTCTCGCTGCTCTCCGACGAGGACCGGGCGCGTCTTCCCGAGGGCCTCGACGACGCCTATCCGCTGTCCCAGGTCCAGCTCGGCATGGTCGTCGAGATGCTGTCGGACGACGGCCGCCACCCGTACCACAACGCCACGTCCTTCCGGATCCGCGACGAGCGGCCGTTCTCGCTCGACGCCCTGCGGGAGGCGGTGGCCGCCGTCGTCGCCCGGCACGACGTCCTGCGCACCTCCGTGAGCCTGTCCGGCTACTCCGTTCCGATGCAGCTCGTGCACCGGAACGCCGAGATGCCGGTCGGCGCGCGCGATCTGTCGCATCTCGGGGAGGACGAACTCCGCCGCGCCCTGGAGGAGTTCAACGCCGCGGAACGCGCCCGGCTGTTCGACCTGGCCGAGCCGCCGCTGCTGCGGCTGTACGCCCATGTCGCCGGGGACGGCAGCTGGTGGATCACCAACACCGAGTTCCACGCCATCCTCGACGGCTGGAGCCACCACTCCCTGCTGATGGAGATCCTGGAGGAGTACGGGCGCGTCCGCGACGGCCGGACCGCGGGCGGCGGGCAGCCGCCCGCGACCCGGTTCGCCGACTTCATCGCCGAGGAGCTCGGCGCCCTCGCCTCGGAGGAGTCCCGCGCCTACTGGCAGTCCGTCGTCGACGACCACGCCCGCCTCACCGTCCCCGCGCCCTGGCGCGGCGACCCGGACGACGACGGCCCGTCGTATCGCGTTCCGGTGCCGTTCCACGATCTGGAGGACCGGCTGCGGAAGCTGGCCGCACGCGCCGGGGCGTCCCTGAAGAGCGTGCTGCTGACCGCCCACCTCAAGACGCTGAGCCTGCTCACCGCGGAGCCGCGCTTCTTCGCCGGCCTGGTGTGCAACGCCCGGCCCGAGGTCCTCGGCGCCGACCGGGTGTACGGCATGCACCTCAACACCCTGCCGTTCCCGTACGACCGCACGGCCGGCACCTGGCGGGAGCTGGTGGCGCGGGTCTTCGCCCGCGAGATCGAACTGTGGCCGCACCGCGCCTTCCCGATGCCGGTGATCCAGCGCGAACTCGCCGACGGCGAGCGGCTGATCGAGATGCGGTTCAGCTACCACGACTTCGACCAGGTCGACCACGACCGGGTCGACTATCTCGCCAGCATCGACGACAGCCCCACCGAGTTCCCGCTCGGGGTCTCCGCCCGCGTGGGCCATCTCGTCCTCACGGCGAGCCCCCGCGCACTCTCCCGCGGCGGCACGGACCGGCTCGCGGCCATGCTGCGCCGGGTCCTGGAGGCGATGGCCGCCGACCCCGAGGGCGACGCACAGGCGTCGTTCCTGCCCGAGGACGAGCGGGAGCGCGAGCTGACCGGCTGGAACCGCACGGAGCACCCCTTCGGTACCGGCTCCGTGCT
Organism: Streptomyces sp. NPDC004609; assembly: GCF_042873655.1. NCBI lineage: Bacteria > Bacillati > Actinomycetota > Actinomycetes > Kitasatosporales > Streptomycetaceae > Streptomyces > Streptomyces sp. NPDC004609. The sequence goes on along the minus strand of NZ_JBIALS010000003.1, from coordinate 273,553 downwards.
GGAGCGCTTCGAGGCCCAGGCGCTCCGGACCCCACGGGCCGCCGCCGTCCTGCACCCGTCCGGCACCGTGTCGTACGGGGAGTTGGACGGGTGGGCGAATGGGTTGGCGTTGCGGTTGCGGGGTGTGGGTGTGGGTGGGGAGTCGCGGGTGGCGGTGTTGCTGGACCGGGGTCCGGGTCTGGTGGCGGCGTTGCTCGGGGTGTGGAAGGCGGGGGGTGCGTATGTGCCGGTGGATCCGTCGTATCCGGTGGATCGGGTGGGGGTGATGTGTGAGTCGGCGGGGGTCGAGGTGGTGGTGACGTCGGCCGGGTACGCCTCGCGGTTCGGGGGGCTGGAGGTGGTTGTCGTGGACTCGGGGGTTGTGGGGGAGGTGGTGTCGGAGGCTCCTGTGCGGGTGGATGATCCTGACGGGTTGGCGTATGTGGTGTTCACGTCGGGGTCGACCGGGCGGCCGAAGGGTGTGGAGGTCACGCACCGGGGGCTGGCCAACCACGTCCACTGGGCGGCGGAGGAGCTGGCGGGCCACGGCTCGGGCGGAGCACCCCTGTTCTCGTCGGTCGCGTTCGATCTCGTCGTGCCCAACCTGTGGGCCCCGCTCGTCACCGGCCAGTCCGTGCACACCGTCGGCCAGGACGTGGACATGGCCGACCTCGGCGAACACCTCGTCGCCTCCGGCCCGTACAGCTTCGTCAAGCTCACCCCGGGCCATCTGGACGTACTCGCCGGACAGCTCACCGCCCAGAGCGCGACGGATCTGACTCCCGTGCTGGTGGTTGCGGGGGAGCCGTTCACGCGGGGGTCGCTGGAGCGGTGGCGTGTTCTGGCGCCGGAGACGCGGATTCTGAATGAGTACGGTCCGACGGAGGCGTCGGTGGGGACGTCGGTGTATCCGGTTCCGCAGGATGTGGTGGCGGAGGTGCTGCCGATCGGGCGTCCGCTGCCGAACATGGCGATGTATGTGCTGGATCCGGCGCTGGAGCCGGTGCCGGTGGGGGTGACGGGTGAGCTGTATGTGGGTGGTACGGGGGTGGCGCGCGGTTACGCGGGGCGTCCGGATCTGACCGCTGGGCGTTTCCTTCCCGATCCGTACGGTCCCGCGGGCGGGCGTCTGTACCGCACGGGCGACCTCGTGCGCCGACTCGACGGCGGTGATGTGGCGTTCCTGGGCCGGATCGACGACCAGGTGAAGATCCGCGGCTACCGGATCGAGCCGGGTGAGGTCCAGGCGGTGCTGACCGCCCACCCCGCCGTCCACGACGCCGTCGTGACCACGGCGGACGGCGAACTCGCCGCGTACTGGACCCCGGCAGCCGTCACCGCCGAGTCCGTCCGGGACCATCTCGCGTCCCGGCTGCCGGAGTACATGATCCCGGCCGGACTCACCGCGCTCGACGCGCTCCCGCTCAACGCCAACGGCAAGGTCGACCGCAAGGCCCTGCCCGCCCCCGGCGGACAGCGCGCCGACGGCCGCCGCCATGTGGCGCCCCGCACGGTCACGGAGGAACGCATCGCGGCCGTCTGGGCGGACGTCCTCGGCCTGGAACGGGTCGGGGTCGAGGACGGCTTCTTCGACATCGGCGGCCACTCCATCCGCGCCGTCGCCCTGGTCGGCGCCCTGCGCGCGGCCGGATTCGACGTCGGCGTACGCGAGGTGTTCGAGCACCGGACCGTCGCCGAACTCGCCCGCTACCTCACCGGACGGCCCGCCGTCACCGAAGTGGTCACCCCGGTCGAGCCGTTCGCCCTCATCGACGCCGCCGACCGGGACGGCCTGCCCGCCGACGCCGTGGACGCCTACCCGCTCACCGAGGTCCAGCTCGGCATGGTCCTGGAGATGCTCGCCGACCGGGAGACACGCGCGTACCACAACGTCTCCTCCTTCCGGATCACCGAGGACGCCCCCTTCGACGAGGACGCGCTGCGCGGGGCCGTCGCCACCGTCACCGCACGGCACGAGATGCTGCGCACCTCCTTCCATCTCGACACCTGGTCGGTGCCGCTCCAGGTGGTGCGCGACAGCGCCCGTATCCCCGTCTCCGTACGGGATCTCAGCGGCCTGGACGAGGCGGAGACACGCTCCGAACTCTCCCGCTTCATGGCCGCCGAACGGGCCGACCTCTTCGACCTCGAAGCCGCCCCGCTCCTGCGGATGACCGTCCACGTCGAGGGCGGGTGCGCCTGGCGGCTCGGGCTCACGGTCTGCCACGCCATCACCGAGGGCTGGTCCCACCGGGCGCTGCTGATGGAACTGCTCGACGAGTACCGGCGGCTCCGGGACGGCGGGGACGCCGTCGTACGGCCCGCCCCCGCCCTCCGGTACGCGGACTTCGTCGCCGCCGAGCTGGCCTCGCTCGCCTCGCCGGACGACCGCGCCCACTGGCAGGACGTCATCGCCCGCAACGCCCGCTTCTCCCTCCCGCCCGCCTGGGCGGGCGACACCGCGGCGCCCCGCGAGAAGTTCCGGGTCGCCGTCCCGCTGAAGGGCCTGGAGCCCGGGCTGCGGGCCCTGGCGACCCGCGCCCGGGCCTCCGTCAAGAGCGTGCTCCTCGCCGCGCATCTGAAGGTGATGAGCGCCCTGACCGATCAGGACCGGTTCTTCACCGGACTGGTCTTCAGCGCCCGCCCGGAGGCGCCGGGAGCCGACCGGGTGTACGGCATGTATCTCAACACCCTGCCGTTCGCCTTCGACCGCTGTGCCGCGGCCACCTGGACCGAGCTCGTCGGCCGGGTCTTCCTGCACGAGGCCGGCATCTGGGAGCACCGCCGCTACCCGATGCCCGCGATCCAGCGGGCGGCGGGCGCGGACCGGCTGCTCGACGTCCGGTTCAGCTACCAGGACTTCGACCATCTCGACGAGGAGCGCGTCGACGTCGGCGACAGCGCGGGGGAGGGCGCGACCGAGTTCGGCCTCGCCGTGTCCGCCGTCTCCGGCCATCTGGTGATGACCACGCACACCCACGCGCTGTCCCGCGCGTCCGCCGACCGGCTCACCGCCATGTACACGGCCGTGCTGGAGGCGATGGCGGCCGATCCGGACGGTGACGCGCGGGCCGCCCAGCTCCCTCCGGGCGAGCGGGAGCGGCAGCTCACCGAGTGGAACCGCACGGAAGACGTCCCTGGGACCGGCTCCGTGCCGGACCTGTTCGAGGCACAGGCGCTGCGGACCCCGGAAGCCGTCGCCGTCCGTGCCGCCGAGCCGGTCACGTACGCGGAACTGGACGCCCGCGCGAACCGGCTGGCCCATCGGCTGCGCGCCCTCGGCGTCGGTGCGGAATCCCGGGTGGCGGTGCTGCTCGACCGGGGGCCCGACCTGATCGCCGCGCTGCTCGCGGTGTGGAAGGCGGGCGGCGCCTATGTGCCCGTCGACCCCTCCTACCCGGCCGGGCGGATCGCGGCGATGCGCGAGACGGCGGGGGCGCGGGCCGTGGTGACCTCGCGGGCGTACCGGTCGCGCTTCGACCCGGCCGGCACGGACCTGGTGCTGGTCGACGGGGCCGGCGGTGACACGGAACCGGCCGCGCGTCCCGCCGGGAAGCCCGAACGGGACCACGACCCGGACCGGCTGGCGTATGTGATCTTCACATCCGGTTCGACGGGCCGCCCCAAGGGCGTGGAGATCACCCACCGCGGGCTGGCCAACCATGTGGCCTGGGCGGCACACGAGCTGGCGTCCCGCGGGGAGGGCGGCGCGCCGCTGTTCTCGTCGGTCGCGTTCGACCTCGTCGTCCCCAACCTGTGGGCCCCGCTGGTCACCGGCCAGACCGTCCACACCGTTCCCCAGGACACCGATCCGTCCGCCCTGGGGCGTGCGCTCCTCGCCGGCGCCCCCTACAGCTTCGTCAAACTGACCCCCGGCCATCTGGAACTCCTCAGCGGCCAGCTCACCACCGAGCAGGCGGAGGAACTGGCGTCCGTCCTGGTCGTCGCGGGTGAGGCCCTGCCCGGCGCGGTCGCCGACCGCTCGCTCGACATCCTGGGGCCCGGCCGTCTCATCAACGAGTACGGGCCGACCGAGGCGTCCGTCGGGACGTGTGTGTTCCCCGTCGTCGAGCCGTCCGGCCGCGATGTCGTACCGATCGGGCGTCCGCTGCCGAACATGGCGATGTATGTGCTGGATCCGGCGATGGAGCCGGTGCCGGTGGGGGTGACGGGTGAGCTGTACGTGGGTGGTACGGGGGTGGCGCGCGGTTACGCGGGGCGTCCCGATCTGACCGCCGGGCGTTTCCTTCCCGACCCGTACGGTCCCGCGGGCGGGCGTCTGTACCGCACGGGGGATCTGGTCCGCCGTCTGCCGGACGGTGATGTGGAGTTCATCGGCCGGATCGACGACCAGGTGAAGATCCGCGGCTACCGTGTCGAACTCGGCGAGATCCAGGCCGTCCTGGTCGAACATCCGGGCGTCCGGGAGGCCGTGACGGGTGTGTACGAGCCGACACCCGGCGACCGGAGGCTGGTCGCCCACTGGGTGGCGGCGCCCGGCCACGCGCCGGATGCCGCCGACGTGCCCGACGCGGACGGCCTCGCCGAGTACTGCGGGGTCCGCCTGCCGGAGTACATGGTCCCCTCGGCCTTCGTCCGTCTCGACGCGCTCCCGCTCAACGCCAACGGCAAGGTCGACCGCAAGGCCCTGCCCGCCCCCGGCCGTGCCGCCCTGCGCTCCGGGGCGCCCCATGTCCCTCCGCGTACGCCCACCGAGAGGACACTGGCCGCGATCTGGTCCGACGTCCTGGACGTCCCCGACATCGGGCTCCACGACCGCTTCTTCGACCTCGGCGGCCACTCCCTGCTGATGATCAAGGTCCTTGCCGCCGCCCGCAAGGCGGGCCTCGCCGTCTCCGTCTGGCGCATGTACCAGCACGAGACCCTGCTCGGCCTCGCGACCGCGGTCGACGAGGACGCGGGGCGGGCGGCGGTCGCGGACCCCGCGCCGGACTCCACGTCCGCGCCGGACTCCACGTCCGCGCCGGACTCCACGTCCGCGCCGGACTCCACGTCCGCGCCGGACTCCACGTCCGCGCCGGACTCCGGGTCCGGGCGCGGCTCCGAGCCCCGGTCCGAGCGCGAGTCCGGGTCCGGGTCCGGGGCGGTGCGTGAGCCCCGGTCCGAGAGCGAGTCCGGGTCCGCACCGGCCCCGGACCGGGCCGCCGGGCACACTCCCGGCGCACGGCAGGACACCGAAGCCGCGCCCGACGCGGGGAGCGCGTCCGCCCCCACCGTGCAGGTGCCCGCGGAGCTGCTGGCCGCGCTGCTCGACCAGGTCCGGGGGCAGTCGCCGACGGCGCAGGCGCGCGGTGTGCTCGCCGAGGGCGCCACCCTCCTCGCGGGCGCCGGACAGCCGGAGCAGGACCCCGCGGGGCGGGAACCGGCGGAGCAGGATGCCGTAAGCCAGAGCCGCCCGCGGCAGGAAACCGTGCGGCGGGGACGGCCGCGGCAGGGGCGGCCCGAGGAGGACCGCATGGCCGGGCTCGCGGAGGTCATGGCGCGCCACCATGTGCCCGGGGCCGCCGTCGCCCTGATCCGGGACGGCCGGGTCGCCGGGGTCCACGGGTACGGAGTACTCGCGGCGGGCGGGACCGAGCCCGTCACGGCGCGGACGCTCTTCCAGGTCGGTTCGCTCAGCAAGCATGTGACCGCGCTCGCCGTGCTGCGCCTGGTCGCGGACGGGCGGCTCGGGCTCGACGACGGCATCGAGGCGCATCTGACGAGCTGGCGGCTGGAGGACGACCCGGCCGCGCCCGGGACCGTCACCGTACGGCAGCTGCTCGGGCACCGCGCCGGACTGGCCCGTCACCGGAGCGTGGGATTCAGGCCCGGCGAGGAGGTGCCCGCGCTGCTCGACCTGCTGGAGGGCAGGCCGCCCGTACGCACCCCCAGGGTCCGCAGGGAGCTGCCGCCCGGAGCGGTGTTCCGCAAGAGCAGCACCCACTACTGGGTCCTCCAGCAGATGCTGGAGGATCTGACGGGCGAGCCGTTCGACACGCTGGCGCGGCGGCTCGTACTGGAGCCGCTCGGGCTGCGGGACACCGGCTTCGACCAGGAGTTCGCCCCGGCGTCGGGGCTCCCGGTCGCGCTGGGGCACCACCGGGACGGCACGCCCCTCAAGGGCGGCTGGCGCCGGCGCGCCCACCTCGCGGCGGCCGGACTGTGGACCACCGCGGCCGACCTGGCCGCGCTCACGGTCGCCGTGCGCGACGCGCTCCTCGGCACCGGCGGCGGCCTGCTGCCGCAGGCGGTCGCCAGGGAACTCCTCGCGGGCGAGACCGGCAGCTTCTACGGGCTCGGCACGATCGTCGACGACACCGGCGGCGATCTGGAGTTCGGCCACGGCGGCGAGCCCGCCGGGTACTGGAACATGGCGATCAGCCGGCTCCACGGCGGCACCGGCTTCGTCGCCCTGACCAACGCCGACTCCGGCAAGGCCGTCGTCCGGCACCTCACCGCCGAACTCGGCCGCCGGGACACCGCGTTCGGCACCGGCTCCCTCGCCGCCGAGTGGGCCGCCACCGCCGCCGACGGCCCCGCGACCGGGCTGCCGGACGTTCTCGCACCCGTCGTCACGGACGAGGAGAAGACGTCATGACATCCACGGAGGTCCGTAGGGCCGACCGGCCGGCGATCCGGCATCTGATCTCGATCGACGACCTGCGCGACGACGAGCTCACCGCGCTCGTCACCCGGGGCGCGGCCTTCTCCTCCGGCGCGGCCGGCCGGCCGCGCCCCCTCGAAGGGGCCGTCGCGGGGATCTACTTCAGCAGGACCTCCACCCGCACCCGCACCGCGTTCTCCAGCGGCGCGCTGCGTCTCGGCGCGCAGATCGTCGCGTACGGGCCCGGCGACCTCCAGCTCAACACGGGGGAGACCAGCGAGGACACCGGCCGGGTCATGTCCCGGATGCTCGACGTCCTCGTGGCCCGTACCGCCGGGGACCCGGCCGAGATGCGGGCCTGGGCCGCCCAGAGCCGGATGTCCGTCGTCAACGCGATGAGCGCCGACGAGCACCCCACCCAGGCGCTGACCGATCTCACCACCCTGTACGGCCGCTTCGGCCGGATCGAGGGACTGCGCGTCCTGTACGCGGGGGAGGGCAACAACACCGCCGCCGCCCTCGCGCTCGCGCTGACCCGCTTCCCGGGCGTCGAGTTCGAGCTGCGGACACCACCGGGATACGGCCTCACCGCGTCCGTACGCCGCCGGGCCGAGGCCCACGCGGCCCGGCACGGAGCCGTCCTGCGCGAGCGGCACGACATGGCGGACCTCCCGGCGGGACTGGACGCCGTGTACACCACACGCTGGCAGACCACCGGCACCAGCAAACCGGACCCGCACTGGCGGACGGTGTTCGCGCCGTTCCGGGTGACGGCCGCGCTGTGGGCGGGGTCCCCGAAGGCGGTCTTCCTCCACGACCTGCCCGCGCACCGGGGTGAGGAGGTGACGGCCGAGGTCCTCGACGGGCCCGCGAGCATCGCGTTCGACCAGGCGGAGAACAAGCTGCACAGCGCGATGGCGGTCCTGGAGTGGTGCCGTGGCCAAGGGCCCGCCCCCGCGGAGCCCCACCCGTGACCGTCCTCGACACGACACCGGCCCCGGAGCCGGCGCCCCTGCGCCGGAACCGGGACTTCCGGCTGCTGTGGACGGGCGCGGCCGTGTCCTTCCTCAGCAGCCGGGTCACGGCCGTCGCCTATCCGCTGCTGGTGCTCTGGCACACGGACTCACCGCTGGCGGCCTCCGTGGTGTCGTTCGCCGCGCTGCTGCCGCTGCTGCTCGTCCAGCTGCCGGCGGGCGCGCTGGTGGACCGCTGGGACCGGCGGCGGCTGATGATCTGCTGCGAGGCCGGCCGCTTCCTGGCCCTGGCGACCGTCGCGGCGGCCCTCGTGGCCGGCACGGTCTCGGTGCCGCATCTGGCGGCGGTCGCGTTCACGGAGGCGACCCTCACCGTCTTCTACCGGCTCGCGGAGCGCGGGGCGGTACGCAATGTGGTGGAGCCCGGGCACCTGCCCGCCGCGCTCGCCGCGAACGAGGCCCGCAGCCGGGCCGCCGGACTCGTCGGACAGCCGGGCGGCACGCTGCTGCACTCGCTGACCCGCTCGGCGCCGTTCCTGTTCGCCGCCGCGGGCTCGCTCGTCTCCCTCGGCACCCTGCTGCTGATCCGGCGGCCGTTCCAGAGCGAGCGATCCACCGCGCCGGGGCGGCTGGGCGCCGACGTGGCCGACGGGATCCGCTGGCTGTGGCGGCAGCGCTTCCTGCGGGCCGCGCTCGGGATCGTCGCGGGCAGCAATGTGCTCTTCCAGGTCATCGGGCTCGCGCTGATCCTGATGTTCAAGGAGGAGGGCCGGTCGCCCGCGACCCTCTCCGTCGTCTTCGCCCTCGGCGGCGTCGGCGGCCTGTGCGGCTCGCTCTGGGGCGGCCGGCTGTCGCGCCGGCTGCGCCAGCGGACCGTGCTCGTGGCGGGCACGACGGCCTGGGCCGCGCTGATGGCGGGCATGGCGCTGGTACGGGACCCCTTCGCGCTGGGCGCCCTGTTCGCGGGAACGGGCTTCGTCGGGGCGGCCTTCAATGTGACGGCCGGGGTGTACCAGGTGCGTACGACCCCCGACGAGATGCAGGGCCGGGTCGGCAGCACCGCCAACCTCATCGGCTCCGGCACCAACGCGCTGGGCGCGCTCGGCGGCGGACTCCTCCTCACCGTGTGGGGCACCACCCGCTCGGTGCTCCTCGCCGCCGGGCTGATGGCCGTACTCGCGGCGCTCGCCGCCGTCAGCCCGGCTCTGCGCACCGAGGAGCGCCTCATCGCCGCCCGCGCACCCGCGGGCCCCGACTCCACGCCCGAGGAGACCCGTTGTCCGGATCCGTGATCCCGTCCACCGAAGCGGGCCCCTGGTTTCGCCGCTACCCCGGCAGGACCGGGCGTCGCCCCAGACTGCGCCTGGTGTGCTTCCCGCACGCGGGCGGCACCGCGCAACTCTTCCACGGCTGGACCGCCCGTCTTCCCGACGACGTCGAACTGCTCGCCGTCCGCTACCCCGGCCGGCACGACCGGCTGGCCGAGCCGTGTGCCGAGACGATGGACGAACTCGCCGGCCCGGTCACCGAGGCACTCGTTCCCCGTCTCGACGTGCCGCTCGTGCTCTTCGGGCACAGCATGGGGTCGTCGGTGGCGTACGAGGTGGCCCTGCGGCTGGAGAAGCGGCACCGGGTCAGCCCCGCGCGGCTCCTGGTGTCGGGGCGCGCGGCCCCGCACCGCGCCAGGCGGACCGGACTGCACGAGAGGGACGACGACACGCTCGTCTCCGGGATCCGCCGGCTGGGGGACCTGGGGTCGGAGGCGTTCGACATCCCCGAGCTGAGGGAACTGCTGCTGCCGCCGCTGCGGGCCGACTACCGGCTCGTCGAGTCCTACCGCCCGGCCGCCCCCGCGCCCGTGCGCTCGCCGATCACCGCGTACATCGGGACCGAGGACACCGGCTGTGTCCGTGAGCACGTCATGGCCTGGGGTGAGCTGACCGCGTCGGGGGACTTCTCCCTGCGCGCCTTCCCCGGGGACCACTTCTATCTCGTGCCCCACGAAGCCGGGCTGCTCGCCGATGTGACCCGGCGCATCGCCGCCGTAGGGGGGCGTGACCCCTCGTCGTGACCCCCCGCACCGACCGTTCACGAGAGAAATGGACAAGCGATGACGGACATCAGGACCTGGGCACCACTGGAGATCGAGGCGGAGGGTGTCGGCGGCTGCGAGGAGCTGACCACCCGGCTCGGCGAGCTGGGCGCCGGCGGACTCGCGGATCTGCTGGTGCAGGAGAAGGGGCTGGTCTTCCGGGGGTTCGACGTCTCCCGGGAGGAACTCGATCCCGTACTCGACCTGCTGCTGCCCAACCGGCTCGCCTATGTGCACGGCAACTCGCCGCGCACCAAGGTCGGCAGCAATGTCTACACCTCGACCGAGTACCCGCAGGAATTCACCATCTCCATGCACAACGAGATGAGTTACGCGCACGCCTGGCCCGCCCGCCTCGCGTTCTACTGCGAGATCCGGCCCGGCGGCCAGGGCGCGACGCCCGTCACCGACGCGGCCCTCTGGCTGGAGTCCCTGGACCCCGAGGTCCGTACGGCCTTCGCCGGCGGCGTCCGCTACCTGCAGAACCTGCACGACGGCTACGGCCTCGGCAAGAGCTGGCAGGACACCTTCGAGACGGCCGACCGCGGGGAGGTGGAGGTGTTCCTCGCCGGGACGGGCGCCACCTGGGAGTGGAAGCCCGACGGCGGCCTGCGGGTGGCCTCCCTGCGCCCGTCGACGACCCGCCATCCGGTCACCGGCACCGAGGTCTGGTTCAACCAGGCGGACCAGTGGCACCCGGCCGGGCTCGGCGACGACACCGCGGCGGCGCTCGCCGGGATCCTCCCGGCGGACGAACTGCCGCAGACCGTCACCTTCGCCGACGGCACGCCGATCCCGCAGGAGTACGTCCTGCAGATCCGCGACCGCGGCCTGGAGTCCGCCGTGGACGTCGACTGGCGGCGCGGCGATCTGCTGCTCATCGACAACGTGCTGCTGGCCCACGGCCGCCGGCCCTTCACCGGCGACCGCCGTGTGCTCGTCGCCATGTCCGACTGACCGGGGGCGACGGACCGTGAACCCGAAAGGAGGCCGGCCCGTGGAAGGCACCCGGCGCAGCCGCCCCGGCCCGGGCGGCTCCGTCCCCGCGGTCCCCGGCGGCCGCCGGAGCAGCGGGGAGGGCCACGCGGGCGGCCCGGGCGACGCCGACGCGATCCCTGCCGGTGGCCCGAGCCGCGCCGACCGGTACCGCACCGGCCGCACCGCCACCGCCGAGTACCGCGACCTCGCCGGGAGCGGCGCCGTCCACGTCTGGCGGGGCCGGGCCCCGGACCAGCCGGACGCGGCGGACACCGCGCTGCTCTCGGCGGACGAACTCCTCGTCGTACGGCGCCGGTCCGGTGGCCAGGGCGCCGGATACGCGGGCGCCCACGCCGCCCTGCGCCGCATCCTCGCCCGCTATCTCGGCACCCCGCCGCGGGACATCGCCTTCGGCCGCCGGCGCTGCCCGCGCTGCGCGGACCCCCGGCACGGCCGCCCGTCCGTCGGCTCACCGGCCACCGGCCTGGACTTCAACCTCTCGCGGTCGGGGCCGCACTGGATGGTCGCCGTGACCGCCGGACGGCCGGTCGGCGTCGATCTGGAGGCCGCCAGAACCCTGGACTTCGACGGCTCGGCCGCGCTGGTGATGTCCCCGCCGGAACGCGCCCGTCTGCGCTCGCGGACCACCGGATCCGACCGGATCGACACCTTCTTCCGCGCCTGGACCAGGAAGGAGGCGGTCGTCAAGGCGAGCGGCGTCGGTGTCGTCGCGGACCTGCGCACCGTCGACGTACGGCCGGATCTGGCCGGGCCCGTGTCCGTGCGCCACCAGGAGCCCGGCGGGACGGGCCGCTGGCTCGTCCAGGACCTGCCCGCGGGCCCGGGTCTGTACGCGGCGCTCGCCCGTGAGGGCGACAGCACCGGGCCCGTGATCCTGCGCGGCCGCGAAGACGCCCCAGCCTCGGCACCACCTCCGCTCAGGGAAGGAGCAGTCACCCCATGATCCCCACCGAGACCGCCCAGGACACGGGGTCGATCGCCGTACGCGTCACCGGCGACGGCGGCCCGGTCCAGGACTACGTCACCCGTCACCGCGCCGGACTGCGCACGCTGCTGACGGAGCACGGAGCCGTACTGCTGCGCGGCTTCGGCGTCCCGGGCGCGGAAGGACTGGACCGTACCGTACGGGCCTTCTCCGGCACCCCGCCCCTGGCGTACGCGGAACGCTCCTCACCGCGGTCCACCATCAAGGGCCAGGTCTACACCTCGACCGACTATCCGGCCGGCGAGGAGATCTTCCTCCACAACGAGAACTCCTACCAGGCCGTCTGGCCGCTGAAGCTGTTCTTCTCCTGCATCGAGCCGCCCCACACCCGCGGCGCGACCCCGCTCGCGGACATCCGGCGCGTCTACCGCGAGCTGGACCCCTCCGTGCGCGAGGAGTTCGAGCGGCGGGGCTGGCGCGTGGTCCGCAACTTCCACGCCGACTTCGGGGTGCCCTGGCAGGAGACGTTCGGCACCGGCGACCGCGACCGGGTCGCCGCCTACTGCGCGGACAAGGGCCTCACCGTCCACTGGCGTCCGGACGGCGGACTGCGCACCACCGCCGTCCGCGAGGCCGTGCACCGGCACCCGGAGACCGGGGAGCGGGTGTGGTTCAACCACGCCACGTTCTTCCACGTCACCTCGCTGGCGCCCGAGGTCCGGGAGGGGCTCCGGGAGATCTTCCCCGACGAGGACCTGCCGACGAACACGTACTACGGCGACGGCGGCAGCGTCCCCGACGCCGTCATGGACCATCTGCGCGCCGCCTACCGGGCGGCCTCCACCCGCTTCGACTGGCAGCGCGGCGACGTCCTGATCGTCGACAACATGCGGGCGGCGCACGCCAGGGAGCCGTTCACCGGCCCCCGGAGGATCGCGGTGGCGATGTCCGAGCCGTCCGCCTAGTGCGGGCCGGCCGTGGCACCGAGCACGGACAGGAGGGGCCGGCGCGAACGCGCCGGCCCCTCCCTCTCATCCGCGGGCCGTCACTCCCGCACCCCCGCCAGCTCCACCGGCCGGACCCGGAGGGACAGCCCCGCCGGGATCACCGCGCACACCACCGCGATCAGTCCACAGGCGCCGACCGCCGCGCCCAGCGTCGTCCACGGCACCACGACGGGCGACCACACGTCCAGGACGCCCAGTGCCGCCCACAGGCCCGCCAGGTTCAGCCCGGCGACCAGGACCCCCAGCACCCCTCCGACGATGACCACCATCGCCGCCTCCGCCGCGACCAGCCGCAGTACCTGGGCGCCCGTGGCACCCGCGAGCCGCAGCACCGCCAGATCGCGGACCCGGTCCGAGGTCGCCATCACCAGCGTGTTCGCGAGCGCGATACCGGTGTAGAGCAGGGCGATCCCGAGGACCACCAGATATCCGACGCGGGTCTGCCGGCTGGTCTCCGGATAGGCCGCCGCGATCCACGCCTCCCGGGACTGCACCGACGCCCCCAGCGGGCCCGCCGCCCGCCGCAGCCCCTCGGCCACGGCCGCCCGGTCCGCGCCCGCCGCCAGCGTCACGTCCACCCGGTCGACCGGGGAGCCCGCCGCGTTGCGCTGCGACACGTACACGCCGTTGTTGCCCGTGCCCGCGCGCATCACCGCCGCGATCGTCAGCGACGCCCTGGTGCCGTCGCCCAGCCACACGTCCACCGTGTCGCCGACCGTACGGCGCTCCCACTCGTCGTTGACGATGATGGACCGGTCGTCGAGATCGGCGACCCTCCCCGCCACCAGCGGGAGATCGAAGGCGGCGTCGAGGCCCGCCGGATCCACGGCGCGCGCGTCGGAACGGATCAGCGCGACCCCCTCCTCCAGGACGAACACCGCGGACTCGGCCGACGGCGACACCCGTGCGCCCGGGACCTGCCGCATCCGCTCCACGGCGGCGCGGTCGAAGCCGCCGGGACCCGCGCCGGTGACCACGAAGTCGGCCGCCGTCTGCTCGCGCACCTCGGTCGCCTTCGCCTCGTTCAGCGTCGCCGTCGCCCCGAGCAGCGAGCCCGCGAGCGCCACGGTGACGAGCACCGGCGCGGCGATGGCCGCGGTGCGCCGGACACCCGCGGCGGCGTTCTCCCGCACCAGCATGCCGCCCGCGCCGGGCAGTTGGGCGGGCAGCCAGGCCAGCAGCCGCGTCAGCGGCCGCACCAGCACCGGGGCGAGCAGCGCGACCGCCGTGATCAGCAGCATCGGCCGGCTGGTGTACGTCTTGCGGTGCAGCAGGTCGCCCGGCTGTGACATCAGCGCGAACACCAGCGTCACGATCCCGGCGAGCAGCAGCCCGCCGCCGAACAGCCAGCGGCCCCACGTCATCGTCTTCGTGTCGACCGACGCGTCCCGCAGCGCCTCCGTCGGACCGACCCGGCCCGCGCGCCAGGACGCGGCGACGACACCCGCGAGCGCCACCAGCAGCCCGGTCCAGAAGGCCAGATGGTACGGCCAGGAGTAGTCGCCGATCGTGAACCAGGACGGCGCGACCTCGTTGTCCACCATGAACCGGGCGAGCCGTGGCGCACCCCACGCGCCCAGCGCGCAGCCCGCCGCCGACGCCAGCACGCCGATCAGCAGCGCCTCCGCGACCACCATGCGGCGGACCTGCCCCGGGGTGGCTCCCGCCGTGCGCAGCAGCCCGAACTCGCGGCGGCGCTGCGCCACCGCGAACGCGAACGTCGACGCGACCACGAACACCGACACGAAGCCGGTCATCCCGGCCGCCGTGCCCAGCATCGCGTTCACGGCGACGAGCGCCTGGCTGTCCCGGTCGGGGTCGGCGTCCGCGAATCGCCGGTCGTTCCCCGTCAGCACCCGGAGCCCGCCGGCCGCCGCCCGTACCTTCCCGGGCGGGCCGTCGACCACCAGCTGGTCGATCCGCGGCGAGATCGAGGCGGCCCGCCGGTCCGTGTAGAACACCGCGTCCTCGAAGCCGAGATCGCGCACGGTGCCGACGACGGTGACCTTCCCGCGTGCCGTACGGACCGACTGGCCGGGCTCCGCCCAGTCACCGGTCACCACGACCTCGCCCGGAGCCTTCGGGGCGCGCCCCGCGGAGAGTTCGTACGGGGCGAACGCGGCCGTCGACCACGGGTGTCCGACGAGGTCGCGGGGCCCGCCCTCGGCGCGTACGGGGAAGGAGCGGTCCTCGACCGTACGCCCGGCGGCGGCGGCCTTCGCGGCCTGCCCGGGGGTGACCGCCTTCGGGGCCGCCAGCGGCTTCACCCGGTCGCCGATCGGTGACGGCACCCGCAGGGTGTCCGCCGGCCGCAGCACCGCCGAGGCCCGGGCGAACCGCTCCGGCCCGCGCTCGGGGGCATCGAGGCTCGACGCCAGCGCCAGGCCCATCGTCGCGATCAGCCCCACCCCGAGCGCCAGCGCGACGAAGCTGCCGACGAAGGTGATCCAGCGGGTGCGCAGGGTCTGCAGGGCGACGCTCAGCACGGCGCGGCCTCCAGCTTGGTCATGCGGGAGGCCACGGACTCGGCCGTCGGCGACACCAGTTCGCCGTTGACCATGCCGTCGACCAGGAACACCACCCGGTCCGCGTAGGACGCGGCCACCGGGTCGTGCGTGACCATGATGACCGTCTGGCCCTCACCGTCGACCATGGTCCGCAGCATCGTCAGCACCTCACGGCTGGTTCGGGTGTCCAGCGCGCCCGTCGGCTCGTCGCCGAACAGCACCTCGGGCCGGGTGATCAGGGCCCGTGCCAGGGCGACGCGCTGCTGCTGACCGCCGGACAGCTCCGTCGGCCGGTGCCGCGCCCGGTCGCCCAGGCCCACCTGGTCCAGGACCTCCCGCACCCGGGCGCGCGACGGCCTGCGCCCGGCCAGCCGCAGGGGGAGCGCCACATTCTGCTCTGCCGTCAGCGAGGGCAGCAGATTGAACGACTGGAACACAAAGCCGATACGGTCCCGCCGCAGCAGCGTCAGCCTGGTCTGGCTCAGCTTCGTCAGCTCGGTGTCCCCGACCGTGACCGATCCCGCCGTGGGCCGGTCCAGCCCTGCGGCGCACTGCAGCAGGGTCGACTTGCCGGAGCCGGAAGGGCCCATCACCGCCGTGAACGTGCCCCGGGGAAAGCCCAGGGACACATGGTCGAGGGCGGTGACGGTGCTGTCCCCCGATCCGTACACACGGCTCACGGAGCGCAACTGAATCGCGTCGTTGGTCATGCCTCTACTCAATCGTCGGCGGTTCGCCCGCACAGCCGGGCGGGACGGAGTCTTCGGGGTAGGGCCCGCCCTACCCGGCACGGTCGGTTCAGCACGTCCCCGCCCCGTTCCCGCGGCTCAGCAGGCCCGCTCCAGTTCCTCGCCGCAGCCTGTCGGCAGGGCGGCGAGCGCGAGGCGCACCAGCTCGTGCCAGCGGTAGCGCGGCAGCCCCAGCAGATCGGCGCCCGCCGCGTGCAGCAGGGAGGCGTCCACCAGTTCGTCCAGGAACTCCTCCGCGACCGGCAGCGGCAGCCCGAGTACGGTGACGCTCGCGCCGAGCGGGAACGCCCGCTCCCCGAACCGCGCCAGCCGCCGCAGCAGCCGGTGGGTGCCGGGCCGCGCCTCGCGCAGCGCGCCGTGCACGGCGCGCTGGACGTCCAGTCCGCCGAACCGCAGCTCCGCCAGCCGTGTGTCCGGGTCCGCGAGCCGCCGGGCCAGCACGGCCGCCGGGCGGTGCGGCCGGGCCGCGAGCCGTGCGCCCGCCGTGCGGACCGCGAGCGGCAGCCCCGCGCAGTAGCGGGCGACCTCCCGGAACGCCGCCGGTTCCGCCGCCGCGCGGTCCTTCCCCGCGACCGCCGCCAGCAGCGCGGCCGCCTCCTCGGCGGGCAGGGGCGCCAGCGTCGTACTGTGCGAGCCGGGCACGGCCGTCAGCCGGCGCCGGCTGGTGACCAGCACCGCCGAACGCGCGCTGCTCGGCATCAGCAGATCGAGCTGCAGCCCGCTCACCGCGTTGTCCAGCACGATCAGCAGCCGTCTGCCGGCGGTTCTGTTGCGGTACAGCTGCACCAGCTCGTCGAGCCTGCCCTCCGCGCCCGCGCCGCCGCCCACGGGCGGTGTGTCCGCCAGCGGCTCGCCCAGCGCGCGCAGCAACTGCGCCAGCACCCGCGCCGGATCCTTCGGTGTGCCGTCGTCCCGGCACAGCCGCGCGTACAGCTGCCCGTCCGGGAACGCGTGCGCCACCTCATGCGCGGCGTGCACGGCCAGCGCGGTCTTGCCCACCCCGACCATGCCGCTGATCAGCAGCCGGGAGGGCCGGAAGCCGCTGCTCTCGTCGGGTGCGAGAAGCTTGCGGAGCCCGGCGAGTTCGGCGCCGCGTCCGGTGAAGTCGTCGATGGTGGCGGGCAGCATGCGGGGCGGCTCACCCGAGCCCGTGACCGGCCCGCCGTCCGGCCCGGGAAACCTCGCCAGCTCCCCGGTGAGCACGGACTGGTGCACCGCGGTCAGCTCCTCCCCGGGATCCACCCCCAGCTCCTCGGACAGCACACTGCGGCCCTCGTGATACACGTGCAGCGCGTCCGCCTGCCGCCCCGACCGGTACAGCGCCGTCATCAGCTGCGCCCGCAGCCGCTCCCGTACGGGGAACTCCCGGACGATCCCCGTCAGTTCGGGCACCAGCTGCTGATGCCTGCCCAGCGCGAGGTCCGCTTCGATACGGTTCTCCAGCACGGTGATCCGCGCCTCCTCCAGCCGGGGCAGCTCGGCCTCCGCCAGAAACGGGGTGACATTGGCCAGCGCGGGCCCCTGCCACAGATCCAGCGCGGACCGCAGCGCCCGGGCCGCACTCCCGTACCGCCGCTCCCGCAGCGCGCACTGCCCCAGCCGCCCCAGCCGTTCGAACTCCTCGACGTCCGTCAGCATCCCGTCCCCGACCAGCTGGTACCCGGGCTGGCGCCGCACCAGTTCCACGGACGGCCCCAGCAGTTTCCGCAGCCGGGACACATACGTGTAGATCTGCGCGCTCCGCGTCGCCGGCGGCTCCCATCCCCACAGCAGCGAACTCAGCCGCTCGTCGCTCACCACCCGCCCGCGCGCCAGCAACAGCGCGGCGAGCACCGTATGCACCTTCGTCCCCGACAGCGCCACCCGCCGGGTCCCGTCTCTGGCCTCCACGGGGCCGAGAAGCTGGAAATCCATCTGTCCCCCACAGACTCGCGACAACCGCCGTGTCTCCGGAACGCCGGCGAGCACCGGCCACGTCATTGGACCGGTGCCTCCCGCGCGTCGAACAGCCGTCCCCGCTGTCAGCACCCTGCGATGGCAGCGAACTGCAACCGGATTCCCCTCGCCCCTGCCCCACCTGCCCCTCAAGGCTCCCGGCGCCCCGTCGGGTGTCCCGGAGCGCGGCCCCGGGGACGCCGGCGGGCCGGGGCGTGCGCCGTCGCTCTCAGAAGGGCCACGCCGTCCCCGCCGGCCCGGTTGCGTACCCCAGCAGGACGAAGACCGGCGCCCACACCCCCGCGCTCACCACCGACCACACCGCGTAGCCGCGCAACCGCATCCCCGAGATCCCGCACAGCGTCGGCACCATCGTCCGCAGCACCGCCGTGAACCGGCCGACGAACACCGCCGCACCCCCGCGCTTCTCGATCAGGGTGAGCGCTCTGCCGAGGCGCGGGGACCGCAGGACCCTGCCCGCGAGCCGCCCGTCCGGATGCGCGCGGAAGTGCCGCCCGAAGGCGTAGCCCGCCAGATTTCCGAGGACACCGCCGGCCAGGGCGGCGAGGACGGCCGCGAGGACCGGCACATGGCCGTGGTAGGCGAGCATCCCGCCCATGACGACCGCCGTCTGACCGGGCATCAGTGTCCCGATCACCGGCAGCGCGGCCTCCAGCGCGGGCAGCAGGAGGACCACCGCCAGCACGCCCCCGCCCCCGAGGAGCAGCGCGTGGTCGCTCAGCCAAGCCGTCATCGTCGGGGGCCCTTTCGCGAGGCTTGTCACCCACCTGCGTCCGCATGTCAACAAAACCCCGTGCGACGGCCCCGGCGCACGACGGCTGGCCCGAGTCTGCGGGGTGGGGCTGGGCATACCCCGGACGTTCCGGCTGGGCGGATGGCCCGCCCCGGGCCCGCCTTCTACGGTGATGCCATGCGCTCTCGTCATGTGTGGCAGGCACTCTCCGGGCCCGGGTATCTGCGCTCGTCCTGGCCGTGGCGCTCCGCCGCCTATCTCGCCGGCGGCGCGCTGGCCGGCGCGGTCGTGCTCGTGGCGCTGGTGGTGCTGACGGCCGTCGTCGGAGCGCTGGCGGTCGCCCTGGTGGGGCTTCCGCTGCTGTTGCTGCTGGGGCTGTGCGGGCTGCCGGTGGCGCGGCTGGAGCGGCGCAGGCTGGGCCTGGTCGACGCGTATCCCGCGCGCGATCCGCACCACGAGCCCGCCGAGCGCGGTCTGTGGCCCTGGATCAGGACCCGCTACCGCGAGCAGGCGACCTGGCGCGAACTCGGGTACACCGTCCTGCTCGCCGTGGTGCTCTGGCCGCTGGACGCGCTCGCGGTGGGGCTCGCCCTGTCCGTACCGCTCGCGCTGGTCGCCACGCCGGTCCTGATGGCGACGGTCGGGGACGGCCGGGAGGCGTCCGTCCTCAAGGCGTGGACGATCACCTCCTGGCCGCTGGCGTTCGGCGTCGCCGTGCTCGGGGTGATCCTGCTGGGGGTCGCGCTCTATCTGCTCGGGCTGCTGGCGGGCGCCCGGGCCGAACTGACCCGGCTGCTGATCGCGCCGAAGGACCCCGACGGCGATCTCGGCAGCAGGGTCGCCGAGCTGACCAGCTCCCGGGTGCGGCTGGTGGACGCGTTCGAGGCGGAACGCCGCCGGATCGAGCGCGATCTGCACGACGGCGCCCAGCAGCGCCTGGTCGCCCTGACGATGACGCTGGGCCTGGCCCGGCTGGACGCCCCGCCGGGCCCGCTCGCCGACCAGCTCACCAAGGCCCACGAGGAGGCGGGCAAGGCGCTCGCGGAGCTGCGTGAGCTGATCCACGGCATCCACCCCAAGGTGCTCGCGGACTACGGCCTGCCGGCGGCCGTCGCGGACGCCGCCGACCGTTCCGCCACTCCCGTGGACGTCGATCTGGACCTGGAGGGCCGCCTCCCGGAGGCCGTCGAGGCCGCGGCGTACTTCGTCGTCTGCGAGGCCCTGGCGAACGTGGCCAAGCACAGCGGCGCGACCCGCGCGCAGGTGACGGGCGGTCACCGCGGCGGCCGGCTCCGGCTGGAGATCCGTGACAACGGCCGCGGCGGCGCGACCACACACGGCGGCGGCACCGGACTGACCGGCCTCGCGGACCGGGTGTCCGTCCTGGATGGCAGACTCTCCCTGTCCAGCCCGACCGGCGGACCGACCCTGTTGTGTGTGGAGATCCCTTGCGAGTGGACCGAACGCCCCACGCGGACCGAGCGCTCCGGGTAGTGCTGGCCGAGGACAGTGTGCTGCTCAGGGAGGGCCTGATCGGTCTGCTCACCCGCTGCGGCCACGAGGTCGTCGCGGCCGTGGGCGACGCCGAGGCGCTGCTCGCGGCCGTGGCCGAGCACGAGCCGGACATCGTGGTGACGGACGTCCGCATGCCGCCGGGTTTCCAGGACGAGGGCCTGCACGCGGCGGTACGGATCCGGGAGCGGCGTCCCGGCCTCCCCGTCCTGGTGCTCAGTCAGTACGTCCAGCGGTCGTACGCGGCGGAGCTGCTGGACTCCGGCGACGGCTCGGGCGTCGGCTATCTCCTCAAGGACCGGGTGGGCCAGATCGAGGAGTTCGTCGACGCGCTCCGGGAGGTCGCGGACGGCGGCACGGTCGTCGACCCGGAGGTGGTCCGCCAGCTCCTGCGCCGCCGCCGCGATCCGCTGGAGCGGCTGACGGCCCGTGAGCGGGAGGTCCTCGCGCTGGTCGCGCAGGGCAGGTCGAACGCGGCGATCGCCAGGGACCTGGTGGTCTCGGAGGCCGCGGTGGGCAAGCACATCGGCAACATCCTGGCGAAGCTCGACCTGCCCCCGGCGGACGATTCGCACCGCAGGGTGCTGGCGGTGCTGGCGTTCCTCCGCTCGTAGGCCGTGGCCGCGGATCCGAAGGGCCGCCCCGGCCACGGTGTTTGGCCGTAGCCGCCGGGAGGGAAAGGACGAACCACCGCCGGACGCACCGCTGTAGCGGCCGTATACATCCGTGAGAGACCGGCGGTGAACGGTGTGGCGGCGCCGCGCCCCGGGCGCGGGGCCGCCAGCGTCCCTTCACGGAGGAGAACCCCCGTATGCGCCGCCGTCTCGTCGTCTCCCTGACCGCCACCTCCCTCGCCGTCTCCGCCACCCTCGTATCCGCGGGCTCCGCCGCCGCGGTCCCCGCCGACAAGCCCCGGGTCCTCAGCTCCTGGACCCAGACGAGTGCCGCCAGTTACAGCGCCTTCTTCGCCGCCCGCGCCAACCAGTCCGCGTGGGCCGCCTACCGCTTCGACTGGTCCACCGACCACTGCACCGGCTCCCCCGACAACCCCTTCGGCTTCCCCTTCAAGAACTCCTGCGTCCGCCACGACTTCGCCTACCGCAACTACAAGGCCGCCGGCACCTACGACGCCAACAAGGCCCGTGTCGACTCCGCGTTCCACGCGGACATGAAGCGCGTCTGCGCCCGCTACACCGGCGTCAAGAAGGCCTCCTGCTCCGCCACGGCCTGGACGTACTACCAGGCCGTCGTACGCCTCGGCTGAAACCCCGCCGGCGGCGCACCGCCGGACCCCGGAACGCCGTGTGCGGCGGGTGGGGCGCGGCCGTCCGGCGGGGCGTTGAGCACCGGGCGTCCGCCGGTACGGGGGCGGGCCGCCCGTCCCCGTACCGGCGGGAGCGACCGGTCGCGCGGGCGCGGCCGTGCGGGGACGGCGACCGGTCCCGCGCGGAACGGCGCGACGGCAGGGGCGCGGGAGGGGCGGCGGGGCAGGGGCGCGGTCCGCGCCGGGCGCGGGGACGGCCCACGGGGTGCGGTGGACCGCCACCCGCCACCCGCCACCCGCCACCCGCCGCCCGCGCGGTCCGGGCTGTGGCGCAGGTCACGTGATTCCCGGGGAAGGAATCCTCCCGTCCCCCGCGTGGATGTGGGAGCGTACTGCCCGTTGTTACTCGCAGGTATCGCCTGTCGGGGAACAGCCGTCGGTCCGCCGTGCCCGGGGCCGAGAGCCTTCCCGCCCGTCCCGGCCCGGCGGGTTTCCGGTGCCGCGACCGACGTGATCACCGCAGTCCCGCCCGGCCGCCGCACCCGGAGCGGCGGCCGGGCCCCGGCCCGAGGGCGTGATCCGACGCCCTCTTCCGGCTCGTGCGGGCAACCCCCGGCGCCCGTACGAGCACCGGGGCCCCTGCCGGTTCCCCCACCGGCAGGGGCCCCGGCCCCGCTACGGAGCGGCCGGCGCGGCCCGGGACAGAAACGCCTCGACGGTCCGGGTGAACAGGTCCGGGTCGTCGAGCCACGGGAAGTGCCCCGCGCCCGGCTGAACGGCGACCTCGGCGTCCGGGAACAGGTCCGCGACCGCGGCGGCGACCCGGGGGAGGGGCCCGCCGTCCAGCTCACCCGCCAGCACCAGCACCCGGGCCTTGAGCACGGCGACGCCCGCGCGGGCCGTGGCGGGGTCGAAGGCGCCGGCGGACGCGTACCACCGCGCCGCCTCCTCATTCGTCTGCCGCACATCGGCCGCCGCGTGCGCCCGGGCCGCCGCGTCCCAGCGGCCGTAGAAGAAGGGCATCACCGCATCCCAGTCGGCGTCGGTCGCGGACCCGGCCCACACCGCCTCGTACGCCCGGTACGCCGCCTCGAACCACGGCTCGGCCGCGCGCAGTGCCGCCGCCTCCCGCCGCTGCTTCCGTGTGACGTCGATCCCCAGGGCCCGCGCCCGGGCCGCGACCAGGGTGAGCGTGCGCACACGCCGGGGGTGCCGGAGCGCGTGGAGCAGCGCGAGATCCCCGCCCGCCGAGTGGGCCAGCACGTCGACCCGGTCCAGCCCGAGGTGCTCCCGCACCGCCTCGACGTCGGCGACCTGCCGGTCGCACCGGTACGTCGCCGGATCCCCGGGAATCCCGGACCCGCCGGTCCCCCGCAGATCGAGCAGGATCAGCCGCCGCCGCCGCGACAGCCCGCCGAGATCGCCGAGGTACGCGGACGCGCGCATGGGCCCGCCCGGCAGGCAGAGCAGCGGTTCGCCCTCTCCCACGACATGGAGGACGAGCCGGGTCCCGTCGGGCGCGATGACATCAGGCATACCGCCATCCTCACGACCCCGCGCCACCCCCGGCAAGCGCATAACCCGCCGCCGAGCCTCCCCGCGCCCGGAGACCGCCGAGCCTCCCCGGCCCCGTCCTCCCGTCCCCGGCCGTCAGACCAGCGGCTTGACGAAGCAGCGGCTCTCCGGATACTCGCGGTAGTGGCCGAACTTCCTCGGCGCCGGCGTGTATCCGCTGGACGCGTACAGCGTGATCGCCTCCGGCTGCTGATCACCCGTCGCCAGCACCATCCGGGTCCGGCCCGCCGCCCGCGCGTCCGCTTCGAGGGCGGCGAGGACACGGCGGGCGAGCCCGAGGCCACGCGCCTGCGGGACGACGTACATGCGCTTCAGCTCGGCGTCCCCGTCCTCGTACCCCTCGGCGTTGCGCTGCTGCGAGCGCCAGCCGCCCGAGGCGACGGGCCGGTCGGCGGCGTCGTACACGATCAGATACAGACCCCGCGGCGGTACGAACATCGACGCGCTGAGCGGGGTGGCGTCCCCCTCGTCCTCGCCGTCGTCACCGGGGCCGTAGCGCACGACGTACTCCTGCATGACCTCGTCGTTGAGCTTCACGGCGTCGGGGTGGTCGAACGGGACCGCACGTACATCCATACGGACAAGCGTACGGATGCGCCCCGGGCGATCGATGGGCCGCCCACGGATAGGCTGCCGTGATGCTCACCGTGACAACCGTGAATGTGAACGGCCTGCGCGCCGCCGCCAAGAAGGGGTTCGTCGAGTGGCTGGCCGCCACCGACGCCGACGTGGTCTGCCTCCAGGAGGTGCGGGCCGAGCCGGAGCAGCTGCCCGAGGCGGTGCGGCGGCCCGCCGGCTGGCACACGGCGCACGCGCCCGCCGGGGCGAAGGGCCGCGCGGGGGTCTCGCTCTACACCCGCCGGGAGCCGGACGAGGTGCGCGTCGGCTTCGGCTCGGACGAGTTCGACGGCAGCGGACGCTACATCGAGGCGGATCTGCCGGGGCTCACGGTCGCCGCGCTCTATCTGCCCTCGGGCGAGGCGGGCACGCCGAAGCAGGACGAGAAGTACCGGTTCATGGACGCGTTCCTGCCGTATCTGCGCGAGCTGGGGGCCCGGTCCGCGGCGGCCGGCCGTGAGGTCCTGGTCTGCGGCGACTGGAACATCGCCCACCGGGAGGCGGACCTCAGGAACTGGCGCGGCAACCGGAAGAACTCCGGCTTCCTGCCCGAGGAGCGCGCCTGGCTGTCCGAGGTGTTCGAGGAGTACGTGGACGTGGTCCGCGCCCTCCACCCGGACCAGGAGGGCCCCTACACCTGGTGGTCCTACCGGGGGCGCGCCTTCGACAACGACACCGGCTGGCGCATCGACCTCGCCGTCGCCTCCCCGGCGCTCGCCGGACGGGCCGTGAAGGCGTACGTGGAGCGGGCGGCGACCCACGGGGAGCGGTGGAGCGACCACGCACCGGTGACGGTCGTCTTCGAGGGCCGGCTCCCCGGCGCCGGCCTGCCCGCGCCGGGTGAGGACGTACGCGCCTCGCGGGCCCGCGTCCCGGGCACGGGAGGCTGAGGCGGTCCGGTCCGCGCCCCGCTCTCAGGTTCCGGCGCGGGGCGCGAGCCGCAGGGTCGTACCGACGGCTTCGGCGCTGAGCAGACTCCGTACCGGCCCCGGCCAGGCGCGCTCGTACTTCGCCCGGTAGGCCTCCGAGATCCGGTCGTCGAGACCGGGTTCGGAGGCGGGCTCCAGACGCACCGGCCAGGCCGTCCCGTCGATCTCGACCCGTGCGGTGCCCGCGAGCCGCGCCATCCGGTACCACAGGCTGCCGGGTCCGAAGGCGGAACGTACATAGACGCTCCCGCCGACCTCGACGCACCAGACCGTCCGGGACACCGAGGCCCCGGCGTGCCGGATGTGGAGGGAGATCTCCCTGCTGTGGGCCAAGCCGGTGACGGACCTCATGATCAACCCCAGTCGCGGGCGGTGAGGGCAACCATAGAGGTCCGGGACGCCTCCCGGACGGCCGAGGCCGCCGCGCCGGCGGTCCGCCGCCCTGCCGCTCACACCCCTCGGGCGGCCGGCGATGACGGGGATGTGGCCGCCCAGCGGCGGCCGCACCCTTGACGGGCCCTCCCGCCGCACCGCCACCGTCCGCCCGGGCCGAGGCGTTCGCGACGGCCACGGCCGCGCGCCCTTCCCGGGCCCACGCTCCGGGACACGGCGGTACGGGCGGGGAGACCGGGCCCCGTCGGGCCGGACACAGGCGCCGCGGCCACGGGCGCCGCGCCGGCCGGGTTCCAGCCCGCCGGGCGCGGCGGTCGGGCCCGCCCGGGACCCTCGCGGGTCCGGTGCACCCGGCCGACGGACACCGGTGCACCACAGAATGGAGGGGTGGCCCTACCTCCCCCCGGTCCGGAGCGACCCCGACTCGTCGGGCGGCAGCGCGAGCGCGCGGCCCTCGACGGACTGCTCGAAGAGCTGACCGCCGGGCACGGCGGCTGCGTGGTGATCTGCGGCGAGGCCGGGATCGGCAAGTCCGCCCTGCTGAGGTACGCGCGGTCCGCACCGGGGGTGCGCGTACTGCGGGCCGAGGGCGCCGAGTTCGAGACCGGCTTCGCCTTCGCCGCGCTGCACCAGTTGTGCGGGCCGGTCCTCACCGGAATCGCCGGACTGCCGGCTCCTCAGCGCGACGAGCTGGCGACCGCCTTCGGGCTGCGGGACGGTGACACCCCGGACCGTTTCCGCGTGGGCCTCGCCTTCCTCGACCTGCTGTCGGACGCGGCGGGCGGCGGGCCGCTGCTCTGTGTCGTCGACGATGCCCAGTGGCTCGACCCGGCATCGGCGCAGGCGCTCGCGTTCGCCGCGCGCCGGGTGCCGGACGAGCCGGTCGCGCTGGTCTTCGCGGTCCGCGACCCGGCCGCCCGCCCCGAGCTGCGGGGCCTGCCGCACCTGCCGCTGACCGGGCTGGCCGAGGCCGAGGCCCGGAGCCTTCTCATGGCCCGGATCCGCGCTCCCCTCGACACCCGGGTACGGGAGCGCATCCTCGCCGAGGCCCGCGGCAACCCGCTCGCCCTGCTGGAACTGCCCCGCACGAGCGAACTGGCCGGAGGGTTCGCCCGCCCCGACGCGTCCCCCGTCCCGGCCGTGATCGAGTCGACCTTCCGGGCCAGGCTGGACGCCCTCCCGGCCCGTACGCGAACCCTCCTGCTGACGGCCGCCGCGGAACCGACCGGCAACCCCTCACTGCTGACGCGGGCCGCCGCGGAACTGGACATCGGCGTCGGCGCGGCCCGGCCCGCGGAGGAGGCCGGACTGTTCTCCTTGGGGGACTGGGTACGCTTCCGCCACCCCCTCGTACGCTCCGCGGTCTATCGCTCCGCGTCGCCGGACCAGCGGCGCGCGGCACACCGCGCGCTGGCCCGTGTCCTGGACCACGAGAGCGACGGTGACCGCAGGGCCTGGCATCTGGCCCAGGCGGCGGTCGGACCCGACGGGGACACCGCCGACGCGCTGTACCGGTCGGCCGGCCGTGCCCGGGCCCGAGGGGGAGCCGCTGCGGCCGCGGTCTTTCTCGCCGAGGCGGCCCGGCTGACCCCTCTGCCGGGTCCGCGCGCCGAACGGGCGCTCGCCGCCGCGGCGGCGAAACGCGAGGCCGGGGCCGTCGACGAGGCGCTCGGGCTGCTGTCCGTGGCCCGGACCGGACCACTCGGGCCGCGTGAGCGGGCACAGGCCCTGACCCTCCACGCGAGGATCGCCTTCGACCGGAACCGGGACGGCGCGGCGGTCGCCCGACTCCTCCACGCCTCGCGTGCCATGGCGGCGGTCGACCTTCCGGCGGCCCGGGAGGCGTTGCTCGACGCCCTCGCCGCCGCCGTCTTCGTCGGCCGGTTCGCCCACTCCGTACGGATGTCCGATCTGGCCGAGGCCGCTTCGGACCTGCTCGGTGACGACGCTCCCGGGCGCCCGCCGGATCTGCTTCTCGACGCGCTGACCACCCAGGTGTCGAAGGGCTTCTCGGCGGCGGTCCCGCTGCTGCGCCGCGTGGTGGGGACTTACATGGAGGGAGCGGAACGCGGAGACGGCGGCAGTGCGGCGATGGGCGAGCTGTGGCTCGCCTGCTGCGCCGCGATGGATCTGTGGGAGGACGGCGCGTGGTTCGCGCTGGCGGAACGCCAGTTGGCGGAGTCCCGGGCGGCGGGCGCTCTGGCGGTGCTGCCGGTGGCGCTCAGCTACCGGGCGCTCGCCTTCATCCACGCCGGGCGGTTCGACGACGCCGCCGACCTCGTCGCCGAGGCCCATGCCATCGCCGACGAGGTCGGCGCCCCGGGTCTGGAGTACGTCGAGGTGACCGTGGCCGCGTGGCGCGGGGAGGAGACCCGGACGCTGGAACTGGCGGACCTCGCGAGGACAGCGGCGGAGCACCGGGACGAAGGCAGACTCGTCACCGCGGTCGAGTACGCCCAAGCCGTGCTGTTCAACGGTCTCGGGCGCTACGACGCGGCCCTGGAAGCCCTTCACCCGGCCTGCCGGCTCGACGAGCCGGGGTTCCACGCCTGGCTTCTCACCGAGTTCCTGGAAGCGGCGGCCCGCACCGGTGACCGGGAGGCCGCCGCCCCGGTGCTCCGGCGCCTCCTCGAACGCACGGAGAGCACCGGAACCGACTGGGCGCGGGGAGTGGCCCTGCGCAGCCGGGCCCTCCTGGCGGAAGGCGCCGAGGCGGAGGAGTGCTACCGGGAGGCGATCACCCGGCTCGACCGCACCGAGGGCGCCGTGCACGCCGCCCGTGCCCGTCTCGTCTACGGCGAATGGCTGCGACGTGAAGGACGTCGCCGCGAAGCCCGGACCATGCTGCGCGCCGCCCACGAGAGGCTCTCCGCGATGGGGGCCGGGGCCTTCGCGGCCCGCGCGGCCCGCGAGCTCGACAGCACGGGGGAGCACCCCCGGAGCCGCAAGGCCCCCACCCCCGCCGGGCTGACGGCGCAAGAGTTACGGATCGCCCGTCTCGTCGCCGCCGGAGCGACTTCGAAAGAGGCCGGGACACGGCTCTTTCTCAGCCCCCGGACCATCGACGCCCATCTGAGGAACATCTTCGGGAAGCTCGGGATCACCTCGCGCCGGCAACTCAGGCGTCTGCCGCTGCACCGTGACGACTCGCGCGGAGAACGTCACGGTCGGGCCGACGGGAACGGCTGAGCCGCACTCGGGCGCCGAGGCCGCCCGGCCCGCCCGCCGGCGCGGTCGGTCCGGCCCGCGCGGTCAGCCCGGTCGATCCGGTCGCCCGGTCAACCGGTCGGTCCGGTCGCCCAGTCCGCCCGGTCGGTCCGGTGTCCGCCCGGTGGTCGCGACCCGCGCACCCGCGCACCTTCGCACCTCCCGAAGCGGGCGCCCCCAGATATTGTTGACGTGTCCTCAAATGTGGGAGGGTGGTCGCCGGTGACGTGCGGGCGGGTGAGGGTTCTCCGGTTCAAGGCCGGGCGCCCGCAGGTGGTTCCGGCAGGAGGCCGGTCCGGGCGCACCACCCCGGAGACGAGGCGGTACCCGGGGACGCAGGCGTCCCCGGGGCGGGCCGTCGACTCGGCGTACGGCAGCCGCGTCCGAGGAGCGGGAGACACGAACGGTGCCCACACGGCGAGTGTTACGCGAGAGCCCGGCGCTCATCGGCCGGCCGCAGGAGACCCGCAGGCTCCACCGGCTCGTCGACGACCTCGCCGCCGGGCGCGGGGGAGCGCTGCTGATCCTCGGCGAGGCGGGCATCGGGAAGACCGCCCTCCTCGAATCGGCGCCGACCCCACCACGGACGACCGTCCTGCGCGCCTGCGGCAGGGAGATCGACCGACAGCGCGACTACGACGGGCTGCACCAGTTGTGCGCCCCCCTGCTGGCCGCGGTCACCGAGCTGTCGCAACCCCGGCGCGAGGCCCTGGAGGCGGCGTTCCGCCCGGGCGGCGATCCGGACCCCTTTCTCGTGGGCACGGCCGTTCTGGGCCTCCTGTCCGACGCGTCGGCCGAACGCCCCGTGCTGGGCGTCGTCGACGACGCCCACTGGATGGACCGGGCCTCCACCCGGGCGCTCGCCTTCGCCGCCCGAAGGGTCCGAGACGCCCGGGTCGCCTTCCTCGTCGCGGCCCGGCAGCCCGGCGACCGGACCGAACTGGCGAGCCTTCCCTCCCTGCTCCTCACCGGACTCCCGGAGCAGGACGCCCGCAGACTCCTGTCGCAGCGGGTCCGCGCCCCCCTCGACCGCCCCGTGAGGGACCGCGTCATCGCCGAAGCCCGGGGCAATCCGCTCGCCCTCCTCGAACTCTCCCGGACCGCCGGCCTCCCCGACCCGGACACCCCACCGGGTGCCGCCTCAGCCGGAACGCCCATGGAGGCCAGCTTCCGCAGACGCGTCGCCGCACTCCCCGCGGACACCCGGCGGCTCCTGCTGGTGGCGGCCGCGGAGCCCACCGGAAACCCCCTGTACCTGTGGCGGGCCGTACGGCACCTGGGCATCGGCGTCGAGGCCGCGGCACCCGCCGAAGAGGCCGAACTCCTCTCCGTCGACCTGTGGATCCGCTTCAGCCACCCCCTCGTACGGTCGATCGTCTGGTACGACGCCGCACCGGCCGACCGCCGGACCGCCCACCGCGCTCTCGCGGTGGCCGCGGCGGCCCAGGAGCCGGATCGCTGGATCTGGCACCACTCGCAGTCCCTCGCGGGCCCGGACGAAGCCACCGCGAGGGCCCTGGAGCGATCCGCGTCGCTGGACGGGGTTCCGGGCAGGGCGGCCGCCTTCCTCGAAGCGGCGGCCCGGCTCACCCCCGACGCCTGGGACCGTGCCGCGCGAACCCTGAGCGCGGCCGGGACGCAGCGCGACGCCGGAGCCCACGAAGCCGCCGAACGACTCCTGGCACTCGCCTGCTCCGGGCCACTCGACGAACGCCTGACCGCCGGTGCCGAGACCCTGCGCGCACGTATGGCCCTCGATCGCGGCCGATGCGACACGGCGGCCGGTCTCCTCCGGCGGGCAGCCGCCCTCATGTCGTCCGTGGACGCGTCCCTGGCCCGGGAGGTCCGTCTGGACGAACTGGCCGCCACCGCCTGCGCCGGCCGCCTCGCCACCGGGCCGCGTCCCCCGCAAACGGCCGACGGTCCGCGCCGATCCCCGCCCCCCGGGCCCCCGCGCCCGCTCGACCTGCTCCTCGACGGCCTCACCGACCGGGCGCGCGGGGGCGTCGCGTTCGCCGCTCCCGCGCTCGAACGTGCGCTGCGCGCCTATCTCGACGATCGGGACACCCGCCCGTACGGACCGGGTGAGGCGTGGGCCCTGTGCAGCGCGGCGGTCGACCTCTGGGACGACTCCGCGTGGCGGCGGCTCGCCGACCGGCAGGTACGCGACGCCCGGCGCCCGGGCGCGCTGCCGACCGTGCTTCCGGCCGCCCTGAACCGGCGGGCACTGGTCCATGTCCACGCCGGCGAGTTCGAGGCGGCGGCGGCACTCGTCCGGGAGGCCGGCTCACTGCCGGGCCACACGGGCCGCTGGGGTGTGCCCTGTGTACGGACCGTCCTCGCGGCCTGGCGCGGAGACCGGTCCCGGACGGCGGGACTCGCCTCCGAGGCACGGCGCGACGCGGTCGCGCGCGGGGAGGGGCACCTGCTCACGGCGGTCGAGTACGCCGAGGCGGTGCTGTTCAACGGGCTCGGCCGCCCCGCCGACACCGTACGGCTGTGGCGGTCCGTCCACCACCTCGACGAGACCGGCCTCCACACGTGGGGCCTGGCCGAACTCGTCGAGGCGGCTGCCCGGTCGGGGCACCCCGACCTCGCCCGTGCCGCGCTGGAGGGAGTCCTGCGACGCACCCGGGCCGGTTCCACGGACTGGGCGCTCGGTGTGCGCCTGCGCTGCCGGGCGCTCCTCAGCGGCGACTCGGAAGCCGGAGACCTGCACCAGGAAGCCGTTCGGCGGCTCGAACTCAGCGACGCGATCCTCCACACCGCCCGTGGCCGCCTTCTCTACGGTGAATGGCTGCGGGCCGGCGGATACCGGACCGAGGCGCGACGACAACTCCAGCGGGCGAACTCGGTGTTGTCCGCCTGCGGCGCCGCGGCCTTCGCCGCCCGCGCCGCCCGGGAACTGCGCGCGGCAGGGGGCCACAACCGCCCCCTGCGGACCGGACCCGCCGACACCTCCTGTCTCACCCCGCAGGAACTGAGGATCGCCCGGCTGGTGGCGACCGGAGCCACGTCCAGGGAGGTCGGAACCGAGCTGTGCCTGAGCCCCAGGACGGTCGACGCCCATCTGCGAAGCGTATTCAAGAAGATGGGCATCTCCTCCCGCCGGCAACTGCACGGGATGAATCTCCTGCGCTGACAGAAGAGATCTGCCGAGGCCGAATCATATCGGGGAACGTCCCGGAAGCGAAAGGGAATTCATACTCCTTCCGCGGCTCATTCCCCAGCGCCCGGAGTTCCGTACAGATACTCCCGGCGCATTTCTCAGAGCCGAAGGACCATGGAAGTCGGGGGGAAGAATGGCCCATCGATGACATGTCCGCCTTCTGCTAGATTCCCCCCATGGGAGAACCGCGGTGGCTCAATGAGCAGGAGGCACAGGTCTGGAAGAAGTACCGGGACCTCCGCCGCGATCTGCAGAGCGCGCAGGACCGCCAACTCCTGCGGGACTCCGGGCTGTCGGGCGCCGACTACGCGCTGCTCGTTCCCCTGTCCGAGTCGCCCGACGGCCTGATGAGGTCGCGGGACCTCGGTCTGGAGGTCGGATGGGAACGCAGCAGGCTGTCCCATCAGATCATCCGTATGGAGAAGCGGGGACTCGTCACCCGGGAGGCGTGCGCCGATGACGCCCGGGGGGCCATGGTGCGGCTGACCGCTTCGGGACGGGCCGCGATCGAAGGGGCCGCGCCCCAGCACGTGGAGACGGTCCGCCGGTGCTTCTTCGATCCCCTGACCTCCGAAGAGGTCGAGACACTGGGCACCCTGATGGACAAACTGCTGGACGCGGTCGGTCGCGAACAAGGCTGAGCGATCGGCGCAGGGATAAAATCCGCGCCCCTTCAAAGCCCCGCTCCTGATGAGGAATTCCGGCGGAATTCCGGGCGACCCTACGTGCGGCCCGATTCCGGATTCCGCGTCCGCTTCCCTCGTGAGCGGCGCTTTCCCCAGGGACCCCCGGATCTCCGGGACGGCGAGCCGATCTGCAGGACCCGGCGTTCGCCTCCCGGCGTATCGCGGACATCGCCGCCCGCTGGGGCTTCACCAACCCCTCGGTCTTCAGCCGCACCTTCCGTGCCGCCTACGGAGCCACCCCCACGTCCTACCGCCGTAACCAGCCCCATGCGCCGCCGCACGGTGACCACCGGCACCACGGACGCCTCCCGTCGGCCACCGGGCGTGGGCGCCGGGGGAGTGCCGGAGCGCGCTCAACGCCGTCTGGTGGAGGGGTGGATCTTCCCCGGCGGCCAGGACTCCCCGGGGCCCGTGCGACGGGCCCGGTCCGCGAAGCCACGGCCGCCGGGCGCCGGAGGGGACCCGGATCAGAAGGCGCCGGGCCGGCCGTACCGGTAGAAGAAGGGGCCCATCTGCGCGGCGAGCGCGCGGGTGAGGCCCGAGCTGTCTTCGAGCAGCCGCGCCCCGGGATCCAGATCACCGACAAAGACGGGGTCGAAACCGGCGTCCCGGACGAGCTGTTCGGTGGTGCTCCTGGCCGCGGGATCGCTCGCGAAGAGATTGCCCGGCCTGGTCGTCTGCGCCGGGATCTGCGCGTAGGTGGCGGCGAAGACCGTGGAGAAGGACTTGGCGGTCGGACCCCCGACGATCGACTTGACCTGGTGGGAGAGCGACGGGAACGAACTGTCGCGCTCCTGGTAGACGTTGGTGGCGTCGACGGTGATCTGACCGGAGAGACCGGAGACCCTGCCCAGCGCGTCGGCGATCGTGTGACCGGGCACCGCCACCACCACGACATCGGCGCCGGTGGCGTCTCCGCCGTCCCGTCCCAGCCCGGTCACCTTATGGCCCGCTCCGGTCCACAGGCGGGCGAGCCCGCCGCCGACTCGGCCTCGGCCGACAACAGTGATGTTCATCGTGCGACTCCTAGCGAGGGTGACCCGTGATCCGGTGCGCCCCGGACCCGCGGGTCGAAGGGCCCCGGCGGGTGTGCCGGGAGCATGGGCCAAGGTATCGAGCGGGGGGTGAACGGGCGGCCCCGCGACGGGCCTGAAAGGGCGCCGCAGGGCCGCGGGAGCGGGCGTCCGCCCGGAAGGCGGGCGCCCGGGTTCCGGACGGGCCTCAGCGGCTCACGTCCGTCGCCGAGGGGCCGGGTCAGCTCTTGTCGAGACCGAGCAGCTGGAGTTCCCAGGCCAGGCTGGTGCCGAAGCTGCCCCCGTGTTCGAGCAGGATCTCGGTCATGCCCGGTACGGTCTCCTGGCGGGCCCAGTCCCGCTGCCACTCGGCGATGACGGTTCCGGCGCAGGTCGGTATCACACCGGCCTGGATCATGCGCTCGATGCCGCGCTCATGGGCCTCGACGCTGGTGGCACCCGAGGCGTCCGTGACCGCGAACACCCGGTAGCCGTCGGCGATGGCGTGGATCGCGGGCCAGGCCAGACAGATGTCCGTCCACAGTCCCGCCATGACGATGTCCTTGCGGCCCGTCGCGGCCACCGCGTCCACCACCCGCTGGTCCTCCCAGGTGTTGATCGCCGTACGGTCGATCGGGGTCTGGTCGGGGAACACGTCCTGGACCTGGCGGATGAGCCGGCCGCCGCGTTCCTCCACGACGGTGGTCAGGACGGTCGGTACGTCGAACAGCCTGGCCCCTTTGGCCAGCGCGGTCACATGGTTGACCACCAGACCGGCGTCCATGCTGCGCATGCCCGCGAACTGGGCACCCTGATGGTCGATCAACAGGAGAACGGAGTTCTCCGGGGTGAGGAGCGCGTCGAGGCCGGTGTAGGTGATGCCCTGGGCTGCCATGGAATTCTCCCGCCGGTGGTATCGGTCCGCGGCCCGTTCCGCCGCCACTCGGACCCTTCCACCGCGCCGCGCTCCGTCGCGTCGGCGACAACCGCCTAGACCGGCGAGGCGCGGTTCGCCGGATCCTCCTCGGGGCGTCCGTGGGGGAGCTAACCTTGCCTCGCCGTACGGGACGTGGGCGGAATACTTGGGGGAGAGTATGACTTCTGACGCCGGCAGTGACGCGGTCGCGCGCATTCGGCCGACCGAACTGAAAAAGGGCGCGGTCATCGCGCAGTCCCTCGACAACCAATGGGTCAGTGCCGAACTGACCAGGACCATGGTCGAGCAGGGGAAATCGCTCAGGGACGTCGAGGAGACGCGCGGCACCGAAGTGCGCGCCGAGTATTTCCGCAGTCTCATCAACACCCGCCAGCTCGTGGCGAACCGGGTGTTCTTCTACAACAACCGGGCCGTGAGCCGTGACCTCGTCGAGGGCGGCGCGGCCCGCCGCGCGCATCAGAAGCTGCTCGCGGACGGCACCCTGGTCCCGTTCCTCCTCAACGAGAAGGAGCCGGCCGAGCGCCCGCCCGCGTGGATGGACATCGACGAGGAGGCGTTCACGGCGTGGCAGGAGACCGTCGCGCGGATGCCCGCGAGTGAGCGTCTGACCTGCTTACGGATGTCCTGGGACGACCAGGAGAACCGGACGGACACCAGGAACGCGCTGTTCAATCCCTTCGCCGCCCGGGTGCAGGGGCTCACCGCCAAGGACATTCCGCTGCTGGCCTCGCAGGTCGGCGTGCCCGTCGGTCAGGTCGACCGGTTCGCGGCGCGTATCGGTGAGGTCGTCCAGCTGAGCAATGAGCTGCGTACCCGCAATGAGACCGTCACCCGGAGCCTTCTCTACGAGGAGTTCGTCTCCGTTCCCGGAGTCCCGGTCTCCGACGGCCGCTACGACAGGAACAAACCGTTCGCCGGAGAGGTCAAACAGCTCCTCGACCTGATCTACAGCGTCAATCTCGCCGACGCCCTCGGTATGTATCCGCTGACCCCGAACGGCAGTCTCCGGCGCGTGGCCCTCCAGGAATGGCGGGACCTGCGCGGTGGCTCCGGGGGCGGCCGGACGATCACCGATCCCGAGGAACTGCTGCTGTTTCTGCGGCGGCAGGTGTTCTCCACCGTCCAGGACCGCCTCACCCTCGCCGCCGTCGACTCGCTGCGGCTGGAGGACATCTGGAATCTGCGCCAGAGCGATCCCTGGCACGACTACATGGACGCCTTCGACGCGCTGACCGCCGATCCGCTCGGCTACAGCGACCGGCTGGGCCTGGTCTTCGACCGCTATGTGCGGCTCAACTCCGAGCTGATCCGGATCGTGAAGTCCCGTCCCCGCGCGGGCGAGCTGGACGCCAACAAGTGGATGCCCGTCGTCGAGACGGTCGTCACCGTCGGCGGCGCGGTCTTCACCGCGATGACCGGCGACGAGATCTGGTCGCTGACCGGCTCACTGGGCGCGGCGACGAGCCGGTACGGCGGCTCCGTCCAACTGGTGCTGCGCAACCGGCGCGAGGGCCGGCGCGAGCAGAAGTTCGCGCGGGAGATGGCGACGGTCCGTTTCGACACGGTCCGCGAGTGGAACCAGTTCCTCTCGATGGTCCGAGGGCTTCCCGGCTACGCGGAGACGGGCGGGCCGACGGCCGCGACCAGCTCCGCCACCATCCAGGAGAACGACGAGATCCCGGAGTACTGAGCCCCGCGGCCCGGCTCCGGCGGGGGGAATCCAGTGACGGCGTACGACCGGCTCCGAACCGAACGCCCCGAGCTGTTCGGCAATGACCCCGAAGGCATCGACATCCTCCTCGACCCGGCCGAGGTCGAGGAGGCACGGCGTGCCGTGGGGACGGACGAGCCGGTCGGTGTCGTGTACGCCGACCGCTACGTCACCCTCCTGCGGGACGCGGTGCGGTTCCCCGGGGGAGCCCTGGGGCTGTACGTGCGGCTGGTGCACACCGAGTCCAGCCCCGGCGTGGTGGTCCTCCCGCTCGTCGGCGGTGACCGGATCGTGCTCGTCGAGCACTACCGGCACGCCACCCGGGCCTGGCACTGGGAACTGCCCCGGGGGATGGCCGCGCGGGAGGACACCTCGGGGGAGGACAACGCGGTCCGCGAACTGCGGGAGGAACTGGGCGTAGTGGCCCGGGAGCTGATCCCGCTGGGTCCGGTGCATCCCGACACCGGGCTGCTGGGCGGCTGCGTCGAGATGTACGCGGCCCGTGTCGACGGCGTCGGGGTGCTGGACGCGGCCGAGGGGATCCGGCGGGCGGTGGCGCGGCCCTGGTGGGAGGTGGAGCGGATGATCGCGAGCGGCGAGGTCTCGGACGGGTTCACCATCGCGGCGTTCACCCGCGCGCGCCTGGCGGGGCTGTTCACCGGCCGTCAGCCGTCCGCCTAGGTTCTTCTGTCCTCTCGTCCGGGTCGGGCGGGATCCCGGCGGGAGGTTCCCCGGGGCTCCGCCCGCTCCTTCGCCGCGGGCTCCCGCAGCCGCCGGTCCAGTGCCATCGACAGCTCCGCCTCCACCACGCTCCGGGCCAGCGGGCGGAGCCGCCCGGCGTCCTTCCCGGGGGTGTGCTCGGCCACCATCCCCACGAAGAGGTCCGCGAGGGCGTCCGCGTGGGCGCGGACCCGCTGTCCCGCCTCCAGGACCGCCGAGAGCGGCACCCCTTCCCGTACCAGCGCGGAGGAGGCCTCCAGCAGCCGCCGGCTGATGTGCACGATCGTGTCGCCGTCCGTGGCGAGATAGCCGAGGTCCAGTGCCGCAGCGAAGTTCTCCGGGGTGACCTCGCCCTCGAAGTGGTCGGCGAGTTCCTCGGGGGTGAGGCGGACCGGGGTCTCCTCGGTGGGCTCGCCGAGGCCGAGGACCTCGCCGACGTCCCGCCCGCTTTCGAGGGCGGTGGCGAGGTCGGCGATGCCGTTGAGGGTGTGCCCGCGCTCCAGCAGGGCGGCGATCGTCCGGAGCCGGGCGAGATGACGGTCGTCGTACCAGGCGATACGGCCCTCGCGGCGGGGCGGCCGGATCAGTCCGCGCTCACGGTAGAAGCGCACGGTGCGCACCGTGATGCCGGCCTTCTCGGCCAGCTCTTCCATCCGGTACTCAGATCCGTGTGCCACGGGTGAAGCCTATGTTGTACCGCCGGTAACTTATCCCGTCGAAACCCTACCCCGGGTACTTTCGCTGCTCTACGCTTCCTACTGTGCCAGTGATTGCTGGCGTGGTTATGCGTTCGGTGGCACGTTCGGCGAGAGGCGGCGGCATGGGCCGGCGAGAGCGGGTAGAGGACCAGGGGCAGGACGCACGGCAGCCGGAGCGGGACGGGACGGTCCCGCGGGACGAACGGGGCGGACCGCCCGGGCGGAGCGCACGGCACCCCGACACGGCGCCGGACCCCCGGGCCTCCCGGGGCGGCACACCGGACCCGCCCCGGCCGCGGCACGTCCGCGTCGCCGTCATCGGGTCCGGGTTCGGCGGGCTCGGCGCGGCCGTCCGGCTCCGCCGCGAGGGCATCACCGACTTCGTCGTCCTGGAGCGCGCCGGCTCGGTCGGCGGCACCTGGCGCGACAACAGCTATCCGGGCTGCACCTGCGACGTCCCCTCGCACCTGTACTCGTTCTCCTTCGCGCCCCATCCCGACTGGCCCCGCACCTTCTCCGGGCAGCAGCACATCCGCGCGTATCTGGAGCGGGTCACCGACACCTTCGGGCTCCGCCCGCACATCCGCTTCGACCACGACGTACGGATGATGACCTGGGACGGCGACGAGCTGCACTGGAGGATCGAGACCAGCGGCGGCGACTACACCGCCGAGGTGGTCGTCTCGGCGACCGGGCCGCTCTCCGACCCGAGGATCCCCGAGATCCCCGGACTCGCCGGCTTCCCCGGCCGCGTCTTCCACTCCGCCCGCTGGGACCACGACTACAACCTGTGCGGCAAGCGGGTCGCCGTGATCGGGACGGGCGCGTCCGCGATCCAGATCGTGCCGCGGATCCAGCCGGAGGTGTCCCGTCTGACGCTCTTCCAGCGGACCCCTGCGTGGGTCCTGCCGAAGGTGGACCGGCGGACGACGGGTGTGGAGCGCCTGCTGCACCGGCGGCTGCCGTTCACCGCCGCCGCCCGGCGCGGACTGCTCTGGGGCGTAAGGGAGTTGCAGGTCCAGGCGTTCACCAAGCGGACGAACGTCCTCGGGCTGGTCGAGAACGTGGCCAGGGCCCACCTCGCCAGGTCCGTCAAGGACCCGGCCCTGCGGGCCAGGCTGACCCCCTCGTACCGCATCGGCTGCAAGCGCGTCGGGCTGTCCAGCGAGTACTACCCGGCCGTCGCCCGCCCCAATGTGGAGGTGGTGGCGTCCGGACTCGCGGAGGTCCGGGGCTCCACCCTCGTCGCGTCCGACGGCACGGAGGCCGAGGCCGACGTGATCGTGTTCGGCACCGGATTCCATGTCACCGACCTGCCGATCGCCGACCGGGTCGTCGGTGCGGACGGCATCACCCTCGCGGAGGCGTGGAAGGACGGGATGAAGTCGCTGCGCGGCGCGACCGCGTCCGGCTTCCCCAACTGGATGACCGTCATCGGCCCCAACACGGGCCTCGGGAACTCCTCCATGATCCTGATGATCGAGTCCCAGCTGAACTATCTGGCCGACTATCTGCGGCAGTTGAGCGTTCTCGGCGGCCGTGCCGCGCTCGACGCCCGCCCGGCCGCCGTGACCGCCTGGAACGACCGGGTGCAGGAGCGGTTGAAGCGGACCGTGTGGAACACCGGCGGCTGCACCAGCTGGTATCTGGACGCGGCCGGCCGCAACACCACCGTCTGGCCCGGCACGACGGGCGAGTTCCGGCGGGCGACACGCGAAGTCGACCTCGGGGAGTACGAGATCCTCCGCGCCCGCACACCCGGGCGGGCCGCCGCGTCCGCCCCCGCGACGGCCGGCGGCGCGGCCACCCCCGCCGGGCAGGCCGAGGAGGCCCTCGGATGAGCGCCACTACCCTGTCCGCCGTCTCCGCCGACGGCACACGGATACACACCGAGGTGTACGGCCCGAAGGACGCGCCCACCGTCGTCCTCGCCCACGGCTGGACCTGCTCCACGCGGTTCTGGTCCGCACAACTGCGGGACCTGGCGGCCGAGTTCCGGGTCGTCGTCTACGACCAGCGCGGACACGGCCGTACGCCCGCCGCCCCCGTCGGCACCGAACGGCTCGCCGACGATCTCGAAGCGGTGCTGCGCGCCACCCTCGCCCCCGGGCAGAAGGCCGTGCTCGCCGGGCACTCCATGGGCGGGATGGCCCTGATGGCCGCGTCCGGGCGGCCCGCCTTCACCGAGCACGCGGCGGCCGTCCTGCTGTGCAGCACGGGCGGCTCGCATCTGGTCGAGGAGGCACGGGTCGTCCCGCTGCGGCACGGCCCGCTGCGGACCCGGCTCACCGGCTCGGTCCTCGGCTCGCGCGCCCCGCTGGGCCCGGTGACGCCCCTGTCCCGGCGGATCCTGAAGTACGCCACCATGGCGCCGGGTTCGACCCGGGCCCAGGTGGCGGAGTGCGCCCGTATCGTCCACGCCTGCCCGCGCCCGGTCCGGGTGGCCTGGTCGCGGGTGCTCGCCGGGCTCGACCTCCGCTCGCGGGTACGGGAGCTGACGGTGCCCGCGGTCGTGGTCACGGGCCTGGCGGACCGGCTCACCCCGCCCGTCCACGCCCGGCGGATCGCGGCGACGCTGCCCGACTGCCGGGAGCTGGTGGAGCTGCCGGGGACGGGCCATATGACCCCCGTGGAGGCACCCGAGGCGATCAACGCGGAGATCCGCCGACTGCTCCTGGCCCATGCGGCCGGCCGCGTGGCGAGCGTCGCGTCGAGCGGCCGGGGCAGTGCCGCATGAGCGGTGAGGAGCGCGCCGGATGAGGAACAGGACGGGCCTGGACGGACAGGTCGCGGTCGTGACCGGCGCCGCGCGTGGCGTCGGCGAGCTGCTGGCGCGCAAACTCTCCGCGCGCGGCGCACGGGTGGCGCTGGTCGGGCTCGAACCGGAGGAGCTGAAGCGGGTCTCGGCGCGGCTGCACACCGAGAGCCACTGGTGGCACGCCGACGTCACCGACGACGAGGCGATGGCGACGGTCGCCGCCGGGGTCGCGGAGCGCTTCGGCGGGGTCGACGTCGTCGTCGCCAACGCGGGTGTGGCGGCGGGCGGTCCCTTCGCCGGCTCCGACCCCGCCGCCTGGCGTCGGGTCGTCGAGGTCAATCTGATCGGCAGCGCGGTCACCGGCCGCGCGTTCCTGCCGGCCTTGACGGAGAGCCGTGGCTACTTCCTCCAGATCGCCTCCCTGGCGGCGATCACCCCGGCGCCGATGATGACCGCCTACTGCGCGTCCAAGTCGGGCGTCGAGGCGTTCGCCCACAGCCTGCGCGCGGAGGTGCGCCACCGGGGCGTCCGGGTCGGTGTCGGATATCTGTCCTGGACCGACACCGACATGGTCCGCGGCGCCGACGAGGACGAGGTGATGCGGGAACTGCGCGCACGGCTGCCGTGGCCGTCGAACCGTACCTACCCGCCGGGCCCGGCCGTCGACCGGATCGTCGCCGGGATCGAGCGCCGTTCCGCCCATGTGTACGCCCAGTGGTGGCTGCGCGGGATGCAGTCCGTACGCGGTCATCTCCCCGCTCTGACAGCGGCGGTCGGGCAGCGGGAGATGAGGCGCTTCGAACCCCGGCTGGGCGGTGTCTTCCGGGGGCTCGTGGGCGCGGGCGGCGCGGCGGACGAGGCACACACCCGGAGTTCGCGCACGCAGAGTGACTGATCGACATGCGTGGTGTGTCCGCCCGTGCCACGCTGAAGGAGCCCCAGGGGTCGTCACGGCCCGGGGCTCCCCCCACACCCCTCACGAGGAGTGAACAAAGCATGGGCATCAAGGACCAGTTCCAGAACAAGGCGCAGGAGCTTCAGGAGCAGGCGAAGCAGCGCGCGGGCAGGTCGAAGGACCAGCCCCAGGACCGCGACCGGCGCCGTGAGCGCCCCCAGGACGAGCCCCGCGACCGCACCCCGCAGGACGCCGCCCGCGGGGCGGAGGACCGGTACGGCCGGTCCCCCGACCGCGACGCCTGACGCCGCGCGCGTGTTCTGAAGGGGCGCACCCGCCGGGGACGGCGGGTGCGCCTCGCGGCGTCTTCGGGCCGGGCGC
This sequence comes from Streptomyces sp. NPDC004609, assembly GCF_042873655.1. Lineage (NCBI taxonomy): Bacteria > Bacillati > Actinomycetota > Actinomycetes > Kitasatosporales > Streptomycetaceae > Streptomyces > Streptomyces sp. NPDC004609. Next base: position 232,559 of record NZ_JBIALS010000003.1, on the reverse strand, counting down.
GGCTATGTCGCTGGGCGCGGCTATTCCGCCGGGCGCGGCGGCAGCGGGGGCCGTCGGCGGTCCGGGACGTCGTCGTAGCCGGGGGGTTCGGCCGCCGGGTGTTCCGCGAGCAGGTCCAGTGCCAGCCGGACGGCGTCGTCGAGTTGCACATGGCGGCCCTCCGCCCAGTCGAGCGGGGTGCGCAGCGCGTCCAGGTCGGGCTCCACACCGTGGTTCTCCACCGACCAGCCGTACGTCTCGAACCAGGCCGCGTTCATGGGGACCGTGATCACCGAGCCGTCGCCCAGCCGGTGCCGGCCCGTGATGCCCACGACCCCGCCCCAGGTGCGGCTGCCCACCACCGGCCCGAGCCCCAGCAGTTTGAACGCCGCCGTGATCATGTCGCCGTCCGACGAGGTCGCCTCGTCCGCCAGGGCGATCACCGGGCCGCGCGGGGCGTTCGAGGCGTACGAGACGGGCCGCGCGCCGCGCGTCAGGTCCCAGCCGAGGATCTTCCGGGTCAGCTTCTCCACCACCAGCTCGCTGATGTGCCCGCCCGCGTTGCCGCGTACGTCGACGATGAGCGCCGGGCGGGACATCTCCAGCCTCAGGTCCCGGTTGAACTGGGCCCAGCCCGAGCCGCCCATGTCGGGGATGTGGAGATAGCCGCACCTGCCGCCGCTCAGCTCCCGGACGACCTCACGGCGCTTGGCCACCCAGTCCTGGTAGCGCAGCGGGCGCTCGTCCACGAGCGGCACGACCGCCACCCGCCGCGAGCCGCCCTCCGCGGCCCGGAAGGTCAGCTCGACCGTGGTGCCGCCCGCCGCCGACAGCATCGGGTAGGGGCCGGCCACCGGGTCGACCGGGCGGCCGTCGACATGGGTGAGGACCGCGCCTTCGCGGATGCCCGTACCGGCGAGCGGCGACCGCGCCTTCGAGTCGGACGACTCGCCCGGCAGGATCCGCCGGACCGTCCAGTTCCCGTCCCGGCAGACCAGGTTGGCGCCCAGCAGGCCCATCGGACGCTGGTAGTGCGGGGGTCCCTCGTTGCGGCGGGCGGGTGTCACATAGGCGTGCGAGGTCCCGAGCTCGCCCAGCACCTCCCGCAGCAGATCCGCGAACTCGTCCGGCGAGGCGACGCGTTCGACCAGCGGCCGGTACTGCTCCAGGATGTCCGGCCAGTCGATGCCGCTCATCTCGGGGTCCCAGAAGTACGCGCCGATCAGCCGGCCCGCCTCCGCGTACGCCTGCCGCCACTCGGACGCCGGGTCCACCTCGTGCAGAATGCGGCGCAGATCGAGCTGGACCGTGGAGTCGGCGTCAGCGGACTCGGTCGCGGGGACCGCCCGCAGCTCGTCGTCGTCCACGACCACCAGCCGCGTACCGTCACCGCTCACCGCGAACCAGTCCAGATCGCCGACCAGTTCGGTCCTGCGGGCCTTCGAGATGTCGAAGTGCTCCAGGGTCGGGCGGCCCGAGGTGTCGGCGGGATTGGCGAACGTCTCCCCCAGCGCGCCCGAGATCGGCCACCGCAGCCACACCAGACCGCCGCCGCTCACGGGGTGCAGCGCCGAGTACTTGGAGGCCGCCACCGGGAACGGTGTCACCCGGCTCTCCAGCCCTTCGGTCTCCACCACCGTCCCGGCCCCCTCCTCGGGCGAGCCCGCCGACTCGTCCAGCGGGTCGAGACCGCCCGCGGCGGGCCGCCCGTCCGGGGAGAGCGCGAAGGGCGACGGTGTCGCGGACGACAGCGGTACGAGGTAGGGGCGGCAGCCGAGCGGGAAGGACAGGTCCCCGGTGTGCACGTCGTACACCGGGTCGAAGCCGCGCCAGGACAGAAACGCGAGGTAGCGGCCGTCGCTGGTGAAGACCGGGTTCTCGTCCTCGAACCGCCCGTTGGTCACGTCGACGATCGACCGGTCCTTTATGCGGGCCATCCTGATCTGCCGCAGCGACCGGCCGACTCCCGGCTGCGACCAGGTCAGCCATGTCCCGTCGGGCGAGAACGCCAGATCCCCCACGGGCCCGTTGCCCGACCGCACCAGCTCCACCACGCCCGAAGGGGACGGGGAGTCCGCGGCCGTACCGGAGGAGCTCCCGCCGTCCGTAATGTCACGTACCTCCGTATTGTCCGGCTCCTCCGTGCTCCGGGGGCCGACCGTGTCGCACGTGCCGGCCGCCTGTCCCGTGTCACCCGCGTCCCCTGTGCCTCCCGTCTCGTCCGCGCCTCCCACGTCCCCTGTGCCCCCGGCGTCGCCCGCGTCGAGCAGCAGCAGCCGGCCGTCGTGGGACGCGATCGCGAGGCGCTCGCCCTCCGGGTCCGAGACCAGTTCGAGGACGCGGCCCAGCTCGCCGGAGGCCAGCCGCCGGGGCTCGCGGTCGCCGGTGGCCCGGGGGAGATACGCGATCTCGACCGCGTCCTCGCCCTCCGCGTCCGTGACGTAGGCGACCTGACCGCCGGTGCCGAGCATCACGGGCAGCCGGACCCGTACACCGGGGGTGTCCGCGATGGTGCGCGCGGGCCCGTCGCGGTGGGTGAGCCAGTACAGGCTGCCCCGTACGGACACGGCGCTCGCGCGGCCCGTGGTGTCGACGGAGACCGCGTCCACATGGCTGGCGGCCGGGACCTGGTACGTACGCCGTCCCGCGCGCGGCCCCCCGAGCCGTACCTCCAGCCGGCGCGGCACCGCGCCGGGCACGGTCAGGTCGTCGACGATCCACAGGTCGCCCGCGCACTGGTACACGACCCGGCTGCCGTCGCTGGAGGCGTGCCGGGCGTAGAACGCGTCGTGATCGGTGTGGCGCCGCAGCCCGCTCCCGTCGGGCAGACAGGAGTACAGATTGCCGACGCCCTCGTGGTCGGAGAGGAACGCGATCCTGCCGCGGACGAACATCGGGCAGTCCAGATGCCCGTTCAGATCGGCGAGCAGGCGTTCCCCGTGCAGCCACAGACGCCCGGTCGCCCCGCCCCGGTACCGCTTCCACGCGGCGGGCTCGTGCGGCGGCTTCCCGGTGAGCAGCAGGGTGCGCCGCTCCCCGTCGATGTCGGTGACGGCGATGTCGGAGACCGGCCCCCAGGGCAGTTTGCCGCCGGGCGCGCCGTCGAGCGGGACGTTGTAGGCCCAGGAGAAGTACGAGAAGGGCTGGTTGTGCGAGGAGACGGCGAGGATCTGGCCGTCGGGGGTCCAGCCGCAGACCCGGGTGTCGACGGAGCCCCAGTAGCTGAGCCGCCGGGCCGGGCCGCCCTCCACGGGGGCGAGATGGATCTCGGGGTCGAGGCTGCGCCAGGTCGTGTACGCGATGTGGCGGCCGTCGGGGGAGAAGCGCGGGTGGCCGATCCGCGTCCGGTCGACGGTGACCCGCCAGGCCCGCCCCGGCCGCTCGCCCTCCGGTACGAGGGGCGCGATCCACAGATCGTCCTCGGCGGCGAAGCACAGCAAGTCGTCGTGCAGATGCGGGAAACGGAGATACGCCACGTCGTCACTCACCCTCCCATGCTTTCCGCGCGGGGGTGCCGGGGCAACTCCTGAGCGGGGGTGAACTGCTGCCCGGGTCCCTTCCGGCCCGTGGCCGACGGGCGCGGACGCCTTACATCTACTTTTGGTTGAAGTCCGCACTACGTGATCAAGCCCACATCGAAACGGTTTCGTTTCGATGGCGGGTGCAGGTTATGTTCTCTGGGTCACAGATGTACGAAACCGTTTCGTTCGGATGGCGAACCGACCGGCGAGGGGAGGCCGATTTCATGACGCGCAGCCGACTGACCCCCGAGCGCGAGAACGAGCTGTTCGAAGCAGTGCTCGATCTGCTGCGTGAGGTCGGCTACGACTCCCTGACGATGGACGCCGTCGCCGCCCGGACCCGATCCAGCAAGGCCACGCTCTACCGGCAGTGGCACAGCAAACCCGAGCTGGTGGCCGCGGCCCTCCAGCACAACCAGGTCGCCGGTGCCCACGAGGTCGACACCGGAAGCCTGCGGGGCGACTTCCGCGCGATGCTGACCGCCGCGGACGACCTCCAGATGGAGAAGGACTCCGCGCTGTTGCGGGGGCTCGTCCACGCGATCCACACCAACCCCGATCTCCACGACGCCCTGCGCAAGAAGCTGATCGAGCCGGAGACCGCGGCGCTCAACAGGGTGCTGCGGCGAGCGGTGGAGCGGGGGGAGATCGGCGCGGACAATCCGGCGGTCGAGTTCGTCCCGCACATGCTGCTCGGCGCGTTCTTCACGCTCCAGGTCATCGAGGACCGGGACCCCGGCCGGGACTTCCTCACCCGCTACATCGACGCGGTGGTTCTGCCGGCCCTGGAGGCACGATGACCGCGCGGTCCTCGCTGCACCGGGCCGTCGCCCGGGGGGCGACCCCCGGACGGACACGGCGGTGCGGCGGTGTCGGAGGGCTCACGGGGCCACCGCCTCCCCGGGCCTGAACCCCTTCCCCGGGGTCCGCGTCCTTCGAGGTCCGAACCCGCCGGTTCCCCGGCGACCCGGGGTCCCCACCCAAGGATCCCGGCTCCCCGCCCCCGGATTTCCCCACCATCCCCAGGCTTCCCGGCCGTCCTCCCCGGACACGCCCGCTCGCCTTTGCACCATCCGTAACACCAGAAACACCTGACGCGCGCCGCTCTCGTCGTCGGGCCGACTCCCCCTGCCCATGTCGTCTCACCAACGGGAGTACGCCCTCGTGGCCACGTTCCTCTACAAACTCGGGCGGCTCGCCTTTCTGCGCCGCCGAATCGTCGCACTTGTCTGGGTGGCACTGCTGGTGCTCGCCGGAGTCGGTGCCTCCGCCGCGTCCACCCCCAAGGAACCGGGCTTCGCCCTGCCGGGCACCGAGTCCCAGAAGGCGTTCGACCTTCTGGAGCAGCGGTTCCCCGGCGGTGGCGCCGACGGAGCCACCGCCCGGATCGTCTTCAAGGCGCCCGACGGCCAGAAGATGACCGACGCCGAGAACAAGGCGGAGGTCACCAAGGCGGTCACGGACCTCCAGAAGTCGCCCCAGGTCGCCAGTGTCGCCGACCCGTACAGCGCCGCCGCGGTCTCCAAGGACGGCGACATCGCGTACATCCTGGTCACCTACAAGGTCACCGGCATGGAGCTGACCGACAAGGCCAGGGACGTGCTGAAGGAGTCGGGCGACACCGCGCGTGACTCCGGGCTCACCGTGGAGATCGGTGGCGACGCCGCCATGGCGGAGGAGCACGCGGCCTCCACCGAGATGATCGGTATCGCGATCGCCGCGGTCGTCCTGGTGATCACCTTCGGCTCGCTGATCGCCGCCGGTCTGCCGCTGCTCACCGCGCTCATCGGCGTCGGCGTCGGCATCTCCTCCATCACGGCGCTCGCGAACGTCCTCGAACTCGGCTCCACCACCTCCATGCTGGCCATGATGATCGGTCTGGCGGTCGGAATCGACTACGCCCTCTTCATCGTCTCCCGCTACCGGGCCGAACGGGCCGAGGGCCACAGCCCCGAGGAAGCGGCAGGCCGGGCCACCGGCACCGCCGGCTCCGCGGTCGTCTTCGCCGGTCTGACCGTCGTCATCGCCCTCTCCGGTCTGGCCGTCGTCAACATCCCGCTGCTCAGCAAGATGGGCTTCGCCGCGGCCGGTACGGTCGTGATCGCCGTCGTCATCGCGCTCACCCTGATCCCGGCGCTGCTCGGCTTCGCGGGCGACAAGGTGCTCGGCCGCAAGGCCCGCAAGGCGGCCAAGGCCGGAGCCCACTCGGCCGCCGCCCAGGCGGTCACCGCGGGCAAGCCCAACATGGGCACCCGCTGGGCGCGCTTCGTCCTGCGCCGCCCGGTCGCCGTGCTGCTCGCCGGTGTCGTGGGCCTCGGCGTGATCGCGCTGCCCGCGTCGTCGCTGGAAGTGGGCCTGCCCGACGAGGGCTCGTCCTCTCCCGCGTCCACCCAGCGCAAGGCGTACGACCTGCTCTCCGACGGCTTCGGGCCGGGCTTCAACGGTCCGTTGACGGTGGTCGTGGACGCCGCGAAGAGCGAGGACGCCAAGGGAGCCGTCGACGAGGTCGCCAAGCGGATCGAGAAGCTGGACGGCGTCGCCGCGGTCGCTCCCGGCCCGCTCAACAAGGCGGGCGACACCGGAATGATCAACGTGGTGCCCGAGGACCGGCCGTCCTCGCTCAAGACCGAGGACCTGGTCCACGACATCCGGGACATCAACAGCGCGGTGAAGTCCGACACCGGTGCGACCGTGCTGGTCACGGGTATGACCGCGATGAACATCGACTTCTCCCAGAAGATGAACGACGCCCTGGTGCCGTATCTGGCGCTCGTCGTCGGACTCGCGTTCCTGCTGCTGGTCCTGGTGTTCCGCTCGATCCTGGTCCCGCTGAAGGCGGCCCTCGGCTTCCTGCTCTCCGTCCTCGCGGCGCTGGGCGCGGTGGTCGCCGTCTACCAGTGGGGCTGGCTCGCCTCGCTCTTCAATGTGGAGCAGCCCGGCCCGATCATGTCGATGATGCCGATCTTCATGGTGGGTGTGGTCTTCGGTCTCGCGATGGACTACGAGGTCTTCCTCGTGACCCGGATGCGGGAGGCGTACATCCACGGCGAACGGCCCGGCGAGGCGGTCGTCACCGGCTTCAACCACGGTGCGCGGGTGGTCACCGCGGCCGCGGTGATCATGGTCGGTGTCTTCGCCGGCTTCATCGGCTCGGGCGAGCAGATGGTCATGATGGTGGGCTTCGCGCTCGCCATCGCGGTGATCTTCGACGCCTTCGTGGTCCGGATGACGATCGTCCCCGCGGTCCTGGCACTCCTGGGCCACAAGGCGTGGTGGCTGCCGCGCTGGCTGGACCGCGTGCTGCCCAATGTGGACGTCGAGGGCGAGAAGCTCCAGAAGCACCTGACCGCCGACCCCGACGACCCGCACGCGGACCGCGAACTGACCCGCGTCTGACCCTGCACACGCGTGGTGGCCGACTCTGTCTTCCTGGACGGGGCCGGCCACCACGCGTTTGGTTTGAGGCGCGGTCTACGCGGCGCTCGGGTGCGTGGGGGGCAATTCCAGCCCCGCCGGCGTTTGAGGCGCGGGGTCCGGGGCGGAGCCCCGCAAGCGGCTTGCCCGGGCGGGCGACTGTCACGCCACCCGGCTTGCCCGCCGCCGGAGGCCAACGGCAGGGCTCAGGCGCTCAGGTGATCCGCCGCACCCGCACCCGCGCCCGCCGCCGCATACGTATGCCGCAGAAAGCGGTCCAGCACGTTCGAGTCGAACTGCACCACCGCCACTCCGTCCGGACTGTGGAACTCCATGACCGCCTGCACCCGGCCGCACGGCCAGACCTCCACATCACCGATGCGGGCGGGGGCCCGCAGCCCCGTCTCCAGCAACTCGCGCGGGAACGTCCAGCCCATTCCGCCGGGAAAGGCGAAGCGCACCGCCTTCGGGTCCTCGGCGGGCTCGTAGGACATCGATACACGGACCGGCCGGTACTGGGGAGCGTCGGTGACTATCCGGGCCCATGCGTGGTCCTCGACGGCGTCCGCGGACATCGCTCGCTCCTCACACTCGTCTTCTTTGTCATCTAATGTCCCATATTTTGGCCAGGGGTTCGATCGGTAGCTGTGACGGAGACGCTCTTGCAAGTCATGTGCAGGAGGGCAGAAACATGGGCAGTCATGCAACGGGACAGCCGGAGCTGTTCTCCCTGCCGCCCTTTCCGTCCTTCCGTCTTGCCGAAGCGGAGCCCGCCATGCATGTTCCCGACGGATTCATCAACGCGCCCGTATCGGTTGCCGCCGGCGTCCTGGCCGCCGGGGCCGTCGCCGTCAGCCTCCGGGGAGCCCGCCGGGAGCTGAGCGGGGGACTGGCGGCGGCCACCGGAACGGGCGGTGAACGGACCGCGCCCCTCGCCGGACTCGTCGCCGCGTTCATCTTCGCCGTACAGATGCTGAACTTCCCCGTGGCCGCGGGCACCAGCGGCCATCTCCTCGGCGGCGCGCTCGCCGCGATCCTCGTCGGGCCCTGGACCGGGGTCCTGTGCATATCCGTCGTCCTGCTGATGCAGGGCATCCTCTTCGCCGACGGCGGCCTGACCGCGCTCGGCGTGAACATCACCGTCATGGGCGTGGTCACCGTCCTCGTGGCCCACGGCCTCTTCCGCGCCCTGCTCGCTCTTCTGCCGGCGGGCCGCCGCACGGTCACCGCCGCCGCGTTCGCCGCCGCGCTCGTGTCCGTACCGGCGTCGGCCGCCGCCTTCACCCTGCTGTACGCGATCGGCGGAACCACCGACGTACCGATCGGCAAGGTCCTCACCGCCATGGTCGGCGTCCATGTCCTCATCGGCATCGGAGAGGCCGTGATCACCATGCTGACGGTCGGCGCGGTCATCGCCGTACGCCCCGATCTGGTCCACGGCGCCCGCGGGCTGAGCACCCCGCTCGTCCTCCGGGTCGGCGGCCGGCCCGTCGAAGCCGCCCCCACCGCGACCGCCCCCACGGCAACCACCTCCGACCCGACGACACGCGCACCCGGGACCGACCCCGACCCCGCCCCCGTCACAGGACCGGCCCCCGACCCCGCGAGCACCCCCGCCCGCTCCCCGCGCGCCGTGTGGGTGACCGGCCTCGTCACCGCCCTCGTCCTCGCGGGCTTCGTCTCCTTCTACGCCTCCGCCAGCCCCGACGGCCTGGAGAAGGTCGCCGCCGACCAGGGCATCGACCGGAAGGTCCGGGAGCACGCCGCCGCCGACTCCCCGCTCGCCGACTACGGAATCGAGGACGTCACCGACGCCCGGATCTCCGGCGGCCTCGCGGGCGTCATCGGCGTCGCCGCCACGGTCGCGGTCGGCAGCGGTGTCTTCTACGCCGTGGTCCGCCGGCGCCGTACGGACCGGGGAGCGGACGAATCCCCCCGCGTACCGGACGCGACGGGCTGACCGTGGGCGCCGGACACGGCCACAGGCTCCACCGCCCCGGTGACACCCCGGTGCACCGCCTTCCCCCGCACTGCAAGCTCGTCGCCGTCCTCTGCTTCGTCCTGGCCGTGGTCTCCACCCCGCGCGAGGCGATGTGGGCCTTCGGGCTGTACGCGGTGCTGCTCGCCGCGGTCGCGGCCGTCGCCCGCATCCCGCCGGGTTTTCTGCTCAAGCGGCTGCTGATCGAGATCCCGTTCGTGGCCTTCGCGCTGCTCATGCCGTTCGTCGTCCCCGGCGGGCGGACGACCGTGCTGGGGGTGTCGCTGAGCGTCCCGGGCCTGTGGGACGCGTGGAACATCCTCGCCAAGGGCACCCTCGGCGTCGCCGCGTCCGTGATCCTCGCCTCCACCACCGAACTGCGCGCCCTGCTCCTCGGCCTCCAGCGGCTCCGGCTGCCGCCGCTGCTGGTGCAGATCGCGTCCTTCATGATCCGCTACGGCGACGTCGTCACCGACGAGATGCGCCGGATGTCGATCGCCCGCCGCTCCCGCGGCTTCGAGGCCAGGGGCGTACGGCACTGGGGCGTTCTCGCCGCCTCGGCCGGGGCCCTCTTCATCCGCTCCTACGAACGCGGTGAGCGTGTGCATCTGGCGATGATCAGCCGTGGCTACACCGGCACGATGCCCGTGATCGACGAGGTGGCCGCCTCCCGGGCCCAGTGGTCGTCCGCGGCCGCCCTCCCCGTCTGCGCGCTCGCCGTCTGTCTCCTGGGATGGTGGACCCTGTGACCCTCTCCCTCGACGTACGCGGTCTCGCCTACGCCTACCCCGACGGCCATCAGGCGCTCTTCGGCGTGGAGTTGGCCGTCGCGCGCGGTGAGCGGGTCGCCCTGCTCGGCCCCAACGGCGCGGGCAAGACCACCCTCGTACTCCACCTCAACGGCATTCTCGGCGGCGGTCTCGGCACCGTCACCGTCGCGGGCCTGCCGGTCGCCGGGCGGAACCTCGCCGAGATCCGGCGCCGGGTCGGCATCGTCTTCCAGGACCCGGACGACCAGTTGTTCATGCCGACGGTCCGCGAGGACGTCGCGTTCGGCCCGGCCGCGTCCGGGCTGCGCGGCCCGGACCTGGAAGCCCGGGTCGCGGGCGCGCTCGAACGGGTCGGCATGGAGGAGTACGCGGACCGGCCGCCGCACCATCTCTCGTTCGGGCAGCGCCGCCGGGTCGCGGTCGCCACCGTGCTCGCGATGGAGCCGGAGATCCTCGTGCTCGACGAGCCCTCCTCCAATCTCGACCCGGCGTCCCGGCGTGAACTCGCCGACATCCTGCGATCGTTGGACGTGACCGTGCTGATGGTGACGCACGATCTCCCGTACGCGCTGGAGCTGTGCCCGCGCTCGGTGATCCTCAGCGAGGGGGTGATCGCGGCGGACGGGCCCACCCGGGAGCTGCTGAGCGACGAGGAGCTGATGCGGGCCCACCGGCTGGAGCTGCCGTTCGGGTTCGATCCGCGGTCCGTGCCCACGGGAGCGTGAACACGGGTCGAGTGCGCCCCGGCCCCCGGCCCTCCGACTCCAGGCCCCCGGACCCCCGCATCCGGCCCCGAGCCGCGTTCGGCCGTCCGGAACCGGCCCCGCCGCGCCCGCCCCGCGCCCGTACCCTCCCGTCCCGAGCGCCTACCCTCCGGCCCCGGACCCGCGTACCGCGCCACACGCCGTCCGCGACACCGCCGGCGCATCCGTCATGCTGAGCTGACCTGGAAGGATTGAACTCCCGCGGCCGTTGCACCATGGGGGGACGAACGGGAGCGGGAGGACAGGCACAGTGGACGTGCGGGGCACGGTGGCGGAGGGCTTCGAGCCCGTAAGGGACGCTTTTGTCCGCAACTTCGAGCAGCGCGGCGACCGGGGAGCGGCCGTCGCCGTCTACCGCCACGGGCACAAGGCCGTCGATCTGTGGGCGGGCACCCGCGACGTCGACGGCCCGGCGCCCTGGGCCGTCGACACCGCGCAGATCGTCCGCTCCGCCACCAAGGGGGTCGCCGCGGCCGTCGTCCTCCTGCTCCACCAACGCGGGCAGATCGATCTGGACGCCCCGGTCGGCACCTACTGGCCCGAGTTCAAGGCGGCGGGCAAGGAGCGTGTCCTCGTACGGCAGTTGCTCTCGCACCGCGCCGGGCTGCCCGTCCTCGACCACCCCCTCACCCCCGCCGAGGCCGCCGACGGTGTCAGCGGTCCGGCCGCGCTCGCCGCGCAGAGCCCGGTGTGGGAACCCGGCACCGACCACGGCTACCACGTGCAGACCTACGGCTGGCTGACCGCCGAACTCGTCCGCCGGGTCACGGGACGCGGCATCGGCCGCTGGGTCGCCGAGGAGATCGCCCGCCCGCTCGGCCTGGACTTCTGGATCGGGCTGCCGGAGGAGGAGGCGGGCCGCGTCGGCCGGATTGGACCCGTCGACGAGCCGCCGGCCGCCGAGGGCGGGGGACTGCGGCTGCGCCCCAAGCGGTCCGTGGCCGAGGCGTACCGCGACCCGGGCTCGCTCACCCGCCGCGCCTTCGGGGCCGTCACCCCGCTGCCCGACGAGAACGATCCCGCCTACCGCGCCGCCGAACTCCCCGCGTCCGGCGGCATCTCCACCGCCCGCGCGCTCGCCCGCTTCTACGCCGCCACGATCGGCGAGGTCGACGGCGGCCCCCGGCTGTTCGCCCCCGCCACGCTCGCCCTCGCCCGCACGGAGGAGTCGGCGGGCCCCGACCGGGTCCTCGTCGTGCCCACCCGCTTCAGCCTCGGCTTCATGCTCCACGGCCCGGCCGCGCCCCTGCTGGGCCCGGGTTCCTTCGGCCACCCCGGCCGCGGCGGCTCCCTCGGCTTCGCCGACCCGGAGTCCGGGATCGCGTTCGGCTATGTGACCAACGGTCTGCGCAAGGGAGTGACGGCCGATCCGCGTGCCCAGGCGCTGATCAGGGCGGTACGGTCGGCCCTATGACTCCTGGGGTGACACGTTTCCACGGCCATGGTGCGCTGATCACGGGCGCGGCGCGCGGCATCGGCGAGGCCATCGCCCGGCGGCTCGCCGCGGAGGGCGCGCGGGTCCTCGTGACGGACGTCGACACCGAGGCCGGGGCACGCACCGCGGGGACCATCCCCGGAGCGGAGTTCACCGTCTGCGATGTCTTCGACCGTACGCAGGTGGAGGCGGCCGTCGCGTACGCCGTCGAACGCTTCGGCACTCTCGACGTCCTCGTCAACAACGCTTTCTCGTGCGCCCCCGACACCCCGCGTTTCGAGGACCAGCCCGACGACACCTGGCAGCGCGACCTCGACATCACCCTCACCGGCGCCTTCCACTGCGCCCGCGCCGCGCTGCCCGCGCTGGAGGCGTCGGGCCGGGGCGCGATCGTCAACATCGGCTCCGTCAACGGCGAACAGGACTTCGGCAACCACGCCTACAGCGCCGCCAAGGCGGGCCTCGCCTCCCTCACCCGCACCCTCGCGGGCGACGCGGGCCCCCGCGGCGTCCGCGTCAATCAGGTCAACCCCGGCACGATCCGCACCCGCGGCTGGGAGGGCCGCGACAAGGTCCTCGGCGCCCTCGCGGACCTCTACCCCCTCGGCCGCGTCGGCGAGCCCTCAGACATCGCGGCGGCCGTCGCCTTCCTCGCCTCCTCCGACGCGTCCTGGATCACCGGCACGACCCTCCGCGTCGACGGCGGCCTGCTGGCGGTGAACACCTCGTTCGGCACGACGATCGCGGCGGTCGAGGCGGAGACGGATTCGTAAAGGGGCTTCGGGGAGCCTCCGCGTCCCGGCCGTCCCCGTCAGGATGAGGAGATGGCGACCCTGCTGGCTTTTCACGCTCACCCCGACGACGAAGCGCTCATGACCGGTGGGACCCTCGCGCGTGCCGCCGCCGAGGGGCATCGGGTGGTGATCGTGGTGGCCACCGACCACATGGGCGCCGCCACGGAGGGGGAGTCCGGGCGCATGACGGAGCTGCGGGCGAGTGCCGACGTGCTCGGGGTGCACCGTGTGGTGCATCTGGGGTACGCGGACAGCGGACACGGCCCGGTGCTCCACCCGGACCCGCCGGGGCGAGTGCGCTTCGCGCGGGCGGACACGGAGGAGGCCGTCGGGCGACTGGCGCGGGTGCTGCGTGAGGAGCGGGTGGACGTGCTCCTCGGTTACGACCCCAACGGCGGCTACGGCCACCGCGATCACATCAAGGTGCACCACGTGGGCAGGCGCGCGGCCGAACTGGCGGGAGTCGCACGGGTGCTGGAGGCGACGATGCCGCGTGATGCGGTCGTCCGCCTGGTGAGGCTGATCCGGATGCTGCGGATTCCGTTCCGCTACGATCCCGAGGCCCTGCGGGCCGCCTACAGCCCGCGTTCGGCCATCACGCACGTGATCGATGTCCGGCCGTTCGCGCGGCAGAAGCGGGCGGCGATCGCCGCGCACCGCTCCGAGGTGACGGGGAACGGCCGTCTGGCCCCGGTCATGCGGGTCCTGGTACGGCTCCCGGTGCCGGTGTTCGCTCTGGTGCTCGGGCGGGAGTGGTACGCGGAGTCGGGGGCGCCGCGTCCCCCGGGCACGGCCGTGGGCGCCGATGTCTTCCGGCCCGCGACCCAGCCGGGGACCCGGAGCGGGACCCGGAGACCGTGACCGCAGACCGCAGACCGCAGACCGCAGACCGCAGACCGCAGACCGTGGTCCGGAGCCCGCCGGGCAGGGTGCCGGGCGGGGTGCGGGGCCGCCGCGTCGGCGCCGTCGGCCCGTGGCAGGGGCCGGCCGCAACCGGCCCGGCCCCGCCGAACTGCCCGGCGCGGGAACCGGACGACGGATTCCGGACGTCCCACGCCGTGTCGCAGACGTCTTCGACCGCCCGTAGTCCGCCGCTGGAGGTGCGCCGTATGTGGGTCGCTCTGGGCCTGTTGTATGCCGCCGTACCGCTGGTCGCCTGGTGGCTGCTGGCGCGGACCCGCCGGATCGGACCGCCGGTCGGCGCCGTGCTGCTGACCGGTGCGGTGGTGCTGGTGGCCGTGCAGCACGGCTGGATCCCCACCTACCGGGCGGACGCCCATCTCGTGTACGCGGTCTGCGCGGCGCTGCTCCTCGCCGTCGGCACCACCCTCGAAGGCCGGTACGCGGGCCAAGGGCCCGAGGTGTGGGCCCGCCGCAGGAGCAAGGCCGTCGGTCTGGTGGGCGTCCAGCTCGCGCTCACCGTCTGCGGCTCGGTGCTGTACTCGCTGGCGCTGGAGGCGTCGTTGCCGCCCATGCGTGCCGTCCCGCCGCTGCCGCCCGGGCTCACGGTGGTCGGGCATCACAGCAGCTGCGGCTCGGGGAGCTGCTTCCGCCAGCTGGAGATCGGCAGTACGACGGGACTCTCCCGCGAGGAGATCATCCGCACGCTCGACCGTCCGCACGAGACCTGCCGTGCCAACGGCTGGCTGCTGGACCGGCGCGACCTGTGCATCGGGGTCGACGACTCCGACGAGCGGAGGGTCCGGATCTATGTGAGCCTCTCCAACACGCTGGACTGACCGGGACGTCACCCGTCCCCGTCACCCGTGGGGCGGCCGGCCGGAGTTCCCGCGACCCGTACCGAGCGTCCGCGTACCCGGGCGCCCGTCCGTCCCCGCTCGTCCCCCGTCCGTCCCCGTCAGCTCCGCCTGAGTGGCGCGTGCGCGCCCCACCGCGAGCCGCGCCGCAAGCTGCCCGTCCCCCCGGCATCCTGTGCCGCATGTTCCTGATCTGCGCCCTCGTCATCGGTGTGCTGGTGCTGTACGGCCCGGGGCTGGTGGCTCTGCGCGGCTACGCCCGCGTCTCGTGGGGGGCCGCGATCGCCATGGCACCCCCGGTCTCCGTCGGCTTCACGGCCTTCGTGGCGCTGACCCCGGGCGGGCTCGGCGGCTTCACCCTGCTGACCTGGGCGGTGTGGACCACGCTGCTGGCAGCGCCGTTGTTGCTGCTGCTCAAGGGGCGCCGTACGGAAGGGGGACGGCCGGCACGGGACGAGCGCCGTACGAACGCGCTGACCGCCGCCGGGATGGGGCGCCCGCTCCTCATCGGCACCGCAGCCACCGTGGTGCTCGCGGCCTGGGTGTGGTGGCCCGCGCTCACCGGCGTCCCCCAGAGCTACGACTTCAACTGGCACGGATACGTCGTCGCGAGCGTCCGGAACCTCCAGAGCGGCGCGCCCTGGGATCTGGTCCCGCTCGACCCGCTGACTCCCCGGGTGCGCCAGTACTACCCGATCGGCATGCACAACGTCATGGCCCTCTCGGCGACCGGCTCCACCTCGGTCGTCCCGGCCGTCAACGCCGTGCAGTTCCTGCTCGCCGCCGTCGCCGCCCCGACGGGCGTGGCCGTCCTCGTACGCCGGGTCCTGCCCCGGCTGCCGCTCGCCGCCCCCGTCGCCGCCGCGCTGGTGGTGCTCGCTCCGAGCTTCGGGCCGAAGATCGTCGCCATTCCCTCGTACGCCGCGGGCCTGGCGCTCGCCCCCGCCGTGCTGGCCCTGATCCTGCGGGCCCACCATCCGGGCGGGCCCCGGTCGGGTGCCGGAGCGGCCCCGGCCCCCGTGGCGCTGGTCCTCGCGGCGGTGTTCGCGACGGTGGGCCTCTTCGCGACCCACCCGGCCGCCGCGGTCTGCGCGGCGGTCCCGGCCGCGCTCGCCCTCGCGGGGGTGCTGATCCGCTCGCCGCGGCGGACCCGGGCCCTGCTCCGGATCACCGGCTTCACCGCGCTCGCGCTCGTGTCGCTGCTGCCGTGGGTCCTCTCCGGTCTGGACACCGCCGTGGGGATCACCAGCACCGACCGGCCCGCGTACACGGACGTGCGCGGCGGGCTCGTCGATCTCGCCCTGCTCGACTGGCGCGGGCGCGGCTCGGGGCTGTTCTCCGCGACACTGCTCGCGACGGCGCTCGGCTGGACGGGCCTGCTGTGGCTGGGTGTTCGCTGTCGTGTGTGGTGGCCGCTGCTCACGGCGACCGTGTTCGGCGGACTGTACGTGGTGGCCGCGGGCACCAGGACCCCGTACCGCGAGACCCTCGTCGGGCTCTGGTACGGGGACTGGTACCGCCTGCTGCCGGTGGTGGTGCTGCTGGTCGCCGTCGGCTTCGGCGCCGCGGTGGCCGCCGCCGCCCGTACGCTCTCCGCCCGCGACGTGCGGCCGAACCCCGGGACGGCCGCCCTGCTGATCGTCGTCTGGGGGGTCGTGGGCGGGGTCGTCTGGTACGACAGTCAGGCTCCGGCCGCCCGTGACTATGTGACGGGCTCCCGCCGCCCGACGCTGGTGACGGACGGCGAGGTCGCCGCGTTCGGCTGGCTCAAGGAGCGGGTCGGGCCGCGTGAGCGGGTACTCAACGACTGGGTGCAGGGCACGGAATGGATGTACGCGACCCATGGTGTGGTGCCGTTCCAGCCGTACGCGTACACGACCCGGGCGGAGGGCCGCCGCAATCAGCTCCTGCGCGATCTGCCGAGGCTGGGCGAGGATCCGAGCGTGCTCAGCAGGCTCCAGGCGTACCGGATCCGGTACGTCATCGTCAGCGTGTCGCAGCTGGCCGCCCCGGTGAATCTGGCGCTTCCGCCGGAAGGGCGCGGGCTGACGACGGTGTTCCGCCGGGACGACACGACGGTCTACCGCATCGACGGCACCTGACCCGCGCGGCGGCCGGCGGCGGGGGCGGCACCCACGCCCGGGCCCGGCCCGCGCGGTGACCGCCGATCGGGCCCGCACCGGACTTGCACCGGGCCCTTCGGCCGAAGCCGCACCGGGCCCTTCGGCCGAAGCCGCGCGGAGGCCGCTGCTCGGAAGCAGCCGCGCGGAGGCCGCCGGAAGGACACCGTCCGGCAGTGATCGCCGGGACGCCCTCCGGCACGTACTCCGCAGCACCCCGTGCCACCCCGGAACGCCCCGACCGCCGGAGCCGGATCAGCGCCGGAACAGGATCAGCACCTCAGCGCCGGATCAGCGCCAGCATCAGCACCATCACGGCCCGCGCCAGCAACAGGCAGGCCCGCAACGGCCGCTGGCTCGGCCGCCCGCCCGTCCGCGCCCGCATGGCGACGGGCACCTGCCGTACGCAAAAACCGCGCCGCGCCGCCATCGCCAGCGTCTCGACGGTGTCCCCGAGGTACTCCACGGGGTACTGCGCCGCGAACACCTCCACCAGCGGCCGGGACACGGCCCGTATCCCCGAGGTGACATCGGTCAGCCGGGTCCCGGCCAGTGCCGACAGCGCCGTGCTGAGCAGGAACATCATCCAGCGCCTGGGGCCATGGACGGCATAGTCGCCCTCTCCGGCGAACCGGGCCCCGATCACCAGGTCGGCGCCCCGGTCGAGCCGCTCGCACAGCGCCCGCGCATAGCGGGGGTCGTGCTGTCCGTCCGCGTCGATCTGTACCACCGTGTCGTAGGCCCGCGCCGCCGCGTACCGGTAGCCGAGGCGCATCGCCCCGCCGACACCGAGGTTGTACGGCAGCCGGGCCACGGTCGCCCCGGCCGCGTGCGCGCGGGCGGACGTCGCGTCGTCCGAGCCGTCGTCCACCACCAGCACATCGGCGAACGGCAGCGCGGCGCGCACCTCGGTGACGACCGCGCCGATGGACGCGGCCTCGTTCAGGGCCGGTACGACGACCAGAACGCGCCGCTCACCGTTCACGGCCGCGCCACCCGGGCGAAGGCACCGGGGGAGATCCGTCGCACCCCCCGCGCCGCGCCGCCCCGCCCGGCCCCGCCACCCCGGTACGACGGCCACCGGCCGGAATCGGCCGGGCCGCTCCGTACCGCCGACGACCGCCCGGCGCCGGCACCAGCACCGGCGACCGTCCGTACCGCCCCTCACTCCTCATAGCCGCGCATCCCGTCGGGCCGGGGCTCGGGCACCAGCAGGGCCGGTTCGGGCTGGGGCCGGGGCCGTTGTACCCGGTCGTCCTCCCGCTCCAGCCGGATGAGCGCGATCTCCTCGGACAGGGTGCGGGTCTTCTCGTCCAACCGGCTCGCCTCCCAGGTCAGTTGGGCGCAGACGGCGAGCAGGAAGACAACGCCGAGGAACAGCACCAGGCTGACGCCGTTCTCCACACCGAGGGCGTGCGCGGCGAGGTCGGGCCCGCTCGGGAAGGCGGCCAGCACCACCACGAGCACCCCCGTGACCAGCCACAGCACCGCGTACTTCTCGCGGAGCTGTCGGCGTCGCAGTAACTCGATGAGGCCGGCCACGATCGCCAGGCCGACCACCGCGGTGAGAAGGACCAGTCGCACGGCGGCGACTCTAGCTTTTGACGGTTCGTCAGCAAGGTGGCGCGCGTATCGGCCCGCCGCGTACCGGCGTACGGCGCAGAAGGTGCGTCCACCCGGCCTATCCGGATATCGCAAACGCTGTAAATGGGGCATAAGGCGAAATTCTGCGTGTAAAGATATGCCCGCTTTCCCCACTGTTGCTCAACTTCCGAGGCCTGTGGAGGATCTCGTGTACGACAATCATCTCGCCGCCACGGGCTCGGGGGCGCTCGTCATCGGCTCCGTGGTCCTGCCCTGGTGGCTGATCGCCCTGCTGCTCGTCAGCGTGGGCGCGGGTCTTGTCCTGACCCGCGTCCACGCCCGCCGCGCCCAGGACCGGTACTGACCGTGAAACTCCCCCTGAACTGGCTGCCCTCCGCGACCGCGATGGCCGTCGCCCTCGGTCTGGTCCTCTATCTGGAGGACGGCTCCGACCCCGGCTTCTACGGCATCGCGATTTTCGTCCTGCTCGCCGCCAAGCTCACCGCGTCCCTGCTCCACCGGCCGAAGACTCCCACCCCCGCCGAGCGCGAGCGCGCCCGGGCGCTGAACGTGGTTGCCGTGATCACCGCGTACAACGAGGACCCGGCCACCTTCGCCCGCTGCCTCGAATCCATGGTCCGCCAGACCAGGCCGCCGCAGCACCTCGTCGTGGTCGACGACCATTCCGCGGACTCACGAGCGCTCGACCACGCCCGTTCCGCGGCGGTCACCGAGTCGTTCGCCCGCGCCGGAATCGGCTACGAGGTCATCGCCTTCCCCGTCAACCGGGGCAAGCGCCACGCCCTCGCCGCCGCCTTCCGCGCGCACCCCGAGGCCGATGTCTACCTCGGCATCGACTCCGACACCGTCCTCGACGAGTCCGCCGTCGACGAGGGCACGCTCCCCTTCGTCAACGCCGACGTCAACGCGGTCACCGGAATCGTCGGCGCGCTCAACGCCCGGACGAATCTGCTCACCCGGCTCATCGATCTGCGCTACGCCAACTCCTTCCTCTACGAGCGGGCCGCCTACTCGCTCCTCGGTTCGGTCCTGTGCTGCTGCGGCTCGCTCGCCTTCTACCGCGCGTCCGTCATCCGGGCCAACCTCGACGACTTCCTCGCCCAGCGCTTCCTCGGCCGGGCGGCGACCTTCGGCGACGACCGCCGGATGACCAACTACTGCCTCCAGAACGGCCGGGTCCTCCTCCAGCCGACGGCACTCGCCTGGACACTCGTCCCCGAGACCCTCGGCCACTATCTGCGCCAGCAGATCCGCTGGAACAAGTCCTTCGTCCGCGAGTCCCTCTGGGCGGTGAAGAGCGCCCCCGCGCGCAGGCCCGCGTTCTGGCTCTCCCTGCTCGAACTCAGCTCCTGGATCACGTTCACCACCCTGCTGCTGATGGCCCTCGTCCTCACCCCCATCCACGCGAACGCGCATGTCCTGCTGCTCTACCTCGTCTACGCGATGCTCGTGGGCTACGCCCGTTCCGTCCGCTACCTCGAATCCGACCACCCCAACGGCATGCCCTGGCCCGAACGCCTCGGCACCTTCCTCCTCGCGCCCCTGTACGCGCTCCTGCATCTGACGCTGCTGCTGTGGGTGCGCCTGTACTCGCTGGCCACGCTCAAGGACAACGGCTGGGGCACGCGCGAGAACGTCGAGGTCTCCCTGACGGGCGCGCAGGCCGCTGTGCAGCGGGCGTAGGACCCGCGCCCGCTCCACAGCGCACAGGAGCTCTGCCCGGTACGGGACCGGGCAGAGCTCCTGTGCTTGGTGCGACGGCCACGGCTCGTGGCCACGGCTCGCGGTTTCGTCGGGCCACGACTCACGGTTCGCGGGAGTCACCGCGTACGGAACGGGGGTGCGGGAGCCGGGGGTTCGGCCGGCGCGGGCGCATCCGCCGTCAGGGCTTGCGGGCCACCGCCCCGTACATCCCGACCTGGCTCGTGTCGACGGACTCCTGCTCCGGGTCCGGGCGCCAGCGGTGGACCTGGGCCAGTCCCGGCTCCACCATCTCCAGCCCGTCGAAGAACGCCTCCACCTGCTCGCGGTCGCGGGTGACCACCGGGATGCCCCGGCCCCGGTACAGCTCCATCACCCGGTTGATCTCCTCGGGGGCGAACTCGTCGGTGACCGTGGAGATCGCCAGATAGCTCCCGGAGGGCAGCTGGTCCAGCAGCCGCCGGACCAGCGCGTAGTCGTCCGGCGGGGGCACGAACTGGAGCATCGCGATGATCGTGAGCGCGACGGGCTGCTTCAGATCGAGGACCTCGCGGAACGCCTCGGACTCCAGAATCGCCCCGGGGTCGCGCATGTCCGCGTCGACGTAGGCGGTACGGCCCTGGGAGGAACTGGTGAGCAGCGCCTGTGCGTGCGCCAGCACGATGGGGTCGTTGTCGACGTAGACGATCGACGCGTCCGGCCGCTCCTCCTGCACCACCTCGTGCAGATTCGGGGAGGTCGGCAGCCCGGTCCCGATGTCGAGGAACTGTCCGATCCCCGCCTCCCGCGCGAGATAGCGCGCCACACGGTTCATGAACAGCCGGTTCTGACGCATGCTCACCGGCATGGAGGGCCACTCGGCGACCATCGCGTCGCCCGCCTCCACATCCACCGGGTAGTGGTCTTTTCCGCCCAGAATGTAGTCGTACACACGCGCTGAGTGCGCGCGCCCCGTGTCGATCCGGTCCCTCGCACTGCCGTCGTGTGTCATACCGCAACTCCCGTCGTTTCGCGGATGGTTCAGGAGTGTAGGGGCATCCCGGACGGATGACCGCCCATCGCCGTATCCGGGACCACCTGAAGCTCCCGTCGAGCCCTGGCTCAGCCCGCCCGCAGGATCAGCCCGATGCCCACCACCATCAGCCCCGCCGCCACGATCCTCGGTGCGCCGAAGCGTTCCTTGAACAGGAGCGCCCCGATCGCCGCGCCGACGATGATCGAGGACTCGCGCAGCGCCGCGACCGGTGCGAGCGGGGCGCGGGTCTGCGCCCACAGGACCAGTCCGTACGCGGCGGTCGAGACCGCCGCGCCGAGGAGCCCCCGGGCCGCGTACGGGCGCAGCCGGGGCAGGAACCCGCCGCGCAGCCGCACCAGGGCGTACAGGGGGACCAGCCCGCCCTGGAGGACCAGCAGCCAGGCGAGATAGCCGAGCGGCGAGCCCGATTCCCGGACTCCGGCACCGTCCACCACCGTGTACGCGGCGATCATCAGGCCCGTCGCCAGCGCCGTCGCGAGCGCGGGCCACTTCGGCCGGGACCCGGCGTCCCTGATGCCCCACAGCGCCACACCGACCAGCCCCGCGGAGCCGATGATCACCCCGGCGAGCTGCGGTCCGTTCAGCGTCTCGCCGATGAACAGCGCCGCGGCGGCGGTCACCGCCAGCGGAGCCGTACCCCGGGCGATCGGGTACATCTGGCCGAAGTCGCCGAGGCTGAACGACGTCATCAGCAGCCACTGGTAGCCGATGTGGAGCAGCGCGGAGACGATCAGATACGGCCACGCCCCGGCCCGGGGGAGGGGCGTGAAGAACGCGAGCGCCACGCCCATCAGGGCCCCGCCGCCCGAGATGAGGGTGAAGGCGGTCAGCCGGTCCCTGATGGTGTGGGCGACGGCGTTCCAGCCGGCGTGGGCGACCGCGGCCAGGACGACCGCCGCGGCCACGAGCGGTGTCACTTCCCGCGCTCCCGCACATCCACCAGCGTGCCGCCCGCGTGCGCGATCAGCGTCTTGGGATCGAGGGGGAAGACGGTGTGCGGGGTTCCGGCCGCCGCCCACACCACGGCGTGGTCCAGCAGCGCGCGGTCGGCCAGCACCGTGGTCCTGGTGACGTGCCCGAAGGGCGGTACGCCCCCGATCGCGTAACCGGTGGTCTCCCGTACGAGATCGGCGTCCGCGCGCTTGACGGACCGCGCGCCCAGCTCCTCCCGCACCCGCTCGACGTCCACCCGCGACGAGCCGTCCATCAGCACCAGCACCGGCACCCCGTCCGCCGCGAAGATCAGCGACTTGACGATCTCGCTGACGTCGCAGCCGATCGCGGCGGCGGCCTCGGCGGCGGTCCGGGTGGCGTCCGGGAACCGGCGTACCGGAACATCGAGCCCCAGCTCTCGCAGGGCGGCGGCGAAACGGGGGTGGGCGTCGGTGTCGTGAGTGCTCATGGTGCGGCACGGTATCGGTAGCTGTAGAAGCCATGCGAGGGGATTCGCCGAGGTCCGCGGACCTCCGGCCCGACCGCGATCCGGCGCCCCGGGCCGTACCGCCGACGACACCGCCCGCGCCCGGTGATCCGGCCGCACCGGGCCGTACGGCTCACCTCACCGAGGACCCCGCGTCACGGTGTCGGTCCGCGGCCGCCGGCCGCGCCATCCGGCTCACCGCGCCCGCAGGACCTTCGCCACCACCGGGCCCGCCGCGTCGCCGCCGTGGCCGCCCGCCTGGACGACCGCCGCGGCGGCCAGATCACCGGCGTATCCCGTGAACCAGCTGTTGCTGGAGCCCTGTCCGTCGACCTCCGCCGAGCCGGTCTTCGCGCCCTTGTCCCCGCTCACCGACGACATCGCCTCCTGGCCGGTGCCGTAGGCCGCCGACGCCCGCATCAGCGAGCGCAGGGTGTCCGCCATGGAGCCCGGCATCGGCTGCGCACGGGCGATCTCGCGGCCGTCCAGCGCGGGCGGCACGATGACGGGCTGCTTGAAGCCGCCGTTCTTCACCGTCGCGCTGACGGACGCCATGTTGAGCGCGTTCATCGTGATCCGGCCCTGGCCGATGTAGGAGGCGGCCGTCTCCGGACCGGACGACTCCGGCACCTTGCCGTCGGCGCTCACCACCCCGGTCTGCCAGTCGAGCCCGAGGCCGAAGTACTTGCGGGCGGTCTCGCCCAGCGCCGTACCGGAGAGGTCCTTCTCGTCGAGCGGTTTGACGGCCTTGATGAACGTGGTGTTGCAGGACCGGGCGAAGCTCTGCTCGAACGTCGGGTTCGTGAGGGAGAACCTGTCGAGGTTCTGGATGGTCCGGCCCATCCAGGTCACGGTCGCCGGGCACTCCACCCGGGAACCCGGCCCCTGCACCAGCCCGTTGTCCAGCATCATCGCGGCGCTGACGATCTTCATCGTCGAGCCCGGCGCCTGGCCGCCCAGCATCGCCGTGTTGTAGCCGTCGGCGGGCTTGTTGGCGACCGCCAGGATCTCCCCCGTACTCGGTCTGATCGCGACGACCGACGCCTGGGAGTACCGGCTCACCGCGGCCTCGGCCGCGGCCTGCACCGTCGCGTCCAGCGTGGTGGCCAGCCTGCCCTCGGTGCCCGGGGCGAGGGTGAGCAGCGGCCGGTCGGGCACCTTCCCTTCGGTGGACGCGACCACCAGCTCGGTCCCGGCCGTACCGCCCGCCGCCTGGCCGTACTTGGCGCGCAGCGCGTCCAGGACCGGCCCCAGCGAGGGGTACTTCTCCTTCGTCAGCTCCCGCCCGTCCCGGTCGACCGCCTTGATCGGCGGGGCCGACGCCCCGGAGGTTTTGAGCGTGGTGCCGGCCGTCAGCATCGGGTGCATGACCGCGGGCTTCCAGTCGACCAGCGCCCGGCCGGTGGTCAGGCCGCGCACCACGGTCAGTTCGGAGGCGTACGTCCAGAGCTTGCTCTGTCCCCCGAACGTCACCGTCGCCTTGACCGTGAACGGCACTTTCGTGCCGAGCGGCGGCCCCGGGGTGATCACGGCCTTGGTGACCCCCGCCTCGGACCGGTATCCGGTGAGCGACGGCTCCGCCCGCACGGCGTCGTTGGTGAGCCGGGCCGCGCCCGCCGCGTCACCGCCCGCCCAGGCCGCCAGGAAGTCCCGGGAGGTCTCGCTGATCTCCTCCGGGCTCGGCGGCCCCGTCGGCCGCTTCCCCTCACCGGACGTGGAGCCGGCCCCGTTCCCGCCCGTCATGTCGCCGATGAGCTGGTAGCCGCCGTACCCCACGCCCGAGGCGACCACCAGAAAAACACTTCCGACAACAGCGACTTTCGCCCCACTGCGCATGGTGTGCGGTCCTCCCCAGGAGCCCGGCCACTTGAACGTGTTCAAGGTGTGTGTCCCCCGCACACTAGGCGACGGGAGGGGCCGCGGCCGGAACCGTTACTGGACCGCTACACCCAAGTGTCCAGCCACATCCGGTCCCGCCACTCGTCCACCGGGATCGGGGTGCCCGTGTAGATCGGATAGAAGTAGATGAAGTTCCAGATGATCAGCAGCACCAGCACGCCCGCGCCGATCGCGCCGACCGCGCGCCGGCGTTCGTCGCTGCCGGGCGGCCCGAGCATCGCGCCGACCATCATGGCGACGGCGAGACAGAGGAACGGCACGAACACGACCGCGTAGAAGACGAAGATCGTACGCTCCTGGAAGAAGAACCAGGGGACCCACCCGGCCGCGACGGCACAGGCGATCCCGCCCGCGCGCCAGTCGCGGCGGAAGAGCCAGCGCCACAGGACGTAACACAGGGCGAAGCAGCCCGCCCACCACAGCAGGGGGGTGCCGAGGGCCAGGACCTCGCTGGCGCACTTCTCCGCCGTCCCCCGGGGACAGCCGTCCACGCCCGGCGCCGGACTCTCGTAGTAGTACGAGACCGGGCGGCCCATGACGATCCAGCTCCAGGGATTGGACTCGTAGGGGTGGCCGGAGGTCAGGTTCACATGGAAGCGGTACACCTCGGCCTCGTAGTGCCACAGGCTGCGCATCCAGTCCGGGACGAACGGCCAGTCGGTCTCCCGCCCCGGGCCGGTGGAGGCCCACTGCCGGAAGTGGCCCCGGCCGGTGAGGATCCACCCGGACCAGGACGCCACATACGTGACCAGCGCCACCGGCACCGTCGCCACGAAGGCCGGGACGAGATCCTTCCTCAGCACCGCCGCGTACGGGCGGACCGCGCCGGCCGTCCGGCGCGCACCCACGTCCCACAGGACCGTCAGCAGCCCGAACGCGGCCAGATAGTAGAGGCCGTTCCACTTGGTGCCCGCCGCCAGGCCCAGCATCACGCCCGCCGCGATCCGCCAGGGGCGCCAGCCGAGACGGAGGGTCTCCGCGATCGCGGAATCGGGGCGCAGCACACCCTCCGCGTCCGTGGGCAGGGCCGCCGCGAGTCTCGCGCGCACCGTGTCCCGGTCGACGAGGAGACAGCCGAAGGCCGCCACCACGAAGAACATCAGCACCAGATCGAGCAGCGCGGTACGGCTCATCACGAAGTGGAGCCCGTCCACGGCGAGCAGCAGACCCGCGAGACAGCCGAGGAAGGTGGAGCGGAACAGCCGGCGGCCGATCCGGCAGAGCAGCAGCACCGAGAGGGTGCCGAGCAGGGCGACCATGAACCGCCAGCCGAACGGCGTGAAGTCGAACATCTTCTCGCCCAGGCCGATGAACCACTTGCCGACCGGCGGATGCACCACATAGCCGGGGTCGGTGGGGACCTGGACCGACGACGGGTCGGCGATGAGCTTCTGGTCGACGTTCTTCGGCCAGTTGCCCTCGTACCCCTGGTTGATCAGCGCCCAGGCGTCCTTGGCGTAGTACGTCTCGTCGAATATCACCGCGTTCGGCGAGCCCAGGTTCCAGAACCGCAGGATCCCCGCGAACAGCGCGACCAGCAGCGGACCTCCCCACGGGGCCAGCCGCAGCAGGGCCGCCACCAGCGACGGCGGCGCTCCCAGCACCGACCACAGCCGCGGGGAGGGGCGGGTGTAGGGCGGCACCAGGCGCTCACGCAGCCCGATCACGGGCCGGGGCGCGTAGCCGAATCTGCGCAGCCGCCGCTGCCAGCCCGGCGGCTGCTGGTCGGCGTCCCCGCCCTGGCGGGTCTGTGGCGCGGTACTGGTCACCGCGCCATCGTAGGGAACGCCACTGTGATCGGTGGGCGACCGGCCCCAGGACCACCCCGCGACCGGCCCGGGCGCCGTCGCGGGGCCGGTGCGGGGCCCGGTGCGGGCCCGGTGCGCGCTCCGGGCGTGCGCCCGTTCCGGGCCCTGAGCGCACGGGCTCCGGGCCCGGGCGTGCGCCGGGCCGGTCCCGGCCGGGGCAGTCGCGGGGTACGGGCGTGCACTGACTCCGGGCCTCGGAGAGCATGTGCGCCCGTTCTCGGGCCGGTGCCTGTTCCGGGCCGTCGGGGGCCCGCGTCGGCTCCGCGCACCGCGCCCACCGGCACTGGCTCCGGTTACCGCGCGGGTGTCCGGTCCGGGCCCGGGCCCGGAGGGGCTCCGCGCACCGCGTGCCCTGCTCCAGGCCCGGACGGGTGGGCTGCTCCCGGCCGAGGGTGTCCGGTCCGGGGCCCGCAGGGGCTGCGCGCACCTCGTGCGCCCGGTTTCGGTCCGGGCGCGTGCCCCGTTCCGGCCCGCGCGGGTGCCCGCTCCCGTTCCGGCACAGCGCCGGTCCGGGCAAACGCCGACAGGGGCGGGTACGGGGCCTGCCCGGTCCGGTACTAGGACGAGGGCTGCCCGGTCCGGTGCCCAGGCGGTGCCTCGCGGGGGCCGTACCCGGTGGCCGGGCCGGGGCCCGGTCCGCGCCTGGGAGGATGGGCGGGTGAGCACCGACACCCCTTCCGCCCCGCACGCACCCTCCGCCGGGCTGCTGATCCTCGCCGGAACACCCATCGGCGACGTCGGCGACGCCCCGCCCCGGCTCGCCGCCGAGCTGGCGGGAGCGGACATCGTCGCCGCCGAGGACACCCGGCGGCTGCGGCGGCTCACCCAGGCGCTGGGGGTACAGACCCGCGGCCGGGTCGTCTCGTACTTCGAGGGCAACGAGGCCGCCCGTACGCCCGAGCTGGTGGAGGCGCTCACCGGCGGCGCCCGGGTGCTGCTGGTCACCGACGCCGGAATGCCCTCGGTCTCCGACCCCGGCTACCGGCTCGTCGCCGCCGCCGTCGAGCGGGACGTCCGGGTCACCGCCGTTCCCGGCCCCTCCGCCGTGCTCACCGCGCTCGCCCTCTCCGGGCTGCCGGTGGACCGGTTCTGCTTCGAGGGCTTCCTGCCCCGCAAGGCGGGCGAGCGCCTCGCCCGGCTGCGCGAGAGCGAGCAGGAGCGCCGCACCCTCGTCTACTTCGAGGCCCCCCACCGCCTCGACGACACCCTCGCCGCCATGGCCGAGGTCTTCGGTGCCGACCGCCGGGCCGCCGTCTGCCGGGAGCTGACCAAGACCTACGAGGAGGTCAGGCGCGGCGGTCTCGGCGAGCTGGCCGCCTGGGCCGCCGAGGGCGTACGCGGGGAGATCACCGTCGTCGTCGAGGGCGCGCCCGCCACGGCACCCGGCGATCTCGACCCGGCCGAGCTGGTGCGCAGGGTGCGGGTGCGCGAGGAGGCGGGGGAGCGCCGCAAGGAGGCCATCGCGGCGGTCGCCGTGGCGGCGGGGGTGCCCAAGCGCGAGGTGTTCGACGCGGTCGTCGCGGCAAAGAACGCGGCCGGAAAGGTACCCGGAGACGGTAAAGGACTATCGTAAAAAGCAAAGCGCGGACCGCGTCCAGGGGCAGTTGGGCATGGGAACGCCAAAGACCACACCATTATTCGACAGGCGCTGATGCGCTCCCGCCGGAATGGCAGTCCACTGGGGCAGTGGAGAGGAGCAGGCATGAGTGAGATCACCGGCACCGCCAAGGCCCACGAGGCCTATGCCTTTGCTTGTATGCGCTGCGGGCACGGCTGGGAACAGTCGTACGAAATCGAGCACCACGTCGATCCCACCGACCCCGCCCGCCATGAATACGTCGTCTACAAGACGGGTGGCGTGCGCGTGCCGTCCCCGCTGTCGAGCCCCACGTGCGCGAATTGCGGCGGGCACGTCGTGAGGATCATGCGAGCCGGACAGGTCTCGTCCGTGCTCGATCTGGTCGAGCGGTCGTCGCGCACGGTGCGCCCGCCGCGGGGGAAGAAGTCCTCTGACCGCAAGCCGGCGGAGGAACGGGAGAAGGAGGGCGTCGCCGCCGAGGGGGCGCGGGACACCCCCGCCGAGCCCCATCACTGGCACCTGTCCGACCTGCTGCACCCGTTCCGGAGGTAGCCCGGACACCCGGGGGCCTCGGGGGTCCTCGGGCGGGCGCCGGGCCGGACCCGGCCCCAGGACAGGTGGGGCCGGAGAAGGCGGAGGCGGCACCGGGACCGGGACGGGTGGGCCTGACACGGCCCCGGGCGGGACCGAGGGCGGGCGCGCCTGGCCGGGCCTCGTAGGATCGCGTCCATGAGTGCGAAGTCCGCCCCGCCGCCGCTGCCCGAACCGCTCGGGGTTCCGGTCGCCGATTCCCACACCCACCTGGACATGCAGGAGGGCACCGTCGAGGAGTCGCTGGCGAGGGCGGCGGCCGTGGGGGTCACCACCGTCGTCCAGGTGGGCTGCGACCTCAAGGGCTCCCACTGGGCGGCCCGGATCGCGGCCGACCACCGGGAGGTGCACGCCTCGGTCGCCCTGCACCCGAACGAGGCCCCGCGGATCGTCCTCGGCGACCCCGCGGGGACCCCCGCGGCCGGAGCCCGGCGGGGGGTGCGCGAGGCCGGCGGGGACGGCGCCCTCGACGACGCGCTCGCCGAGATCGACGCGCTGGCCGCCCTGCCGCAGGTGCTGGCGGTCGGGGAGACCGGGCTCGACTATTTCCGTACCGGACCGGAGGGAATCACCGCTCAGGAACGCTCATTCCGCGCGCATATCGAGATCGCCAAACGGCATGGAAAAGCGTTGGTGATCCACGACCGTGACGCGCATGCCGATGTTCTTCGCGTCCTCGCGGAAGAAGGCGCGCCCGAGCGCACGATCTTCCACTGCTATTCGGGGGACGCGGAAATGGCGGAGGTGTGCGCGGCGGCGGGCTACTACATGTCCTTCGCGGGCAATGTGACCTTCAAGAACGCCCGTCCCCTGCGGGACGCCCTCGCCGTCGCCCCCCGCGAACTCGTCCTCGTCGAAACCGACGCGCCCTTTCTCACCCCGGCCCCCTACCGCGGACGGCCCAACGCCCCATATCTCATTCCGATCACGCTGCGGGCCATGGCGGAGGTCAAGGGACTGGACGAGGACACGCTGGCCGCGGCCGTCGCGGCGAATACCGCCGAGGCCTTCGGTTACTGACCGATAACGGAATCGGGCCCTTTTCGGCGCGTACGGCGTATCGACGCGACGCTGAGTAGTCGTATTGCAGGGGAGAGTGACAAACCTCCGATATCGTCCCCGCCGCGAGACCTTCGGGCGGACCGGACATACGGAGCGTCATGAGCAATACGGGCAATGGGGGCGATGGTCACGGGGGCGGCGGGGGCGGAGAGAGCGGCGGTGGCGGCACCGCCACGCTGACGGAGCCGCACGCGCTCCCCTGCGAACCCGGCACCCCCGTTCCGGCCCCTGCCCGGAGGACCGGGACCCGCCGGGTG
The DNA here is from genome assembly GCF_042873655.1 of Streptomyces sp. NPDC004609. Lineage (NCBI taxonomy): Bacteria > Bacillati > Actinomycetota > Actinomycetes > Kitasatosporales > Streptomycetaceae > Streptomyces > Streptomyces sp. NPDC004609. Next base: position 203,069 of record NZ_JBIALS010000003.1, on the reverse strand, counting down.
CCCGGACGCCGCCGCCCTGCCCGGCGGACCGGCACCCTGCGCAGGCTGCTCCCGCAGGCGCTCGTCGTCGCGTTCCTCGCGGGCGGCACCTCCGCGTTCCTCGCCGACGACAAGGCCGTCCGGCTCACCGTCGACGGCGTGGCGCGCACCACGCACACCTTCGCCGACGACGTCCGGGAGCTCCTCGAAGAGGAGGATCTCGACGTCGGCGCCCACGACATCGTCGTCCCCGCCCCCGGCACCCCCCTCGGCAGCGGGGACGAGATCGTCGTCCGCCACGGCCGTCCCGTCACCCTCACCCTCGACGGCCACCGCCGCCGGGTGTGGACCACCGCCCGCACCGTCGACGGCGCGCTGCGGCAGCTCGGGGTCCGCGCCGAGGGCGCGTACCTGTCCGTGTCCCGCTTCTCCGTGATCTCCCGCGACGGCCTCTCCCTGGACGTCCGCACCGAGCGGACCGTCACCTTCCTCGCCGACGGGCGCGAGCGCGTGATCCGTACCAACGCGGCCACCGTCATCGAGGCGCTCGCCCGGGCGGGCATCACCCTCACCGGCGAGGACACCACCTCCGTACCGCCCGCGAGCTTCCCGTACGACGGGCAGACCGTCACCGTCACCCGGATCACCGGCACCACACGGATCCGCGAGGTGCCGATCCCGTACGACACCGTCAGGACCGAGGACCCCGGCGAGTTCGCCGGTACGGAGGTCGTCGTCCAGCCGGGCCGGGCGGGCGCCCGCCGCGTCACCGACGCCCTGCGCACGGTCGACGGCGTCCGCCAGAAGCCGAGGCGGATCGCGGACGAGGTGGTACGCCGGCCCGTCACCCGGCGGGTCGCGGTCGGCACCCGGCCGCTGCCGGAGTCCGTACGGGGCGCGGACGGCCTCGACTGGGCCGCCCTCGCGCAGTGTGAGTCCGGCGGCCGCCGGAACGCGGTGGACCCCTCGGGCACCTACGGCGGGCTCTACCAGTTCGACATCCGCACCTGGCGCTCCACCGGCGGCAGCGGACGGCCGCAGGACGCGTCCGCCGCCGAGCAGACCTACCGGGCGAAGAAGCTGTACGCGCGGCGGGGCGCGAGCCCCTGGCCCCACTGCGGCAGCAGGCTGAACGGCTAGCACCCTTAGGCTGTATCGGTGAGTACCACTGAGCCCCCCGATCCCGATGCCGCCGGCGTCCTCCTCGGTCCCGCGGACATCCGCGAACTGGCCGCGGCGCTGGGCGTACGCCCCACCAAGGCGCGCGGCCAGAACTTCGTCATCGACGCGAACACCGTCCGCCGGATCGTGCGGACCGCCGGGGTCCGCGAGGACGACGTCGTCGTCGAGGTCGGACCCGGGCTCGGTTCGCTGACCCTCGCGCTGCTGGAGACGGCGCGGCACGTCGTCGCCGTCGAGATCGACGACCTCCTCGCGGGCGCGCTGCCCGCGACGGTCCTGGCCCGGCTGCCCGGGAAGGCGCGGAACTTCTCGCTCGTCCACGCCGACGCGATGACCGTCGGGGAACTGCCCGGCCCGTCGCCGACCGCGCTGGTCGCGAACCTCCCGTACAACGTCGCCGTGCCCGTCCTCCTCCATATGCTCGACCGCTTCCCCGGCATCGCGCGCACCCTCGTGATGGTCCAGGCGGAGGTCGCCGACCGGCTCGCGGCCGGGCCCGGGAACAAGGTGTACGGCGTGCCGTCGGTGAAGGCGAACTGGTACGCCGAGGTCAAGCGCGCCGGGTCGATCGGCCGCAACGTCTTCTGGCCCGCGCCCAACGTCGACTCGGGGCTCGTCTCCCTCGTCCGCCGCGACCCTCCGGGGACGACGGCGTCCAAGGAGGAGGTTTTCGCGGTGGTCGACGCGGCCTTCGCGCAGCGCCGCAAGACCCTGCGGGCCGCCCTGGCGGGCTGGGCGGGCTCCCCGGCCGCCGCCGAGGCCGCCCTGCTGACGGCGGGCGTCTCCCCGCAGGCGCGCGGGGAGTCCCTGACGGTGGAGGAGTTCGCACGGATCGCGGAGGCGAAGGCGTGAGCGTCACGGTACGGGTCCCGGCCAAGGTCAACATCCAGCTCGCGGTGGGCGGCGCGCGCCCCGACGGCTTCCACGACCTGGCGAACGTGTTCCTCGCGGTGTCCCTGTACGACGAGGTCACCGTCCGCCCCGCGCCCGCCCTCACCCTCACCTGCGAGGGCCCCGACGCGGCGCGGGTCCCCCTGGACCGTACGAACCTCGCGGCCCGCGCTGCCGAACTGCTGGCCGCGCGCCACGGGCTCTCCCCGGACGTCCACATCCACATCGCCAAGGACATCCCCGTCGCGGGCGGCATGGCGGGCGGCAGCGCGGACGGCGCGGGCGCGCTCCTCGCCTGCGACACGCTGTGGGGCCTCGGCACCCCCCGGTCCGAACTGCTCTCCCTCTGCGCCGAACTGGGCTCCGACGTCCCCTTCAGCCTCCTCGGCGGCGCGGCCCTCGGCACCGGCCGCGGCGACCGGCTGACCCCCCTCGGCGTCGGCGGCACCTTCCACTGGGTGTTCGCCGTGGCGGACGGCGGGCTGTCGACCCCCGCGGTGTACGGCGAGTTCGACCGCCTCACCGCCGGTACCCCGGTCCCCGCCCCCGAGGCGTCCGCACCGCTGCTCGACGCCCTCCGCACGGGCGACGCACCCGCCCTCGGGGCCGCCCTGGCGAACGACCTCCAGCCCGCGGCCCTCTCCCTGCGCCCGTCCCTGCGGTCCACCCTCGACACGGGCCTGGCCGCGGGCGCGCTCGCGGCCCTCGTCTCGGGCTCGGGCCCCACGACGGCGTTCCTGGTCAAGGACGAGGACGCGGCGGCCTCGGTGGCCGCGGCCCTGTCGGCGTCCGGCACCTGCCGCGCGGCGCGGGTGGCGTCCTCGCCGGTGCCGGGCGCGGTGGTCCGCTGAGCGGACCCCCGGGACGGGGTGCCGGGGCCCGAGCGGGCTGGACCCCGGGGTTCCACCGGCCGGACTCCTTCGTCCCACGGGGCCGGACCCGGGGAGTCCACCGGCCGGACTGCCGGGGCCCACGGGGCCGGACTCCCGGGTTCCACGGTGCGGACCCCGGGGTTCCACCGGCCGGGCTCCCGCGTCCCGCCGGACCCGGACCCGGACCCGGACCCGGAGCCGCGTACCCGGACCGGTGGCGCACGAGCCCGGAGCGGTGGCGCACGAGCCCGGACTCCATCCGACCCACCCGGATCTTTCGGGTGATCGGCACGCCGGCCCGGTGTGTGGTGCCGCTCCCGTCCGCCCCCGCGTGATCGATTGCTCTCCATGCCCGGTTCCGGTGACCGGGCCCGGAGAGGAATCCATGAAGAGCACCCTGGCCAAGGCCCTCGTCACCGCGGGCGCCGCACTGTCCCTGGCCGCCGTCGCCGCCCCGGCCCACGCGGACGCCACCGCCGGCGGGGGCGGCGAGTACATCGCCTCCGCCGAGCACCCGTTCGTCTTCGCCGCCTCCGAGGAGTACGGCTTCGCGGCGACCGACACCGTCTTCGTCGGGGGCACCGCCTGGAACTGGGCCACCGGCAGCACGGCGGGCAGCGGCTTCGAGGGCGTCGCGATCATCGAAGGACACTGACGCCGGGCCGGGGCCGGGCGCGGGGCCACGGGGGCTCGGCGCCCGGCCTCCGGCCTGTCCGGACCGCTGCCGCGGACGTAAGCTGACGTATACGCTTTGTCGCTTCCGCCGGTCCGGTGAGGAGCGTCCGCCGTGGCGTTGGCCGCCCCCTGGGTGCGGCCGGTATTCCGGGGATCAGCCCAGGACGGAGAGAACATCGATGCGTCGCCCGCGCTTGGGGATCGCCATCCTGACCATGGGCAACCGGTCCGCCGAACTGGCCGCCCTGCTCGACTCGGTCGCCCGCCAGGACACCCCCGCGACCCGGATCGTGGTCGTCGGCAACGGTTCGCCCCTGGAGCCGCTCCCCGCCGGGGTGACCGGAGTCGAACTGCCGGAGAACCTCGGCGTGACCGGCGGCCGGAACGCCGCGATCGCCCGGCTCCGTGAGTTCGGGGACGTCGACGTCGTCGTGGATCTGGACGACGACGGACTCCTCATCAGTACGGATGTCTTCACCCGGCTCGCCGGGCTGTACGAGTCGGACGCCCGGCTCGGCATCGTCAGCTTCCGCATCGCCGACGAACACGGCCGCACCCAGCGCCGCCACGTTCCCCGCCTGCGGGCCAAGGACCCCGAGCGCGGCGGATGGGTGACGACCTTCCTCGGCGGCGGGCACGGCCTGTCCATGCGGATGCTCGACGAGATCGGCGGCTGGCCGGAGGAGTTCTTCTACGCCCACGAGGAGACGGACCTCGCGTGGCGGGCCCTGGACCGGGGCTGGAAGGTGCTGTACGAGCCCGGGCTGGTGCTCCGTCACCCCTGGACCTCGCCCACCCGGCACGCGATGTTCCACCGCATGGTGGCCCGCAACCGCGTATGGCTCGCCAAACGCCACCTTCCCGCCCTCCTCGTCCCCGTCTACCTGGGCGTATGGACCGCGTTGACCCTGGCCCGCACCCGCTCGGCCTCCGGCCTGCGCGCCTGGTTCGCCGGCTTCGCCGAGGGCGTCCGCACACCGTGCCCGCCCCGGCGGCCGATGCGGTGGACCACGGTCTGGCGCATGACCCGCCTGGGCCGCCCCCCGGTGATCTGACCACCACCCGCCACCCGCCTGGGCGGCCCTGCCCCCGGGGTGGGGCCGCCAGGGGAACGGCGCGGTGCCGCCCCGCTGCCGTGAACGGCTGGGTCGTCGGCTGGCGGCTTCACGCGCGTGTGTGTTCGTCGGGGGTGGGGCCGGGGGTGAGGTGGGGTGCGCAGTGGGGGCAGGCGTAGTGGAGTGAGCGTTCTATCCAGCGGATGGGGATGGGGGCGTGGGTGGGGCGGGTGCAGTGGGTGCAGGTGGCGGTGAGGGGCTCGGGTGCGGGGGCGGTGAGTGCGGCGGCGTTCACGGGCACGCTCCCGGGAGTGCGAGGCCGTGGGGTGCGTGCAGGAGCGTCTTCCGGCGCGGTCCGCGGTTGCGGATGCGGAGTTGGAGGGTGTCCTCGACGGGCGCGTAGGGGCGTACGAGCCGGTTGTCCTCCCCACGGAGCGGCGTACGGCGTTCGACGACATGGACCGGGACGGGCGTGGTCCATGGCTCCCCCCACGGGTTGAGCGGGGCGGACCGGTCCGCGGGGGCGTGATCCCCCTGGGCGGATAACAGCCGGCCCAGCACCCACATCAGGACTTGGGCGAGGGTGTGGCGCATGGGGTGGTGGCTCCTTGGTCGGTGGTGGGTGGCCCCGGCCTGCCCGTGACGGGGGGTGTGGGCGGGCCGGGGCCCGGGGGCCGCCCGGGGGCGGTGGTTTGCGGGGAGGTCAGGCGCGTTCGCAGGGCCGGGTGTGGAAGACGAGGGTGACGCCCGCGCCCGAGCCGGAGAACTTCACGGCCTCCTCGTACGGTTCGCCGGGCAGGAGGGGCTCCCGGCAGCAGTCACAGCGCCGCAGCACCCCGCCCGGGGCGGGAACGACCCGCAGATACGCGGTCCTGATCTCCCGGAACCCGCTGTGCTCCGGATGCGCCTGGGTATGCGCGATGGCCCACGCCTCCGGCCCCAGACCCTCCGTACACGCCTGCGACCGCCCGTCACACGAGGTGCACTCCACCTCCCGCACCGGCCCGGACACCCCCGGAGAACGATCCGCCCCGATCACCCAGTCCGCCCGCGTCACGACCGCCGCCACGACCCCACCACCGGCACCGGCCCGGCCGCCGCCGCGGACGCCGTACAGCGGGCACACGAACACGCCGGAAACGCCAACGACTGAGGAACGGGCCGGTCCTCATCGCTGGGTACCTCAACCGGTCGGCCCACGGGAACCCGCTCCCCGTCCCGGCCCACCCGATACACCTTGATCGTCATCACGGGTCGTCCCCCGTCGCCTCAGGTCCCTGGTCAGTGGTGAGACGACGCTAACGGCCGTGCACGTGAGGCAGGCGCACAAAGTGTGCGCAGTTGTTCAGGCGGCCAGCATGCCCAGCTTCACCGCGAGTTCGCAGGCCCGTTGCCTTCGGCCCGGAGCCTTGGACGCGGCTTCCTCCAGGATGATCCGCTTGGCGTAGCCGTTGTACTTGATCGTCTCCGGGGCGGCCTCGTGAGCCTGTGCCAGCGTGGCGAGGGCCACATCGGGTTGCCCGTCGAGTTGGTAGCCGCGGGCCTGCTCGATGCGGTGCCGGGCGCGGCGCGGCCGCGACGGAATGGTCGTGGCCTCCGAGGCGGCGGCCTGCCGTACGGACTCCCCGCCCGCGTGCAGTTCGACCGCGACGGTCACGGCGTGAGCGCCCACGATGGCGCGCGAGAACGACGTCACGGGGTGGTAGTACGCCTCCGGAAGCCTGTCGGCCATGGCACGGGACCGGTCCCAGTACTGCCAGGCCGTACCGGATTCACCGCGGCGGGCAGCCGTGTATCCCGCCTCGAACGTCAGCGCTCCGGCGATCGCGAGAACGTCATCTGCCGCGTCGGACAGGAGAGGCGCGAGGAACGACAGGGCTCCCATGGTGACCGCGTCGGCCGCGTCGTAGTGCCCCGGGCCGGAGTCGCGGTGGGCCTGGGCGGTGAGCCATGCGGCCACTCCGATGGTGTGCGGATCCTCGGACTCCTGTGCCGCGACCATGCCGCGTTCGGCGACGCGCCACAGGAGAGCGGTGTCGGGCTGGTAGGCCAAGAAGAACTGGGCGAGGGAGTAGACCTCGCTCAACACGCCCTGCGCGGCACGTCGTTCGGCGGCGCTGTCAGCCTGTCGTACGGCGGCCTGGGCGTCCTTGACCAACTCGGGGAGCAGCGCGCCCACGACCTCGCGGTGATCGGGCGCGGAGTGGCGGGCCGCCCACGCACGGGCGAGCCGGGCGGTCAGATGACCCACGGTCGGCGCCTCGCGTCCGGTGGTGAGAGGGAACGCGTCGACAGCGGACCTCACCGCCGCGAGTCGCGGATGGCCTGGGCCGGTGAAGAGGGCGACGGGCACGGACTGGTCCCCGGTGAGATCGGACAGGTCCCGTACCCGCAGAATCTCCGCGATACGCAGCACGACGTCAAGACGCGGCACCTTCAGCCGCCCCTCCTCCAGGGCACGCACCCACGACGCGGATTTCCCCATGAGACCCCCGAGCTGTTCACGGGTCTGCCCGCGCCTGGTTCGGAGGATCTTCAGCCTCTGCCCGAAGGCGATGGGGTCACGGTACGGATCCGGGCTCGCGGTTCCTCGCACGGCTTCGCCCCTCTTCCTCACACAGCCTGGTCACCGCCAGGGTAGGCCCGAGCCCGCTGCCACGGGACCCCACAGATCGCGGTCGCCGCCGCTCGGAAGGGACGCCCATGACCCCGCACCCCGCGCTCGACCTCCGTCACCACGACCACACCCACGCCGTCGCAATCCGCACACTTCTCCTGGACGTTCACGACGAGGCGTACGAGGGCAGTGACGATCCCCTCGCCGGGCGGGACGCCTTCGCCCGGTTCGTCGACCACTGGTCCGCCCGCGACGGCTTCGCCTGCGTGATCGGCTACGACGGTGGGCAGCCTGTCGGCTATGCCTACGGCGCACCGCTGAGCTCGGCCACCACCTGGTGGGCCAAGGTCGTGCCGCCCCTGCCGGACGGGTTCACCGCCGAGACCGGCAACCGCACCTTCGCTCTGTCCGAACTCATGGTCCGTGCGCCCTGGCGCGGCACAGGGGCCTCCCGGCGCATTCATGACGCCCTGCTGGCCCCGCGTACGGAACAGCGGACCACTCTCCTCGTACACAAGGAGCATCCGAAAGTGCGGGCCCTGTACACAAGCTGGGGTTACCGGTCCGTCGGAGAGGTCGTTCCCTTCCCGGGCGCACCGGACCTGTGCGCGATGGTCCTGGAGCACGGACTTCGACCGCGCGCCGGCACACCCCCGGCCTGAGCGGACGCCCCGTCCACACCGAGGGCGAACGGTCGGCCCTGACAGCCATGGCCGCCCACACCACCGTCCCGCTTCCGCCGCGGCATTACCCCGGACGTAATCGACCCGCACCCCCGGTGCCCGGCAAGCTGAAGGCATCCGGAGCACGGGGGTGGGGAACTCCTCCCGGCTCCGGTGCCACCGGCACAGGGGACCGACCACTTTCAGGAGACTGATTCACATGTCCGTGCACGAGACCGCTGTCGCCCGTTACTTCGAGGCGTGGAACGCCCAGGGGGCCGAGGACATCGCCAAGGCCGTCGCCGACGCCTGGACGGAGGACGGGACCTACACCGACCCGCTGGCCGACGTCAGCGGCCACGCGGGCGTCGCCGCGGTGATCGCCGGCGCCCATGAGCAGTTCCCCGGGTTCGAGTTCCGGCAGCTCGGGGAGGTCGACGGTCACCACTCGATCGCCCGCTTCGGGTGGGAGCTGGTGTCCGTCGCGGACGGGTCCGCGCCCGTCGCCGGGTTCGATGTGATCGAACTCGCGGAGGACGGCCGGATCCGCCGGGTGTTCGGATTCCTGGACCGTGTCCCCACGAGCTGAGGCCCGCGCGTCCGCGAGGGCCGCGCATCGGCCGTGACCCCGGGGGCGTCCCCGTACTCAGAGCGGAGTTGAGTACGGGAGCCCTCACCGGGCGGGGGCCGGGCGGGTGACCGTACCGGTATGGGATCAACCGTTCGTGAGCTGGCCGCCGCCACCCCCGGTACGCGGGACCGGTACGTCGATCTGCTGCGGGTCGCGTCGCTCGGCGTCGTGGTGCTCGGGCACTGGCTGATGGCCGCCGTCACCGGGGACGGGGTCGGGAATCTGCTGGCCGTCGTCCCGGAGCTGCAGGCGCTGACATGGGTGCTCCAGGTCATGCCGGTGTTCTTCTTCGTCGGCGGGTTCTCGCACGCGCTCTCGTACCGCTCGCTGAGCCGGAAGCACCCCGGGGGCACCGGGCTGTACGCCGTGTTTCTGCGGGCCAGGCTCCAGCGGCTGCTGCGGCCCACGATGGTGTTCATCCTCGTGTGGGGCGCCGCAGCGCTGATCGTGCAGCTGCTCGGCGGGGACAGGGGACTGACCGGGGTCGCGCTGCGGCTCGTGGCGCAGCCGCTGTGGTTCATCGGGATCTATCTGGCGATGGTGGCGTTCACCCCGGCGCTGCTGAAGCTGCACGAGCGGTACGGGTGGGGAGCCTTCGGTGCGCTGCTCGCGGGAGCCGTCGCCGTGGACGTCGCGCGGTTCGCGCTGGGCGTTCCGTATGTGGAGTTCCTGAACTTCGGTTTCGTATGGCTGGCGGTCCACCAACTCGGATTCCTCCGGGCGGACGGGAGGATCCGGATACCGGCGGCCCTCGCGGGTGGCGGACTCGCGGGGGCCGCCGCACTCGTGGCGTACGGGCCCTATCCGCTGTCCATGGTGGGGATGCCCGGCGAGAAGGTGTCCAACATGGCGCCGCCGACGCTCGCGCTGCTCTGCCACGGGCTGTGGCTCGTCGGCGCGGTCGAGCTGCTGCGGAGGCCGGGGACCCGGCTGGTGCGCGGGGCCCGGGTCTGGCGCGGGGTCGTGGCCGCGAACGGGATCGCGATGACCGCGTTCCTGTGGCATCTGACCGCGATGCTCGGGGTGTACGGCGCGATGCTCGCGCTCGGGGCGGGGCTGCCCGAGCCCGCGTCCGCCGCCTGGTGGGCGGGGACCCCCGTCCGTATCGCCGCCGCCGCTCTCCTCACGGCCGGTCTCGTCGCCGTGTTCCGGGGCTTCGAACGGCCGGCCCCGGGCACCCCCGCCCCGCGCGGTGGCGGCCCGGCCCCGGGCACCTCCGCGCCGGGCGGGAGCGCTGCCGGCACGGCGCCCGGCGCGGGCACCCCGGCCGAGGGCAGAACCCCGGCCGCGGGGGAAGCCGCGACCGAAGGCGAGCCCCCGGCACCCGGCACAAGCCCGGCACCCGGCGGGAGCCGTCCCCTGCCCGGCCGGACCGCCCGGGCCCCGCGCTCCGGACCCCTCGCCGCGATCGGGGTCGCGCTGTGTCTGTTCGGGGTGCTCGGGCTGTCCATGGTCGGCTTCGGCGGCCTGCTGGACGGCAGGTCGGCGACGCTGATCGCGGTACGGATCACCGCGCCCGCCGCCGTGGCCATGGCGCTCGCCGGGTGGCTGCTGGTGGAGCGAACCGGGCGCTCCTGAGCGTTCCGCGCGGCGACTACCCTGGGAGGCCGATGCTTCCCCCGCCCGTATCAGGAGAGTAATGGCCGTCAATCTGGTCAATGTCGAGGCCGTCAGCAAGGTGTACGGAACCCGTGCCCTGCTCGACACCGTGTCCCTCGGCGTCTCCGAGGGCGACCGTATCGGCATCGTCGGCCGCAACGGGGACGGCAAGACCACCCTCGTACGGCTGCTCGCCAAGCTGGAGGAGCCCGACACCGGCCGAGTGACCCAGAGCGGCGGACTGCGGCTCGGGGTGCTCACCCAGCACGACTCGCTCGACCCCGCGGCGACCGTCCGCCACGAGGTGATCGGCGATCTCGCCGACCACGAGTGGGCCGGGAACGCCAAGATCCGGGATGTGCTGACCGGACTGTTCGGCGGGCTCGACCTGCCCGGTTTCCCGCAGGGCCTGGACACCGTCATCGCCCCGCTCTCCGGCGGTGAGCGCCGCCGCATCGCGCTGGCGAAGCTGCTCATCGCCGAGCAGGACCTGATCGTCCTGGACGAGCCGACCAACCATCTCGACGTCGAGGGCATCGCCTGGCTCGCCGACCACCTCCGGCGCCGCCGCTCGGCGCTCGTCTGCGTCACCCACGACCGGTGGTTCCTCGACCAGGTCTGCACCCGCATGTGGGACGTCCAGCGCGGTGCGGTGTACGAGTACGAGGGCGGCTACAGCGACTACGTCTTCGCCCGTGCCGAGCGGGAGCGCATCGCGGCCACCGAGGAGGCCAAGCGGCAGAACCTGATGCGCAAGGAGCTGGCGTGGCTCAGGCGCGGCGCCCCCGCCCGTACCTCCAAGCCCCGCTACCGCATCGAGGCCGCCAATGAGCTGATCGCCGATGTGCCGCCGCCGCGCGACACCAGTGAGCTGATGAAGTTCGCCAGCGCCCGGCTCGGGAAGACCGTCTTCGACATGGAGGACGTGACCGTGCAGGCCGGGCCCAAGGTGCTGCTGAAGCATCTGACCTGGCAGCTCGGCCCCGGTGACCGGATCGGCCTGGTCGGCGTGAACGGCGCGGGCAAGACGTCCCTCCTCAAGGCGCTCACCGACGCGGCCGTCAGCGACGGCGAGACCCAGCCCGCGGCCGGGCGGGTCGTGGTCGGCCGGACCGTCCGGCTGGCGTATCTCTCGCAGAACGTCACCGAACTGCCCCCCGCGCTGCGGGTGCTGGAGGCCGTCCAGCAGATCCGTGACCGCGTCGACCTCGGCAAGGGCCGGGAGATGACCGCGGGCCAGCTGTGCGAGCAGTTCGGCTTCGGCAAGGAGAAGCAGTGGACGCCCGTCGGCGATCTCTCCGGAGGTGAGCGCCGACGGCTCCAGTTGCTGCGGCTGCTCATGGACGAGCCGAACGTCCTCTTCCTCGACGAGCCCACCAACGACCTCGACATCGAGACGCTGACCCAGCTGGAGGACCTGCTGGACGGCTGGCCGGGCTCGATGGTCGTCATCTCCCACGACCGGTTCTTCCTGGAGCGGACGACGGACCGGACGTTCGCGCTGCTCGGCGACGCCACCCTGCGGATGCTGCCGCGCGGTATCGACGAGTATCTGGAGCGGCGCAGGGCGATGATCGAGGCGGCGGTCCCGGCCTCCTCCGCGTCCGTCTCGGGTGCGGGTGCGGGTGCGGGTGCGGGTGCGGGTGCGGGCGCGGGCTCGGGTGCCGGTGCCGCGTCCGGATCCGCGGGCCCGGCGGTCAAGGTGAGGACGGCGGGGGAGCAGCGGGCCGCGCAGAAGGAGTTGCAGCGGATCGAGCGGCAGCTCGACAAGCTCTCCGCCAAGGAGGCCGGACTCCACGACCGGATCGCCGAGAACGCCACGGATTTCGAGCGGGTGGCACAGCTCGACGCCCAGCTTCGGGAACTCGCCGGGGAACGCGAGGATTTGGAGATGCGCTGGCTGGAGTTGGCCGAAGACGCATAGTCGGCGGGGCGGGCACGCGGTCGTGACGGCGGCGTGCAGGTCTCGTAACAACGCCATCACGGGCCCGTCAGTCCTTGGGTACAGCGTGGACCGGGCACCGGTTTGACATGGCACGGGTGATAGAAAGAAGTTCCGCTCGACTGCCGTGAGAACGCGGATCCATGTCTGAAAACGCTCCTTTCCGGGATACGGCACATGCGACAGAAGTGCGCACCGGAACAGCGGGGGAGGCTGTCGGACAGCGGACCGTATGAAGGGGGAAGCGCTGATGTCTCAGCCGCCCAGCCAGCAACCGCCGGGGGGCTTCGGAGCACCCCGGGATCCCCGCCAGGGGGTTCCCCAGCCGCCGCCTCAGCCGCCCCAGGGCCCGCCGCCGCAGGCACCCGGCCAACCCCCGGCGCAGCCTCCGCAGATGCCGCCCGCTCCGCAGGGCGCGCCCCAGGCGCCGCCTCCGGCGGGCCCGCCCGCGGGTTCCCCCGCCGGTTACGGCTACCCGGGCCAGCAGGGCCAGCCGGGGCCGTACAACCAGCCCCCCGGCCCTTACGGACAGCAGCCCGGCCCCTACAACCAGCCTCCGGGGCCCTACGGCGGCTGGCAGGGCCAGCCGCAGTTCCCCGGGCCCCCGGCCGGTCCCGGAGGTCCCCCGGCACCGCCGTCCGGCGGCGGCGGTTTCTTCAAGGGCAGGACGGGGGTCGTCGTCGCCGCGGCGGTCGCCGCGCTCCTGGTCATCGGCGGCGGCACCTACGTCGCCCTGAGCGGGGACGACAAGAAGGACGACAAGCAGAAGAACGTCAGCAAGAGCGACGACCCGAGGCCCTCGGCCTCCGAGTCCGTCGACCAGGGCGACGGCTCCGGCACCGGCAGGGGCGACGACGACCTCAACGCCGGGCGCAAGCCGGGCGAGGCGAAGGCCCTCTTCGTCGCCAAGAACGACGTCGACCTGCCGAGCGGCGGGGCGGACGTCTTCGGTCCGTGGGTCGCCGGCGACACCGTCGCCAAGGCGATGTACCGCAGTGTCGTGGGGTACTCGGTGACCGACGGCAGCAAGAAGTGGACGGTGCCGCTCACCACCGAGGTGTGCGCGGCCACCCCCCAGCCGTCCGCCGACGGGAAGATCGTCATCGCGGTCAAGGACGGCCCCACGGACAAGGCCAAGTGCCTCGACCTCCAGCTGATCGACCTCACGACCGGCAAGGTGGGGTGGAAGAAGTCGATCCCGAAGGGGACCGGGTTCCTGTCCTTCTCCGACTTCACGCTCACCATCAACGGCAACACCCTCGCGGCGGGCGGCACCGGTGCGTCCTTCGGCTTCTCGATGGCCGACGGCCGACAGCTCTTCCAGGGGCCGAAGAGCGGCTGCAAGCCCTTCGCGTTCGCGGGCGGGCCCAGGCTGCTGACGGCCCTGAGTTGTCCCACGAAGGACTACAACAAGCCCAAGCACCAGCTCCAGGAGGTCGATCCGGCGACCGGCAGGGCGAAGTGGACGTTCGACGCGCCCCCGGGCTGGGAGATCGACAAGGTCTACTCGGCCGACCCGATCGTGATCTCGCTGATCCAGCGGGAGCCGAAGAAGTGGGCCGTCTTCGCGCTCACGTCCAAGGGCACGGTCCGCTCGCAGATCGACGGCGGCAAGGACAAGTACCGGATCGCCTGCGGCGGCTCGTTCGTCGTCTTCGGGCAGAACCTCGAAGGCTGCACCGGGGTCGCCGCCGACGCGAACACCTTCTACATGCCCACCGACTCCGCCCGCGCGGGCGGGGCGAACGAGGTCGTCGCGTTCAACCTCGACACGGGCAAGCCCAAGTGGCGCTCCCCGTCGGGCGGTGACACCGGGCTGATGCCGCTGCGCATGGAAGGCGGCAGCGTGGTCGTCTACCGCGAGCCGTCGTACGACTCCGGTGGCGCGATCGCCACGATCGCCCCGACGGGCGGTGCGCCGAAGGTCGTCCTCCAGCACCCCGAGGCCGCCGCGGACGTCGAGAACTCCTTCTACACGGCCCGCTATCTCTACGCGGGCGAGCGCTTCTTCATCGCGGCGGGCCGGGTGAGCGCCCGCAACGACACGGAGGAGATGCGGACCGCGACGATGATGGCCTTCGGCAAGTGACCTGCCGTCTCCGCGGCCCGTACGCGCGGACCCGGGACGCCGTCCGCCTTCCGCGCCGGTACGTCCGGCTCCCGGGCGGGCCCGCCGTCCGCTTCCCGGGCCGGTGCGCCTGCCGCCAGGGCCGGCACGCCCGGCTCCCGGGCCCGCACGCCTGCCTCCGGGGCCCGGTCCGGGCCGGCGGGCAGCCCCGGGCCCGGGCCGACGGCACTACGGAACTCCACGGCCCGGGGCCGACGGGACTCCACCACCCGGGGCCGACGGGACTCCACGGCCCGGACCTCTCCGGACCGCACGGCCCGGACCCTTCCGGACTCCGGTGTCCGGACCTCTCCGGGCTCCGGTGTCCGGGGTCCGCCCCTCTCCTTCTTCCGCTTTCTTCCGAGGTAACCACGCCATGACACAGCCGCCGCCCCCGCCGCCCCACCAGCCCCCGCAGGAGGGAGGGTTCGGCGCACCGCAGGATCCGCCCCCCGGGGGGTTCGGGCCACCGACGCCACCGCCGCCGCAGGGGCAGCCACCGCAGCCGCCCCAGGGACAGCCCGGTTACGGGTATCCGCAGCAGCCCCCGGGACAGCCGGGATACGGATACCCCCAGGCCCCCGGCGGGCAGCCGGGATACGGTTTCCCGCAGCAGCCGGGCCAGCCCGGTCAGCCCGGGTACGGGTATCCGACCCAGCCTCAGTACGCGGCACCGCAGCCCGGCGGCCCGGGCGGTCCCGGAGGCGGCAAGAAGCTCAGCACCCAGATGCAGATCATCATCGCCGCCGCGCTCGCCGTGGTGCTGATCATCGGCGCCGGCGTCTGGTTCGCCGCCTCCCGGGGCGACGACGGCGGCAAGAAGGACGAGGCCAAGAACAGCTCCGGCAAGACGTCCGAGGGCGCCACCGGCGGTGAGGACGAGAAGCCGCCCGCGGACGGCGACGGCAAGGAGAAGGCCCCCGCCAACGTCAAGTCGAAGGTGGCGTTCCAGCTTCCGGAGCCCAAGATCAGCGACATCACGGGCGTCAAGGGCTCCTGGGCCACCGACAAGGCGTACGTCAAGCCGGGTGTCGACTCGGTCGTGGGCTACGACCTCGCCAAGGGCAGCGAGCTGTGGAAGCTCCCGCTGCCCGGCCAGGTCTGCGGCGCGTCCCGGCACCAGTCCGCGGACAACAAGACCGCGATCCTCTTCGAGGCGGCCAAGCGCACCGGCACCGGGATCCAGAACTTCCAGCCGTGCACCGAGGTCGGCGCGATCGACATGACCACCGGCAAGCTGCTGTGGAGCAAGTCGATCACCACCGCGTCCAGCGGTGACCGCAAGGTCCGCTTCTCGGAGGTCACCCTCAGCGGTAACACCGTCGCCGCGGGCGGCCTCGACGGCGGCGCGGCCTTCGATCTCACCAGCGGCGCCATCCGCTGGAAGCCCACCACCAACACGGAGAACTGCGCCGACCAGGGTTACGCCGGCGGAGCCGCGCTCGTCGCGGTCCGCAAGTGCGGCGACTACGGCAGCCAGCAGGTGACCATCCAGCCGGTCGACCCGAACAACGGCACACCCCGGTTCTCCTACAAGATGCCCACGGGTGTGGAGTACGCGAGCATCATCAGCACCAAGCCGCTGGTCGTCGCGGCCGATGTCGGCGACACGGGCAAGTTCGGGATCTCGGACTTCTTCTCGATCGACGACACGGGCAAGCTGCTGGCCAAGATCTCGGCGACGGGCGACAAGTTCGAGGCGCGCTGCCGTTCCACCGAGGTCGAGTCCTGCACCAAGGTCGTCGTCGGCAACGGCCGTATCTATCTGCCGTCCGCCGAGCACCGGGGCACCGGGGACTTCGGCCGCACCAACGAGATCGTCTCGTACGACCTCGCCACCGGGAAGCCGCTGCCGGGCCGCGCGGACGCGGGTGACAAGTACACGATGTTCCCGCTCCGCATGGACGGCGGTCATCTGATCGCGTACAAGGTGCCCCCCTACGACAAGGGCGGCCAGATCGTCAGCATCCACGGCGGCACCCTCAAGCCGACGGTGCTGATGGACAATCCGGCGGAGAAGCCGGTGCGGGACGCGGAGACCAGCTTCACCCCGGACTACGCCGAGTACGTATACGCGAACGGCCGCCTTTTCATCAGCCAGGTGCTGATGAGCAAGCCGACGTCGAACAGCTCGGCGTACGGGAAGAAGTATCTGGCGGTCGCCTTCACGACGGCCGACTGACATGCGGGCCGACATGCCGACCGTCATGTCGGCCGGCGGGGCGGCGGACATGACGGCCGGCCCGGCGAGAGGCTCGCGGCCCGCACGGCGACAGGCCGGACCGCCTGCTGACGCGACGGCGGCCGGGACCCGGCCGGCCGGGCCGGACGAGACCGGAACGGGCTGATCCACCGATCAGTAGTGGCCCGGCGCATCGGAGTATCCGAGGCGCCGGGCCACTGCTTTTCGGTCATGTTGTGGCCATGCCATGGTCATAAGTAGCCCTGTTTGGCGAAGAATTCCGCACTCTGGGGGACTTCTGCCAAGTTAGGGGCGCGCAAAGTCGAACAAGCGTGTAGCTTGCCGGGGCAAGCGGCAACGGGGGATGGGGGTTGCTCGATGGGCGTTCGGCTCATGGTGGTCGACGATCACCGGCTGCTCGCCGAGGCGCTCGCCTCGGCGCTGAAGCTGCGGGGGCACCGGGTGCTCGCCGCGGCCGCGCCCGCCGCGGGCGCGGCCGAGCTGGTGGTGTCCCGGGCGCCCGAGGTGTGCCTGCTGGGCACGGCGACGCCCGCCGAGCCGGGGGCCTTCGACCCGATCGTGAAGATCAAGCGGGAGCGGCCCCAGGTGGCCGTGGTGGTGCTCGGACCCGTGCCCAGTCCCCGGGGGATCGCCGCCGCGTTCGCGGCGGGCGCGTCCGGTTATGTGCGCCACGACGAGCGCATCGAGGGCGTCGAGCGCGCGATGGTCAAGGCGCGGGCCGGTGAGGCGGTGGTGGCTCCCCAACTGCTCCAGGGGGCGTTCGCCGAACTGCTGAACCCCGTCGCCCAGCCGGACGACGAGGGCCAGCGGCTGCTGCAACTGCTCACCCCGCGCGAGGTGGAGGTGCTGGTCAGGGTCGCGGAGGGCGAGGACACCCGGCTGATCGCGGCCGGTATGGGGATCGCGCCGAGCACCGCCCGCACCCATGTGCAGCGGGTGCTGATGAAGCTCGGCGTGGGCTCCCGGCTGGAGGCCGCCGCGCTCGCGGCGCGCACCGGGCTGCTGGACCGCGCGGCCCTCGCGGCCCCACCGCCCAACGCCCGCTGACCGGCGCCCGTACCCGCGCCTCTCCACGTACGGGCTCCTCGGCGCCCGTGCCTTCCGCCGTACGGGCCCTTTGGCGCCCGCGGGGCTCCCGTGGCGGGCGCGCCCGTCCCGTGGTGACCGCTCTGCCCTGCGGACGCCCGCAGTGCTCCGTCGACCGGCGCCGGGCGGGCCGACCGGTCGGGGTCCCGTCGGCCGGGTCCGTCTCTCGTCCGACCGGCCCGGCGGCCCGCCGACCGGGCGGCCGGCGCGGGGCGATCGGCCGGATCACCCGACCCGCTGTGACGGGCCGGAAGCGCCGGATACCGTCACCTCACCGTTTATAGCGATATATAGAGGCATGCCCGAACAAGCGCACCCCGCCCGTTGACGACGTCTGTTTGATGGTGATTCTTTATGTGCGGTTGTGTGAGAGAGGGTGAGGGAGTCCACCGTGAAGAAGACATCGACCCGGCTCGCCGACGGTCGTGAGCTGCTCTACTACGACTCCCGTCACGACTCCGTGCGCGACGCCGTCGACCGCCGCCCGCCCGGCCCCGTCGCCACCGGCTCCGAGATCCGCCGTGACCCGCTGCTCGGCGACCGTGTGGTCATCGCGTCCCACCGCCAGTCCCGTACGTACCATCCGCCGGCCGACGCGTGCCCGCTCTGCCCCTCCCGCGACGGCCGCCTCAGCGAGATCCCGGCGGCCGACTACGACGTCGTCGTCTTCGAGAACCGCTTCCCCTCCCTCGCCGGAGGCACGGGCCGCTGCGAGGTCGTCTGCTTCACCTCCGACCACCACACGTCCTTCGCCGACCTCGGCGAGGACCGGGCCGCGCTCGTCCTCGACGTCTGGACCGACCGCACCGCCGAACTCGCCGCACGTCCCGAGGCCGAGCAGGTCTTCTGCTTCGAGAACAGGGGCGCGGAGATCGGCGTGACCCTCGGCCATCCGCACGGCCAGATCTACGCCTTCCCCTTCGTCACCCCGCGCACCGCGCTGATGCTCAGCTCCGCCGCCGAACACCGGGCGGCCACCGGCCGCAACCTCTTCGACGACCTCGTCGCGCGCGAACTCGCCGACGGCTCACGCGTCGTCCTCACCGGTCGGGAGTGGGTCGCCTTCGTCCCGTACGCGGCGCACTGGCCGTACGAGGTGCACCTCTACCCCCGCCGGCGCGTCCCCGACCTGCGCGGTCTCGACGACGCCGCACGTGCCGAGTTCCCCCGCGTCTATCTGGAACTCCTCCGGCGCTTCGACCGGATCTTCGGCCGGGACGAACCGCCGACGCCCTATGTCTCGGCCTGGCACCAGGCGCCGCTGCGCGCCGAGGGCCGGGACCGCTTCGGGCTCCATCTGGAGCTTTTCACCATTCGACGGAGTTCCGGCAAGCTGAAGTTCCTCGCCGGCGCCGAGTCCGGTATGAGCGTTTTCATCAACGATGTGCCGCCGGAAGCCGCGGCCCAGCGACTGCGGGAGGCAGCGAGCGCATGAGCAAGTATCTGGTGACGGGCGGGGCGGGGTACATCGGCGGTGTCGTGGGCCGCCGACTGCTGGAGACGGGACATGAGGTCGTCGTGCTCGACAACCTCTCCACCGGGTTCCGCGAAGGCGTCCCGGACGGCGCGGAGTTCATCGAGGGCGACATCCGCGACGCCATCAAGTGGCTGGACGGCTCCTACGACGGAGTGCTCCACTTCGCCGCGTACTCCCAGGTCGGCGAGTCGGTCACCAGACCCGAAAAGTACTGGGACAACAACGTCGGCGGCACGATGGCCCTGCTCGCCGCGATGCGCTCGGCCGGGGTGCGCAGGCTCGTCTTCTCCTCCACGGCCGCGGTGTACGGGGAACCCGCCCGCACCCCCGTCACCGAGTCCGACCCCACCGCCCCCACCAGCCCCTACGGCGCGTCCAAGCTCGCCGTCGACCATATGATCGGCGGCGCGTGCACAGCGCACGGGCTCGCGGCGGTGTCCCTGCGCTACTTCAACGTGGCCGGTGCGTACCGCGGCTCGGGTGAGCGCCATGAGCCCGAGTCCCACCTGGTGCCGCTGCTCCTCGACGTCGCGCTCGGCCGCCGCGCCTCGGTCTCCGTGTACGGGAGCGACTACCCGACCCCGGACGGCACCTGCGTACGCGACTACATCCACGTCGCCGATCTCGCGGAGGCGCATCTGCTCGCGCTGGACGCGGCCCGCGAGGGCGAGCAGCTGATCTGCAACCTCGGCAACGGCAGCGGCTACTCCGTGGCCGAGGTCATCGAGACCGTCCGCGCGGTGACCGGGCATCCCGTGCCGGTCACCGCCGCCCCCCGGCGCGCCGGTGACCCGGCGGTGCTCGTCGCCTCCGCCGCGAAGGCGCGGGAGCTCCTCGGCTGGGCGCCCCGGCGGCCCGCCCTGGCGGGAATCGTCGCGGACGCCTGGGAGTTCGCCCGGACGCGGGAGTCGTGATGGAGGGCGTCTGGGCCGCTCCCGGCCGGGTCAATCTGATCGGTGAGCACACCGACTACAACGACGGCCTCGTCCTGCCCTTCGCGCTGCCGCACACCGTCGTCGTGACGGCCGCGCGCCGGAACGACGGCGTCCTGCGGCTGCGGTCGGCGGACGCACCCGGCGGCGCGGTCGAGCTGCGCGCCGCCGACCTCGCGCCCGGCCACGGCCCGCGCGGCTGGACGGACTACCCGGCGGGCGTCCACTGGGCCCTGAGCACCGCGGGCCACCGGCCCGGCGGCGCCGAGCTCTCCTTCGAGTCGGCCGTACCGGCGGGGGCGGGGCTGTCCTCGTCCGCGGCGCTGGAGGTCGCCACCGCGCTGGCCCTGAGCGATCTGTACGAACTGGGCCTGGAGCGAGACGAACTGGCCCTGCTGTGCCGGCGCGCGGAGAACGAGTACGTCGGCGCGCCCGTCGGCGTCATGGACCAGACGGCATCCGCCTGCTGCACGGCCGGTCATGCGCTGTATCTGGACACCCGCGATCTGTCCCGGCGGCCGATCCCGCTGGACCTCGACTCCCACGGCCTCGCGCTGCTCGTCGTCGACACCCGGGTCGAGCACGCGCACAGCGGAGGCGAGTACGCCGTGCGCCGGGCGGGCTGCGAGGCCGCGGCGGTGGCGCTGAGGGTCCCGGCACTGCGGGACATCGGGCCCGCCGGTCTCCCGGACGCCCTCGAACGCCTCCCGGACCCCCGGGCGCGGGCCCTGGTCCGGCATGTGGTGACGGAGAACGCGCGGGTGGAGCGGGTCGCGACCATGCTCCTGTCCGGCGCACTCCGCGCCGTCGGACCCGTCCTCACCGAGAGCCACGCCTCCCTGCGCGACGACTTCCGGGTCTCCTGCCCCGAACTGGACCTCGTCGTCGAGTCGGCCCTCGCGGCCGGGGCGCTGGGCGCCCGGATGACCGGCGGCGGCTTCGGCGGCTCCGCGATCGTCCTCACGTCCAGTGGCGCGGCGGTCGCGGTCGCGGCGGCGGTGGAATCGGCGTTCGCGTCGGCGTCGTACGAGCCCCCGGTCATCTTCGCGGCGAAGGCGTCGGAAGGGGCGAGACGGCTGTCCTGACCGGCGGGGGCCGACCACGGGCTGTGCCGACCGGTGCCTGTGCTGACGGGCGGGTCGACCGGTGCCTGTGCTGACGGGCGGGTCGACCGGTGCCTGTCCTGACCGGCCCGGACGACCGGCCCGGACGACCGGCCCGGACGACCGGCCCGGTCGACCGCCGGCCCCGGCTTGCCCGGCCCGGACAGCCGGTGCCGGACGGTTGTCGGCCGTCTGTGACACGTACGCCCCGGGGACCCGCGCCGACCCGTCAGGAACCGTCGCCGGGGGAGCGGGCCCCGAGCGCCGGGCCCGCGATGCGGAGCATCGTGGAGACGTGCAGCTCCGCCTGGGTGGCCACCGGGAGCCAGCGGGGGGAGAAGGCGGTCGCGAGCTCCCGGGACCAGGCGGCCAGCAGGGCGTCCAGAGCGGCGAGGGCGGGCTCGGGGGCGTTGAGGGTCAGCGCGCGGCGGGACATCGCCGCCGCGCGCAGGGTGATCCGGCGGGCCGCGATACCCAGGGAGGCACGGTTGCCCGCGGTCGTCCCCATGACGGCCGTGGCCGCGTGGGGCGGGCCCAGGGAGCGCCAGGTGGCGGCGATGGCGGGGCAGACGTCCAGCAGTTCGCGGGCGGCGGCGGCCAGGGGGGAGGCCGCCGCGCCGGGGCCCTCGGGCAGCAGGCCGCCGAGCGCCTTCTCCACCTGATCGGCACGGTCGAGGAGCAGTTCGCCCGCCGCGGCGACCTCCCGCCCGGGATCGGCCACGGGCCGCGGGTCGCTCACGGCGCCCGCGGCCCACATGGGGGCCTCGGCGACGACGGACACCGTGCCGTGGCGCATGGCGTACATCCAGGTCGCCTGGGCCGAGAAGCCGCCCGGGTCCCGCTCGCTGGTGCCGCTGCCCTCGGGCAGGAGCAGCACCCCGGGGGAGTCCGCGATCCAGTCCACCCCGTCGTACGGGCGGAACTCCAGGGGGACGTCCAGGGCGGCGGCGGCCCGCCGGCGGTGCGGACGCGCCGTACCGCCGTCCGCCTCCGAGCGGCGCGCCGGGCGGCCGGTCCGGTGCCGGAACAGGCCCGTGGCGTGGGTTTTCGCCACACCGGACGCATACGGCCCACCATGAACACGCCGGGACCACCAGTTCTGCAAATACACTTCCCCTCCCGCCGCCCCGCCGTACTCTGATGCTCAACGCCGGTGGGGGCCGGTGTTGATCAGGGGGCGAGACAGCCGGGTACGACGCCCGGGGTGGGGTATCAGTGACAGCGCGGCGGCGGCCGGGCGACCGCTGGCGCACCCGTCCGGGCGGCGTGCCCGCGCCGAGCCGTCCTCCGACACAGGGGGTGTCTGTGGTCCGTATCCGGGTCCTGGTGGTGGACGACCACCGAATCTTCGCAGAGTCACTGGCTGCCGCTCTCGCGGCCGAGCCGGATGTCGATGTCGCCGCCGCGGGCAGCGGTCCCGCAGCGCTGCGGTGCCTGGAGCGGGCGGCGGCCGAGGGCCGCGGCTTCGACGTCATGCTCGTGGACGCCGATCTCGGCACGGGAATCGTCCAGGGCACGGGCCTCGCGGCCGCGCAGGCCGCCCACGCCCCGGCGCAGGGGTCGCGCGCGCCGGTCGCCCGTGCCGTCGCCGACGACGGCGAGGACGGTCTGGTCGACGGCATCTCGCTCGTCTCGGGGGTGCGTTCCGGCCAGCCCACCGTCCGCAGTGTCGTACTCGCGGAGAAGGACGACCCCCGCCGGGCCGCCCTCGCGCTCCAGGCGGGGGCCTCCGGCTGGGTCGCCAAGGACTGCTCGCTCCAGCGGCTGCTCGCGGTCATCCGAGGCGTACTGCGGGACGAGACGCATCTGCCGCCCGCGCTGCTCACCGGTGTGCTGCGCGAGCTGACCGCCGCCCGCAAGCACCGCACGGAGAGCGAGCGGCTGGTCGAGTCGCTCACCCCGCGCGAGCGGGAGGTCCTGCGGTGCATGGTCGCGGGCCTGGGGCGCAAGGCCGTCGCCGAGCGTCTCTTCCTGTCGCCGCACACCGTCCGGACGCATATGCAGAACGTGCTGGGCAAGCTCGGCGTCCACTCCACCCTCGCCGCGGTGGCGCTCGCGCGCAGGGCGGGCGTGGGCCCGGTGGACCTAGCCGGGGATGTTGTCGAACGGGGCGGTCAGCTGGCGTAGCAGCGCGGCCAGCTCCGCCCGCTGGGCCCGGGACAGTTCGGCGAGGATCGCGCGCTCCTGGGCGAGCAGCCCGGCGAGCGCCTGGTCCGCCCGGTCCCGGCCCTCGGCGGTGAGCCGTACGAGCACACCGCGCCGGTCGCTGGGGTCGGGCAGCCGCTCCACCAGGTTCTTTTTGGCCAGGCGGTCGATGCGGTTGGTCATCGTGCCGGAGGTCACCAGCGTCTGGGTGAGCAGCTGTCCGGGGGAGAGCTGATACGGCGCTCCCGCGCGCCGCAGCGAGGTGAGAACGTCGAATTCCCACGGTTCGAGCTGATGCTCGGAGAAGGCCAGCCGCCGTGCCCGGTCCAGATGACGGGCCAGCCTGGAGACGCGGCTGAGCACCTCAAGCGGTTCCACGTCGAGGTCAGGGCGCTCGCGGCGCCACGCTGCGACCAGTCGATCGACCTCGTCCTCCATGACGATCAGTGTAGATGGTCCCTCGATATGAAGTCTCTTGACATCAAGAGACCTTCTGGTGGACCGTGGAGCCGGCAGGGCGGACCCCGGTCGGGCCACCGTTCCGTTTCGGTCACCCGCTCCGTCAGCCGTCCGTTCCTCCAGCCGTCCGTTCCTTCGGCCATTCATTCCGTCAAGGGATCTTGAGCATGCCTTCCGAACCGATCTGGGATCCGCATCAGTACCTCCGGCACTCCGGACACCGCACCCGCCCGTTCCTGGACCTCCTCGCCCGGGTCCCCGAGCTGCCCGGGGGAGACGGCGCGCCCGTCCGGATCGCCGACCTCGGCTGCGGCGCCGGCAACGTCACCGCGCTGCTGGCCCGGCGCTGGCCCCGCGCGCACATCACCGGCTTCGACAACTCGCCCGAGATGCTCGCCCTCGCCACGAAGGACCACGCGGGCGCGACGCCGGGCGGCGGCCTGCTCGACTTCCGGCCCGCCGACGCGGCGCACTGGACCCCGGACGAGCCCTACGACCTGATCGTCTCCAACGCCGCGCTCCAGTGGGTGCCCGACCACGCCGACTCCTTCGGCCGCTGGATCGGCGGTCTCACCCCCGGCGGCGCCTTCGCCTTCCAGGTGCCCGGCAACGCGGGCGCCCCCAGTCACACCCTCCTCGCCGGGCTGTGCGGGCGCGATCCGTGGCGCGTACGCCTCTCCGGCCGGGGGCTCGGCTCCGTCTTCGTCCTCGATCCGGCGGACTATCTCGCCCGCCTGGTGGACCTCGGCTGTGAGACGGACGCGTGGGAGACGACGTACGCCCAGCTCCTCACGGGCGACGACCCGGTCCTCGACTGGATCAAGGGCACCACCCTGCGGCCGGTCCTCACCGAGCTGGCGGACGACGAGAGCGGGCTGACCGCGTTCCTCGGCGAGTACCGCGCGCTGCTGCGGGAGGCGTATCCGGCGGGCCCGCACGGCACGGTCTTCCCCTTCCGCCGGATCTTCGCCGTCGCGGCGAAGGCCCGGTGAGACGGCCACCGCCGTTTCCCCCGTGCCGCCCCGGCCGGCCATCGCCGGGAGTTCCCCGGAGGCCCGTAGCGCCACGCGCCGCCGGACAGCGCTGACGCCCGCTGTGTCCGGCCGTAGTCGGACGGCGGGCGTCGCATGATGCCGGGCACGGGGGCGGGGCGTGGCACGGGGCCTGGGGGCCGGGGCCCACCCCGTACGCGCCGACAGGCTGTCCGTACGGCACACCGTCCGTACGGCACGCGGTACGGAATCAGTTCTTGCGGTGGCCCATCAGCCGCGGCTTCGGCTCCAGGCCGTCCAGGCCGTGCCACGCCAGATTCACCAGATGCGCCGCCACCTCCGCCTTCTTCGGGCGGCGCGCGTCCAGCCACCACTGGCCGGTCAGCGCGACCATCCCGACCAGTGCCTGCGCGTACAGCGGTGCCAGCTTGGGATCGAAGCCGCGGGCCTTGAACTCCATGCCGAGAATGTCCTCGACCTGGGTCGCGATATCGCTGATCAGCGAGGCGAAGGTGCCCGTCGACTGGGCCACGGGCGAGTCCCGGACCAGAATCCGGAAGCCGTCCGTATAGGTCTCGATGTAGTCGAGAAGGGCAAACGCCGCCTGTTCCAGCAGCTCACGCGGGTGCCCGGCGGTCAGCGCGCCCGTCACCATGTCCAGCAGCTGGCGCATCTCACGGTCGACCACCACCGCGTACAGGCCCTCCTTGCCGCCGAAGTGCTCGTAGACCACCGGCTTGGAAACACCCGCCTTCGCGGCGATCTCCTCCACCGAGGTGCCCTCGAAGCCCTTGTCGGCGAAGAGCGCGCGGCCGATGTCCAGCAGCTGTTCGCGGCGCTCCGCACCGGTCATCCGCACCCGGCGCGTGCGCCGTCCTGATGACCGGTTCCTGTCCGTACCACTACTGCCGTCGGTCGCCACGTCCTCCATCATGCCGTGTCGGGAGCTTCGGTGTTCCTTCGGGAGGAGATCCGGGAGGCCGTCGGCCAGCGCACGTCATAGGCCCACCCGAGCCGCTCGAACCAGCGGATCAGCCGGGCGCTGGAGTCCACCTGACCGCGCAGAACACCGTGCCGGGCGGACGTCGGATCGGCGTGGTGGAGGTTGTGCCAGGACTCGCCGCAGGACAGGACCGCGAGCCACCAGACATTGCCGGAACGATCACGTGATTTGAACGGGCGCTTGCCGACCGCGTGGCAGATCGAGTTGATCGACCAGGTCACATGGTGGAGCAGCGCGACCCGGACCAGCGAGCCCCAGAAGAACGCGGTGAACGCGCCCCACCACGACATCGTCACCAGACCGCCGACGAGCGGGGGGATGCCCAGCGACACCACGGTGTAGAAGACGAAGTGGCGGGAAATGCGGCGGATGGCCGGATCCTTGATCAGATCCGGGGCGTACTTCTGCTGCGGGGTCTGTTCCTCGTCGAACATCCAGCCGATGTGCGCCCACCACAGGCCCTTCAGCAGCGCGGGCACGGTCTCCCCGAACCGCCACGGGGAGTGCGGATCGCCCTCGGCGTCCGAGAACTTGTGGTGCTTGCGGTGGTCCGCGACCCAGCGCACCAGCGGGCCCTCGACCGCCAGCGAGCCCGCGACCGCGAGAGCGATCCGCAGCGGGCGCCTGGCCTTGAACGCGCCGTGCGTGAAGTAGCGGTGGAAGCCGACCGTGATGCCGTGGCAGCCGATGAAGTACATCGCGGCCATCAGACCGAGGTCGAGCCAGCTCACTCCCCGGCCCCAGGCCAGCGGCACCGCCGCCAGCACGGCCAGGAAGGGAACCGTGATGAAGAGCAGCAGGGTGATCTGCTCGATCGACCGCTTGCTGTCCCCGCCGAGCGTGGCGGACGGGAGGGCGGCGGCCGGCTCCGGGTCGGCGGGAGCCTCCGGGACGTCGTCGAGCAGGTCGGGGCTTGTCGTCATGGATGGTCCCCTGGGGGGTGAGAGGCGGGGGGTGAGAGATACGTGGAAGGGCCGTGCTACGGGTGCGTAACCTACGGCAACGTAAGTATGGCAGTGCGCAGCCTGGCGGCAAGAGCCCCTGCGGACGGCGCCCGGCGGACGGACACCTATCCTGGGTCGTGTCGGACAGCGCGGTCCGCAGCCTCCAGTACCCCTCCAGACGTGCTCAAACACTGCAAGGAGCCGCACCTGTGAGCAGTGCCGACCAGACACCCACGGCCAGCGCCGAACTCCGTGCCGACATCCGCCGACTGGGCGACCTCCTCGGCGAGACGATCGTCCGCCAGGAGGGTCCCGACCTGCTCGACCTCGTCGAGCGCGTCCGCGCCCTGACCCGCAGCGACGGCGAGGCAGCGGCGCAGCTGCTGGGCGACACCGACCTGGAGACCGCGGCCAAGCTGGTACGCGCGTTCTCCACCTACTTCCATCTGGCCAATGTCACCGAGCAGGTGCACCGGGGCCATGAGATGCGCGAGCGGCGCGCCGCCGAGGGCGGCCTGCTGGCCCGTACCGCGGACCGGCTCAAGGACGCCGACCCCGAGCATCTGCGCGAGACCGTGAAGAACCTGAACGTCCGCCCGGTCTTCACCGCGCACCCCACCGAGGCCGCCCGCCGGTCGGTGCTGAACAAGCTGCGCCGCATCGCCGGGCTGCTGGAGCGGGACGCGGCCCGGGGCGCGGGCCCCGCCGACCGGCGCCGCTGCGATCTGCGGCTCGCCGAGAACATCGACCTCATCTGGCAGACCGACGAACTCCGCGTCGTACGCCCCGAGCCCGCCGACGAGGCGCGCAACGCGATCTACTACCTCGACGAGCTGCACGCCAATGCCGTCGGCGACGTTCTGGAGGACCTCGCCGCCGAACTGGAGCGCATCGGCGTCGAGCTGCCCCCCGGCACCCGTCCGCTGACCTTCGGCACCTGGATCGGCGGCGACCGCGACGGCAACCCGAATGTCACCCCCAAGGTGACCTGGGACGTCCTGATCCTCCAGCACGAGCACGGCATCACCGACGCGCTCGACCTCGTCGACTCCCTGCGCGGACTGCTCTCCAACTCCATCCGCTACACCGGGGCGACCGAGGAACTCCTCGACTCCCTCCAGACGGACCTGGAGCGGCTGCCGGAGATCAGCCCCCGCTACAAGCGGCTCAACGCGGAGGAGCCGTACCGCCTCAAGGCCACCTGCGTCCGGCAGAAGCTCGTCAACACCCGCGACCGCCTGGCCAGGGCGTCCGCGCACGAACCGGGCCGCGACTACCTCGGCACCGCCGAGCTGCTCGCCGACCTGACCCTGATCCAGACCTCCCTGCGCGCGCACCGCGGCGGGCTTTTCGCCGACGGCCATCTGGACCGTACGATCCGCACGCTCGCCGCCTTCGGCATCCAGCTCGCCACGATGGACGTCCGCGAGCACGCGGACGCCCACCACCACGCCCTCGGTCAGTTGTTCGACCGGCTCGGCGAGGAGTCCTGGCGGTACGCGGACATGCCCCGCGAGTACCGGCAGAAGCTGCTCGCGAAGGAGCTGCGCTCCCGCCGGCCCCTCGCGCCCACCCCGGCGCCGCTGGACGCGGCGGGTGAGAAGACCCTGGGTGTCTTCCACACGGTCCGGGCGGCGTTCGAGCGCTTCGGGCCCGAGGTCATCGAGTCGTACATCATCTCCATGTGCCAGGGCGCCGACGACGTCTTCGCGGCGGCCGTGCTCGCGCGCGAGGCCGGGCTGCTCGACCTCCACGGCGGCTGGGCGAAGATCGGCATCGTGCCGCTCCTGGAGACCACGGACGAGCTGCGCGCGGCGGACGTCATCCTCGACGACATGCTCTCCGACCCCTCCTACCGGCGGCTCGTCTCACTGCGCGGCGACGTCCAGGAGGTCATGCTCGGCTACTCGGACTCGTCGAAGTTCGGCGGCATCACCACCTCGCAGTGGGAGATCCACCGGGCGCAGCGGCGGCTGCGTGACGTGGCCCACCGCCACGGCGTACGGCTGCGTCTCTTCCACGGCCGCGGCGGCACGGTCGGCCGGGGCGGCGGCCCCTCCGCCGAGGCGATCCTCGCGCAGCCGTGGGGCACGCTGGAGGGCGAGATCAAGGTGACCGAGCAGGGCGAGGTCATCTCCGACAAGTATCTGATCCCCTCCCTCGCCCGGGAGAACCTGGAGCTGACGGTCGCGGCCACCCTCCAGGCGTCCGCCCTGCACACCGCGCCCCGCCAGTCGGACGAGTCGCTGGCGCGCTGGGACGCGGCGATGGACACGGTCTCGGACGCGGCGCACGCGGCCTACCGCCGGCTGGTGGAGGACCCGGACCTGCCCGCGTACTTCTTCGCCTCCACGCCCGTGGACCAGCTCGCCGAACTCCACCTCGGCTCCCGCCCGTCCCGCCGCCCGGACTCCGGCGCCGGGCTCGACGGGCTGCGGGCCATCCCGTGGGTCTTCGGCTGGACGCAGTCCCGGCAGATCGTGCCGGGGTGGTACGGGGTGGGCTCGGGTCTCAAGGCGCTGCGGGAGGCAGGGCTGGACACCGTGCTGGACGAGATGCACGAGCGGTGGCACTTCTTCCGCAACTTCCTCGCGAATGTCGAGATGACCCTCGCGAAGACCGATCTGCGGATCGCCCGGCACTATGTGGACACGCTGGTGCCCGACGACCTGAAGCACGTCTTCGCCGCGATCGAGGCGGAGCACGAGCTGACGGTCGCCGAGGTCCTGAAGATCACGGGCGGGCAGCGGCTGCTCGACTCCAACCCGGTCCTCCAGCAGACGTTCGCGATCCGGGACGCCTATCTGGACCCGATCTCCTACCTCCAGGTCTCGCTCCTGGCCCGCCAGCGCCGCGCCGCGGAGCACGGCGAGGAGGCGGACCCGCTGCTGTCCCGGGCACTGCTGCTGACGGTGAACGGGGTCGCGGCGGGCCTGCGCAACACGGGCTGACCCGTCGGGGGCCCCGCCCGTCTCCGGGCAGGGGCCCCTGCCCTGTGGACGGCAGGCCGGCCCCCTGGGTCCCCAGGTAACCGGACGGACCGCTGCCCGGCGTGCGACGAGCGCGCCGGGCAGCGGTGTGTCCGGATACCTGCGCGGTGGGCGGACGATCCGGACGCGGCGAGCAAGGCCGGGCGCATGGGGAGCGGGCCCACCGGGACCGGAGCCCCCGTCTTCTGGCGACACGGGCCGGACCAGGACCGGGACGGGTCGGGGCGTCGACCGGGACCGGACCCCAGGGCGGGCCGGACCGAGCCGGCCGGAGGGCGCGAGCCCGCCGCAGGCTCGCGGGCCCGGATCGGGCGGCGGGGGGGGCTCAGAGGGTGAAGAAGGCGGCCAGGAGCAGCGCGCCGCCCGCCGCCGCGGTCGCCCAGGCGAACCGGGGCAGTCCGACTCCGCCGCCGATGATCAGGGCCGCCAGGACCAGGGCCCCGCCCAGGGGGAGCCAGGCGTGGAAGGCGCCGCCCGCGCCGGTGCGGACCACTTCCGAGGTGCCGGGCTTCACCACCACGTCCAGGGTGGCGCCCTTCTTCACCGCGACCGAGTTCTCGATCGTCATGTCCGTGCGGGGCGGGGGCGCGCCCTCGGGGTCGTACCGGCCCGTGCAGGTCTTCGCACCGCAGGCGGAGACGGTGATCGTGCCGTGTTCACGGCCCTTCGCCAGCAGGATGTGCTGTGCCGTACCCCATGAGGCCCAGAATCCGGCCGCCAGCAGCAGGACGGCGACAGCGCCCATCACGGCCCGGCGGCCGTGCAGCAGCGCGCGCCGGGAGGTACTCCGCTTCATGGGGCGCGATCCTTGAGTATGTGACCGCGCTCAGTCAACCTTGGGCAATGGGGGACGTGTCAGGAGTTGTACGTACTCTGCGCGCGCTCCAGGCCCTCGCTCACCAGGCACTCCACGGCGTCCGCGGCGCGGTCCGTGAAGTAGTCCAGTTCCTTGCGCTCGGTGGCGGAGAAGTCCTTGAGCACGAAGTCCGCGACCTGCATCCGGCCGGGCGGGCGGCCGATGCCGAACCGTACCCGGTGGTAGTCGGGGCCCATCGCCTTCGTCATCGACTTCAGACCGTTGTGACCGTTGTCACCACCGCCGAGCTTCAGCCGGAGCGTGCCGTAGTCGATGTCCAGCTCGTCGTGGATCGCGACGATGTTCGCCGTCGGGATCTTGTAGAAGTCACGGAGCCCGGTGACCGGCCCGCCGGAGAGGTTCATGTACGACATGGGCTTGGCCAGCACCACCCGCCGGCTCGCCGGCCCGGGGGCGCCGATCCGGCCCTCCAGGATCTGGGCCTGCGCCTTCTGCGCCCGTTTGAAGGTGCCGCCGATCCGTCGCGCGAGCAGGTCGGCGACCATGAAGCCGACGTTGTGCCGGTTCGCGGCGTATCCCGGGCCCGGATTGCCGAGGCCCACGATCAGCCAGGGGGCGTTCGCGTCGGTCGTCATCTGCGCGTCTCCATCAAAAAAGCCGGCTGCTGAAGAAGAGGGCGTCCCCGGGGCGGGGGGCCGGGCCCGGGGGACTCTCCGGGCGCGGGTGGCGGGCACGCGGCCCGGGCGAGCACGAGAGCGGGCCACCGCGGAAGCGCGATGGCCCGCTCTCCGGGGCTCACGCCTCCGCGGGCGCCTCGCCCTCGGCGGTCTCGCCCTCGGCCGCGGGCTCCTCGGCCTGCGCGGCCAGGATCTGGAGGACGACGGTGTCCTCGTCGACGGCCAGCGTCGAACCGGCCGGCAGCGGGATGTCCTTCGCCAGCACGGAGGCACCGGCCTCCAGCCCGGCGATCGAGACCGTGACGGCCTCCGGGATGTGGGTGGCCTCGGCCTCGACCGGCAGGGTGTTGAGCACGTGCTCCAGCAGGAAGTTGCCCGGCGCGAGCTCGCCCTCGGTCTGGACGGGGATCTCGACGGTGACCTTCTCGCCGCGCTTGACCAGCAGCAGGTCGACGTGCTCCAGGAGGCCCCTCAGCGGGTCGCGCTGGACGGCCTTCGGGATCGCCAGCTCGGGGGAGCGGCCCTCGATGTCCAGGGAGATCAGCACGTTCGGCGTGCGCAGGGCGAGCAGCAGCTCGTGGCCCGGCAGCGTGACGTGGACCGGGTCGGTGCCGTGGCCGTACAGAACGCCGGGAACCTGGTTGGCGCGGCGGACGCGACGGGCAGCGCCCTTGCCGAACTCGGTACGGATGCCGGCGGTGAGCTTCACCTCGGACATGTGCACTCCTCGTATGACAGACGTGTGACGGATGGATCGAGTGGTCACCCGGCCATGAACGGCCTGCTACGCCTGCTACGAAGAGCGCGTCGATAACGGACCGCCGCACCTGCAGTGCGGCCTCCCTCGCCGAGCAACCCCGACAGTCTACGCAAGTCCGTGTCCGCCGACCCAATCGATCATGGGTCCCCAGCAGCACCGCGACCCCGGCGCCGGACCGGAGAGGCGCCAACGGTGCCAACGGCGGGGGTGGCGGACGACCCGGGGAAGCGTCGGGGACGAGCCGGGGACCAGCCCCGTGCGGGCCCTGGACAGACCGCAGGGCCGCAGCCTCCGAAACCGAAGACCGCGGCCCTGTCTCAGTGGGCCCGGCGAGTGAGCCGAAGGGGTGCGTCATGGTCTGGAAGGAGAACGCGCGCAGGCCGCGAGGAACGAGCGGTCGAGGGGGGCGGGGGACGAGACCCGTGCGGGCCCGGACAGACGTCAGGGCCGCGGCTCCCGGGGGAGACCGCGACCCGTCCGCCGAGGGTGCCCGGCGAGTGAGCCGAAGGGGTGCGTCATGGTCTGGAAGGAGAACGCGCGCAGGCCGCGAGGAACGAGCGGTCGAGCACGATCGACTGAAGACCAGGACTGAAGCACCCCGGAGGCGAACCGAGCCTCAATAGATCAAGCCTGCTCCTCGAAGAGGCTCGTCACCGAACCGTCCTCGAACACCTCGCGCACCGCGCGCGCGATCGTCGGCGCCATCGACAGCACCGTGATCTTGTCCAGCTCCAGATCGCTCGGGTCGGGCAGGGTGTTGGTGAACACGAACTCGCTCACCTTGGAATTCTTCAGCCGGTCCGCCGCCGGGCCGGAGAGCACGCCGTGCGTGGCCGTCACGATGACGTCCTCCGCGCCGTTGGCGAACAGCGCGTCCGCCGCGGCGCAGATCGTGCCACCGGTGTCGATCATGTCGTCGACGAGTACACAGACCCGGCCCGCGACATTGCCGACCACCTCATGGACGGTCACCTGGTTGGCGACGTCCTTGTCACGGCGCTTGTGGACGATCGCCAGCGGTGCGCCGAGCCGGTCGCACCAGCGGTCGGCGACCCGGACGCGGCCGGCGTCCGGGGAGACGACGGTGAGCTTGGCGGGGTCGACCTTGGCGGCGACGTAGTCCGCGAGGATCGGCAGGGCGAAGAGGTGGTCCACCGGGCCGTCGAAGAAGCCCTGGATCTGGTCGGTGTGCAGATCCACGGTGAGGATCCGGTCCGCGCCGGCCGTTTTCATCAGATCGGCGATGAGCCGGGCCGAGATCGGCTCACGGCCGCGGTGCTTCTTGTCCTGGCGGGCGTACCCGTAGAACGGAACGATGACGGTGACGCTCCGGGCGGATGCTCGCTTCAGAGCGTCGATCATGATCAACTGCTCCATGATCCACTTGTTGATGGGAGCCGTGTGGCTCTGCATCAGGA
Source organism: Streptomyces sp. NPDC004609 (assembly GCF_042873655.1). Classification (NCBI taxonomy): domain Bacteria; kingdom Bacillati; phylum Actinomycetota; class Actinomycetes; order Kitasatosporales; family Streptomycetaceae; genus Streptomyces; species Streptomyces sp. NPDC004609. The sequence goes on along the minus strand of NZ_JBIALS010000003.1, from coordinate 169,851 downwards.
AGCAGTCGGCACCGCGGGCGGATTCCTGGAAACGGACGTAAATCTCGCCGTTCGCGAAGTCGAAGGCCTTGGTCGGCACCAGGCCGACACCCAGTTGATGTGCGACTTCCTCGGCCAGCTCGGGGTGGGCGCGGCCGGAGAAGAGCATGAGCTTCTTCTCGCCGGTCGTCTTGATCCCGGTCACAGCACTGTCTCCTCAGAGGGTGTTCTCTGGCCGCGGGGCAGCACAGGGCGTGCGGACGCGAGCCAGCCGAATGTGTGTGCACGTATCACGGTACGCCGAGTTCGGCGCACCTGTTTCCGGTCAGTTGTCGTCGCCGGACTTCTCCGTGGCTGCCGCCGCGGCCTGCGCGGCAGCGCTGCCGGGCCGCTTACGGGCCACCCAACCCTCGATATTCCGCTGCTGGCCACGGGCCACGGCCAGCGAACCGGCCGGTACGTCCTTGGTGATGACGGACCCCGCGGCGGTGTAGGCACCGTCCCCGACCGTGACGGGTGCCACAAACATGTTGTCCGAGCCCGTCTTGCAGTGTGAGCCGATCGTCGTGTGGTGCTTGGCCTCGCCGTCGTAGTTCACAAAGACGCTGGCCGCACCGATGTTCGAGTACTCGCCGATCGTCGCGTCGCCGACATAGGACAGATGAGGCACCTTGGTGCCCTCGCCGATCGACGCGTTCTTCATCTCGACATACGTCCCCGCCTTGGACTTCGGGCCCAGCCGGGTGCCCGGGCGCAGGTAGGCGTACGGGCCGACGGCCGCGCCCTCGCCGATCTCGGCACCGTCGGCGACGGAGTTGTCCACCCGCGCCCCGGCGCCGACGGCTGTGTCCTTCAGCCGTGTGTTGGGACCCACTTCGGCGCCTTCGCCGAGATGGGTGGCCCCCAGGAGCTGGCTGCCGGGGTGGATGATCGCATCTGGCTCAAAAGTGACGGTGACATCGACAAGAACGGACGTGGGATCCACCACGGTGACCCCAGCCATCATCGCCTGCTCCAGCAGGCGCGCGTTGAGGAGCCGGCCCGCCTCGGCGAGCTGTACGCGGTTGTTGATGCCGAGGATCTCGCGGTGGTCGTCCGCGACGCACGCGCCGACCCGGTGACCTGCCTCACGCAGGATGCCGAGGACATCGGTGAGGTACTCCTCGCCCTGGCTGTTGTCCGTACGGACCTTGCCGAGCGCGTCCGCCAGGAGCCGGCCGTCGAAGGCGAAGACCCCGGAGTTGATCTCCCGGATCGCACGCTGGGCGTCGGTGGCGTCCTTGTGCTCGACGATCGCGGTCACCGCGCCGCTGGCGGCGTCCCGCACGATACGGCCGTAGCCGGTCGAGTCGGGGACCTCGGCGGTCAGGACCGTGACGGCGTTGCCGTCGGCGGAGTGCGTGGCGGCCAGCGCGGTGAGCGTCACGCCGGACAGCAGGGGGGTGTCACCGCAGACGACGACGACCGTGCCGTCGAGCGCGCCGCCCGGCGCCAGCTCCTCCAGTCCCGTGCGGACGGCGTGACCGGTGCCGTTCTGCTCGGCCTGGTAGGCGGTGCGGGTACCGGCGTACCGCTCGGCGAGATGCCCCTCGACCCGCTCGTTCGCATGGCCGACGACGACGACGAGATGCTCGGGGTCCAGCTCGCGCGCGGCGCTGACGACATGTCCGACGAGTGATCGCCCGCACAGTTCGTGCAGGACCTTGGGTGTCTTCGACTTCATGCGGGTGCCCTCACCCGCTGCGAGGACGACGACGGCTGCCGGGCGAATGGCGCTCACGGGTATGCCCTTCGGCTTCGAGTGGTGGACATCCGAAGGATACCGGTGGGTTTCACCAGTGAAATGGGGACGGGTCCCGACCCCACAGGTCAGGACCCGCCCTCACCACGCTCCCAGGGAAGGAATCGAACCCTCATTCAATGGACCAAAACCATTTGTCCTGCCATTAGACGACCTGGGAAGGCGTGCCCCGCTGCGGTGATGACGTGCCGTTTCGCGTGGCCGACATCACCAGGGCAGCCCCTACTATGCCGTACCGCCCGCCTCCGCCGCGACGGTAGTCCGCCAACGGCCGCGGGGGGCGGGTCACCGGGGGTGTCCGGGGTCGCCCGGAGGCGCCCGGAGAGGTGCCCGGGGGCCCGAAGCGCCACGGCGTACGCGGTGGGCACGCGGTGGCGTACGCCTGGGGTGCCGGACGGCCGCGGGCCGGGCGCGAGGGCCCCCTCCAGGCGGCCGTGCGCCGGGCACGCGGCGGCCACCGACGGCCCACTCCCCGAAAACTGCCGGGAGAATACGTCACGTCCGCCCGTAGGGTGGACTGCATGACCACAACGGGGGCACAGCAGGACGCCACGGGCACGACCACCCGTGCCTGGCTGTGGTGGGGACGGCGGCGGAGCGTCGCGCTGGACGCAGGGCTCGGCGTCGTCTCCGCCTTCGAGTGCGCCCTGGAGGGCGCACGATTCGCGGAGAGAGCCGCGTTTCCCCTCCCCATCGGGGTGCTGTTCGGGCTGATCGCCGGATCCGTGCTCGTCCTGCGGCGGCGCTCGCCGATCGCCGTGGTGCTCGTCGCGATCGCGGTCACACCCGCCGAGATGGGCTATCTGCTGGGCTTCGTCGGCCTGTACACGCTCGCCGCGTCCGAGGTGCCGCGCCGCATCATCGGCACGCTGTCGTGCATGTCGCTGGTGGCCACGTTCATCGTGGTCTCCCTCCAGTTCCGCCAGGACGTGCGGAACTCCGACTTCGAGGACCCCGGCGCCTGGTACATCCCGCTGATGTCCAGCTTCGTTGCCATCGGCCTGATCCTGCCGCCCCTTCTCTTCGGCCTCTACGTAGGGGCCAGGCGGCGGCTGATGGAGAGCCTGCGGGAGCGCGCCGACAGCCTCGAACAGGAGCTGTCCCTCCTCGCCGACCGGGCCGAGCAGCGGGCCCAGTGGGCGCGTACGGAGGAGAGGACCCGGATCGCCCGGGAGATGCACGACGTCGTGGCCCACCGCGTGAGCCTGATGGTCGTCCACGCGGCGGCGCTCCAGGCGGTCGCGCTGAAGGACCCCCAGAAGGCGGTGAAGAACGCGGCGCTCGTGGGGGACATGGGCCGCCAGGCCCTCACCGAGCTGCGCGAGATGCTCGGCGTCCTGCGCACGGGCGACGGCGAGCAGCCCCGGATCACGCCGGTGCCGCTGGCCGCGGTCGGGGCGGCGGCGGCCGCGGCTGCCGCCGCCGCGGCGGAGGACGGGCCCAGCATCGCCGATGTGGAGGACCTCGTCGGGCAGTCCCGCCAGGCCGGGATGGTCGTGGAGCTCGCCGTCCAGGGAGAGGTACGGGCGTACACGCCGGAGGTCGAGCAGACGGCCTACCGCGTCGTCCAGGAGGCCCTCACCAATGTCCACAAGCACGCGGCGGGCGCCAAGGTGATGGTCCGGCTCGCGCACCGGGCGGCCGAGATCGCCATGCAGATCGAGAACGGCGCGCCGGAAGCGGCCGGCTCGGCGCCGGACGCGGACCTGCCGAGCGGGGGCAACGGGCTGATCGGCATGCGGGAGCGGGTGCTGGGGCTGGGGGGCGTGTTCGTGTCCGGCCCCACGGACGCGGGGGGCTTCCGCGTGTCGGCGGTGCTTCCGTGCGGTTCGGCGGGGTAGGTCTTTTCCGCGCTTGTCCGTGACCGCGGTTTGCCTGGCCGCGCTTGGTCCGTGACCGCGCTTTGTCCGTGAACGCACCCCGGGTGCCCCTGGGTCCTCAATCGCCGGACGGGCTGGTTGGGTCGGCCTTGCCTTGTCCGTGGCCGCGCCCCGGGGCCAGGGTCAGGAAAGGGTGAGGCGCTTGGGCTGCAAGCCCATGAGGAGCGTGGAGAGCGCGCGGTCGATGTCCGCGCCCACGTACCAGTCCCCCGTGTGATCCACACTGAACACCCGCCCGTCGATGTCGATCGCGAGGACCGCCTGATCCTCCCCCTCCATCCCCAGCGGAGCGACCTCCGTGTCCAGGGCCCGCCCCAGATCCGCGAGCGTGCGCGCGAGATGCAGGCCCGCGAGCGGATCCACCCGTACCAGCGGCGGCGCCGTCTGCCGCCCCGGACCGAGCGCCGCGATCCGCAGGCCGCCGAACTCCGCCCACGCCTCCACGGCCGCCGGGAACACCGTATGGCGGTGCCCCGCCGGGGACTCGTACGCGCGCAGGGAGTCGGCCCAGTGCTCGGCCAGCTTGATGTCCCAGCGGCCGGGCTGCCAGCCCGCCTCCCGCAGCGCGGCGTCGACGCCGACCGGGAACCGGGTCGTACTGAGGTTTTCGGGCATAGGGGGTTCAGCCGTTCTCGGGGGCGGTGGGGTCCACGGCTCGTACCCCGAAGTGGTCGAGCATCGCCGTACAGGAACGGCAGGGCGGCGCGTAACCGCCGTGCAGCGGATCGCCGTCCTCCCGGATCCTGCGCGCCGTCAGCTTCGCCTGCTTCAGCGCGCGTTTCGCCTCGCCGAACGTCAGCGGCTTGCGCTGCGCCCGCTTGGAGCGCTTGCCGTCCACCGCCGTCAGATGGCGCGACAGCAGGATCGCCTCCGGGCAGCGCCCGGTGAAGCGCTCGCGCTGACCGCTGGTGAGGGTGTCGAGGAAGTCCTGGACGAGCGGGTGGAGCACGGGCGGTTGGTCGCCCTTCCCGGCGGTGGACGTGAGCGTTTCGCCGCGTACGGAGAGTGCCGCCGCGACGGTGGGCAGGATGCCGTCGCGCCGGTGGTTCAGCGCAGGCGCGGGCGACTCCTCGTCGCTGCTCCAGCTGAGACGAGGATCACCCGTGTTGCTCTTTGTACTTGGTTGCGCTGTGTGCATGGTGCGGTCGTCCCCTCCGGTGCACTCCCCCCGAGTTGCGAACAGCCTGCCAAACGCGGTGCTGCGTGGGGAAGCTGGGTCGCGGAAACATGCTTCCCCGTCGGCGTTCGGTCACTCGGTTGTGACACTTCGTAACGACCGGGAACGCCCGGCGGCAGCGGTACGAGGGGCCCGCGACGGGCGGTCGAGTCGGGCCCGGAACGGGCGGGAAGCGGCCGGGCGGGGACTGCCGCAGCGGCCCGGGCGCCCCCTGTCGCCCCACCGCATAGGCTGTCCCGAACAGCCAGTAGCCAGCAGGGGGCAGATCGCCATGACGACAGATCGGCAAGGGCTGGGGGCACCACCACCCGGCCCCCGGGGACACGTCGCGCCACCGAACGCGGCCTACGCCGGTCAGGTCGTGAACTTCCCGGATCCGGTACGGGCCGCCCGCCACCCCGTGGGCGTGCGCGTGGACGACGACGGGTACCCGGACTTCTCGGTGTACGCGCGTGCCGCCGCCGAGATCGACGAGCCCCCGACGGGCTTCGGCATCGACGAACTGCGCCTGACGGACTACGTGTCCGCGAACGCCGCGCTCCACGCCGACGGCCACCACCTCTGGGACACGGTCTCCCCGGTCGCCACCCCGCACGGCTGGACCTGGCACCACGTCCGCGGCACCCGCCGGCTCGAACTGATCCCGGTCGAGGTCAAGGCCCTGCTCCGGCACCACGGCGGGCTCACGACCACCGACGTCGACCAGTCCAAGCGCGGCACCCGCCCCCTCCAGGAGACCCGGCCCGCGCACTTCGGGCTGCCCAAGAGCGCGGTCTCCGTCAGCGAGCAGCAACTGCTCGGTGTGGAGGAGGACCTCGGCTACCGGCTGCCCGGCGCGTACCGCACCTTCCTCAAGGCCGCCGGCGGCTGCGCCCCGGTCGGCGCCGCGCTCGACGCGGAGCTGGGGCTGCTGGTGGACCAGCCGTTCCTCACGGTGCGGGACGAGGCCGCGGTCAACGACCTGGTGTACGTCAACAAGTGCCTGCGGGACCATCTGACCAAGGACTACCTGGGCATCGCGTTCGTCCAGGGCGGCATCCTGGCCGTGAAGGTGCGGGGTTCGGCGATCGGCTCGGTCTGGTTCTGCCCGTACGACGATGCACGCGATCAGGACGGCTGGCACGTGCAGGAGCGTGTGGACCGGCTGCTGCTGCCCTGCGGCGACGACTTCGACGGCTTCCTCCAGCGGCTCGCGGGCAATCCGCCGGAGCTGGAGACCGTCGCGAACCTGATGGTGGACGGCGGCTTCGCGCGTGCCGTCCCGGTTTCGGACGAGGGGTGACGCTCCGATGGTGACCTTCGCGCAGGCGCAGGAGCGCGCGGAAGAGTGGGTCAACGGCGATGTGCCCGCCTACCAGCACCGTGAGGTGCGGGTGCGGGAGTTCGATCTCGGCTTCGTCGTCTGGGCGGAGGACCGCGAGGGCGCCCGTTCCGACGGTGGTGCCCAGCGGCTGGTGATCGCCCGCGACAGCGGTGACGCGACGCTCTGGCCGGGACTGCCCGTGGGCGAGGTCATCCGGCGGTACGAGGAGGAGTACGCCTCCGCCGCGGCGGCCCCGGTCGCCTCCGGCCCGCCGAAGCGGATCGATCTCAACCAGACGTCCTTCCTGATCACTCCGCCGGAGTGGCTCCAGGAGGCGGCCGACAGAATGGGCACGCAGGGCGGGCTGCCGTCCTCCGGTGCGGACACCGGTACCGGGACTCCCGTCCCCTCTGCCCCGTCTGTCCCTTCCGTACCCGCCGACGCTTCCGGTTCCGCCTCCGGCGCCTTCCCGGCGGGCGGCCCGGCCTCCGGTGGTTCGCCCGCCGCCGGTCCGTCCGCCTCCCGGGGCGGGACCGCGTGGCCCGACGCGCGCGGCGGCGCCCGCGAGCCCGTGCCCTCGGACGCGCCTGGGTCCGGCGCGGCGCCCGCCGACCGGGTCCCCTCCGGCCAGGGCCCTTCCGACCGGGTGCCCCCGGTCGCCCCGGGCCCCTCGGACACGCCCCCCGGGTCCCGTACGCCCTGGAACGACACCAGCGCGGTGGGCCCGGACGACGCGTCCGTACCGCTGCCGGACACCGTGTTCGCACCGCCGATCTCCGGCTCGGACCGGGAGGACGCCCCGCCCGTGGTGGGCGCGGACGCCCCCACCGCGCTGATGTCGGGCGGCAGCGCGCTGCCGCCGACCGCGGTCTCCCCGACGCTCGACCCCACGCCGGGCCGGGCTCCCGCCGGCCCCGGCGCCGCCGCCGGTTCTCCGCCCGTGCCGGGTGACACACCCGCGAGGCCGGGCGCGACCCCCTCCGTGCCGCCCGGGGCCGCCGACATCGCGGACGCGGCGACGAGCAAGGCGCAGGCAACGCCGAGGGGTGCGCGCGGCCCGCGCGGCGGCGGCTCGACGACCCCGCCGCCGCCCGGTGCTCCCGGTACGCCGGGGGTACGTCCGGGGGCGACGCCCCCGCCGTCGGGTCCGGGTACCCCGGGAGCGCCGGCGGCGGGATATCTGCCGACACAGCTCGTCTCCCAGCTCGGTTCCGGCGGCCCGCAGCCGCCCGGTCCGCCCGGTCCTCCGGGTGCGCCCGGCGGGTCCTCCGGTGCCACCCCGCCGCCCCCGGGCCCCCCCGCGCCTCCGGGTCCGCCCGGCTCCACGCCTCCGCCCCCTCCGGGAGGCGGTGTCCATCACGCGGCGACGATGCTGGCGGGCCCCAACCCCCTGGGACCTCCCGCGCCTCCGGGTCCGCCCGGCTCCACGCCTCCGCCCCCTCCGGGAGGCGGTGTCCATCACGCGGCGACGATGCTGGCCGGTCCCAACCCCCTGGGCCCCGGCGGCCCGCAGCCGCCCGGTCCGCCCGGTCCTCCGGGTGCGCCCGGCGGGTCCTCCGGTGCCACCCCGCCGCCCCCGGGACCCCCCGGTCCTCCCGGGCCCCCCGGTCCGCCGGGAATGCCGAACACCTCCCAGGGCGCCCCGCCTCCCGCGTACGGCTATCCCCAGCAGCCGACCGGAACCCCGACCGTCGGACCCGGGTACCAGGCCGTGCTGCGCTACCGCGCGCCCGACGGCTCCGAGGCGCAGCTGATCCGCCGTTCCGCGCCGGGCACCCCGCACCCGGAGTGGCAGATCCTGCACGAGCTGCGCGCCATGAACGTGCCGCCGCAGCAGGTGCTGGAGCTGCACACCGAGCTGGAGTCGTGCGAGCTGCCCGGTGGCTACTGCGCCCGGATGATCCGGGAGACCTGGCCGCAGGCGCGGATCACCAATATCGCCCCGTACGGCAGGGACCACGCCAGCCGCCAGCAGGGCATGCGCCAACTGATCACCCACCAGGGTGAGTTGCACCAGGTGGCGGACGGCCCGGCGCGCCCCGCGCCGGTACGGGCACCGCTGCCGCAGGTCCAGCCGGCGCCGCCCGTCCCGCCGCAGGCGGTGGCGCAGGAGCTGCTGGGCGCGTTCGGGCCGCAGGGAATCTGCCGGTTCGACCAGCGCGCGGTGGCGCGTCAGGGAGTGCCGGACGTCGTGGCCGCGACCCTGGTGTTCGCGGGGCTGCCGGGCGACTTCAACCCGTTCTTCTGGGCGCAGCCCGCCCAGCCGGTCATCCCGACGCTGGCCGAACTGGCCGCGCAGCGCCAGGTGCAGGCGGCGGCCGACGCCGGTTCGTATCTGGTGATCGGCAGCGACTTCGGCCGTGCGATCTGTGTGCAGTACGGCACGGCGAACATCGTCGCCGTCCCGGTGGAGGCCGGTCCGGGCGGCCGGCCGTCGGGGCCGCAGTTCGTGAACACGGGGCTGCCCGAGTTCGTCCGCTGCATGGCGCTGCTCGGCCGGATGTGGCGGCTGCGCTACGGGCTCAACCCGGAGCAGGCGGGCCGCTGGACGGTGGACTTCCAGTCCTATCTGGCCGCGCTCGACCCGGCGGCGCTGGCGTCGCCGGAGGGCTGGTGGTCGGTCCTGCTCGAACAGATGTGGGACGGCCTGCTGTAGTTGTGCCGAGGCGCCCGGACCGCACCGAGGTCCGGGCGCCTTGTCCATCCCGCCCGTGCATCGCGTTCGTGCATCGCGCGTGCATATCGCGCCCGTACACCGTGCCCGCGCATCGCGTCCGGCGCCTGGTCCGCGACCCGGCCCGGCGGAGCGCCCGCCTGCCCGCCCGGGAGCCGGCAGCCGTATCCCCGCGACTCCGCACCCCCGGGATTCCGTATCTCCGCGACTCCGCGACTCCGCGACTCCGCGACTCCGCGCCCCCGTGAGTCCGCGTCTCTGCGGGTCCGCCCGCCCGGGAATCCATGAGTCCCCGTCCCCGCGCATCCGTGTCCGCGTGGTCCGGCCACCCATGAATCCGCGCATTGTCCCGCAGACTGCCCCGCAGAGTGTCGCGTTTTGAACGCTTCGCTTCGATCCTGGATGATATGCGCACTATCGCGTCATGTGCTCTGGGTGCCGCGGTGGTCCGCTGTGTCGTGGGGGGCCGGAAGGGATCGCAAATGAGTACCGCTGCAGTGCCGCCTCACGGCTTCGACGTCGTACGCCGCGGCTACCGCCCCGAACAGGCCGACGCGTACGTCACCTCCCTCTCCCAGGAGCGCGACGCGTCCTGGGAGCGCGCCGCGCGGCTGACCGTTCTCGCCAAGCAGATGGAGACCGAGGCGGCCCGGCTGCGGGAGACCGTGGCCTCGCTCGCCCCGCAGACGTACGAGTCGCTCGGCGTGCGCGCCCGGCAGCTCCTCGCGCTGGCGGAGGAGGAGGCCGCCGCGCTGCGCGAGTCCGCCCGCGACGGCGCGCAGGCGGCGCTGGACTCCGCCTCCGCCGACGCCCGAGCCGTCGGCGACCGGGCCCGGGGGAACGCCGACGCCGTACGGTCGGCGGCCGAGGAGCACGCCCGGCAGCTCCTCTCCGCGGCCCGCACCACCGCCGGTGAACACGTGACGGCCGCCCGCGGTGAGGCGGCGGGACTGCGCGACGACGCGATGACCGCCTGGCAGGACATGCGCCGGCGCGCCGAGGACATGCTCGCCGGGCTGGAGTCCGGGCAGGCCGAGCGCTGGGAGTCGGCGGAACGCGAGTTCGCCGGCCGCCTCACCGCCCTGGACGCCCGGCACGCCGAGCTGACCGCCCGCGCCGAATCCGTACGGGCCGAGGCCGAACGCTCCCTCGCCGAGGCCCAGGAGTACGACCGCCACACCCAGGAGGACGCGGAGGCCCGCGCGGCGGAGCTGCTCACCGCGGCCCGTACGGCCGCGGAGCGCACCGCCCGTGAGACGGACCGGATCCTGCGGGAGCACGAGGAGTCGCACGAGGAGATGCAGGCGCACATGACCCACATCCGCAACAGCCTGGCCTCGCTGACGGGCCGGGCGCCCGCGGACGGTTAGGCCGTTATCTCCTCCCGCGCCCCCGAGCGGCACGTCTCCTCCCGCGCCCCCGAGCGGCACGTCTCCTCCCGCTCCACCGGGCTCGGCACGTCTCCTCCCGCCCCCCGGGCTCGGCACGTCTCCTCCCGCCCCCCGGGCTCGGCACGTCCCGTCAGCCGAGCGGCTGTTCCCCGGGACCCGGCGGGCGGCTCGCACCCGCGGCCCGCCCGCCGCTCGGCTCACTCTCCCCGTGCCCGTCCCCTTCCCCGTGCCTGTCGCCTTCCCGGCGACCGTCGCTTTCCCCCTGCCCGGGATTCTCCCCGCGCCCGTGCTCCCCGCCCTCCCCGGGCCCGTCACCCTCCTCCGGCTCCTCCACCACCGGAAAGCGCCGGGGCGCCACGAACAGCAGCACCAGCAGGGCGATCGCCGCGGCCGCCGCCGCACCGAGGAAGACCAGGTCGACCGCCGCGTCGAAGGCGCGGCGCAGCCGGTCGGCGGCGTCGGCCGTGAGGGCGGCGGGGTTCTCCAGGGCGCGGCTGACGGAGTCGGTGTCGCCGTCGGTGCCGAGGCGGGCGGCGAGCACGGCGTTGGCGACGGCGCCGAAGAGGGCCGCGCCGAGGGTCTGGCCGATCTGGCGGCAGAAGAGTACGGACGCGGTCGCCGTACCGCGCTCGGAGCGCACCACGGTGACCTGCACGCCGATCATCAGGGGCAGCTGGAAGAGACCGAGTGCCCCGCCGAGGAGCAGCATCAGGGCGGCGGCGTGCCAGGGTTCGCCGGGATAGGGGAGGAACGGAAAGGCGGCCAGGATCAGGAAGGTCACCGAGATGCCGATGACCGCGGTCCGGCGGAAGCCGATACGGCTGTAGAGGAGGCTGGACAGGGCGGCGCTGACGGGCCAGCTCACGATCATCACGGACAGGACGAATCCGGCCTCGGTGGGGCCGAGTCCGAGGACGGACTGCGCGTAGGTCGGGATGAAGACGTTCGGCGCGATCATCAGCAGGCCGAGTGCGCCCATCGCGAGATTCACCGCCGCGATCGTGCGCCGCCGCCATACCCAGCCGGGGATGACCGGTTCCGCGGCCCGCCGTTCGACGGCCACGGTCAGGGCGACGAAGGCCGCCCCGCCGGCGAGCAGTGCGAGCGACGGTGCGGAGAGCCAGGGCCAGGCGACCCCGCCCTGGACGAGTGCGGTGAGCAGCAGGGCGCCCGCGCCGAAGACGGCGAGCGCGCCCGGCCAGTCGATGGAGACGGGGGTCTTCTCCCGCTGTGGCTCCCGCAGATGACGGACGATCAGCCAGAGCGCGACCGCGCCGACGGGCAGATTGAGCAGGAAGATCCAGCGCCAGTCGGCGTAGGTGGTGAGGACTCCGCCGACCGCGGGACCGCCGACGGCGGACGCCGCCCATACCGTCGACAGCCGTGCCTGGATCCGGGGGCGCTCCTTCAGCGGGTACAGATCCGCCGCGATGGTCTGCACCGTGCCCTGGATCGCGCCGCCGCCGAGCCCCTGGACGACCCGGAAGGCGATCAGCGAGGTCATGCTCCAGGCGGTGGCGCAGAGCAGGGAGCCGAGGAGGAAGAGGCCGATGCCCGTGACCAGGACCGGTTTGCGGCCGAAGGTGTCGGAGAGCTTCCCGTACACCGGGAGGGTGACGGTGACGGCGAGCAGATAGCCGGAGAAGATCCAGGAGAAGGCGGAGAAGCCGCCGAGGTCCCCGACGATCTGCGGGACGGCCGTGGCCACGACGGTCACATCGAGCGCGGCGAGCGCCATCCCCACCATCAGCGCGGCGACGACCGCACCGCGCCCCCGGGGGCGCCCGCCGCCGCGTGCGCCACCTGGGGCGGACCGTCCTCGCCTCCCCACCACCGCAAGATCCTTTCGCCATGCATCTAAATATCCCGGACAGCATGGCACTTGAGGCCGACGTAACGGGAGGGTGCAGGCTCACGGAGGTGTCCTCCACCCGGGGGTGTAGACCCCTAGGGGCCTCTCCCTACGTGCGGCAGGTACATGTTCGTACTGGGGGACGACGAGACCGAGGGCGCCCGTTCCCTAGCTTGTTCCTACGGCGCCCGGAAGCGGGTTGCCCGCGGCGCCCGGACCGCTCCGGCAGGGGGAGTCCGGCCGCTGAGCAGGGGGGCGAAGGCCGCTCAGGGCGGGACCGTGCCGGGCGCGGTGGGGGAAGCACCACCGGGAGGTGGGGTAAACCCCCGCACCAAGACGGTGCCCCGCCCCAGCGCGCCGCCCGGCTCCCGCCGACAGACTCGTCCTGTACGCGGCGACACCAACCGACCACTGATCGAGGAGACATACCGTGACCACGGCTATGACGTTTCCGCCCCACGGGGCCACTGGAGGGCGGACCGCCGTCGCCGCGCGCGGACGGCAGGTCGTCAAGGCGTACGGCACCGGGGAGACCCGGGTCGTCGCGCTCGACCATGTCGACGTGGACATCGACCGGGGCCGGTTCACCGCCATCATGGGCCCCTCGGGCTCGGGCAAGTCCACACTGATGCACTGCCTCGCCGGACTCGACACCGTCACCTCGGGGAACATCTACCTCGACGACACCGAGATCACCGGCCTCAAGGACAAGAAGCTCACCCAGCTCCGCCGGGACCGGATCGGCTTTATCTTCCAGGCGTTCAACCTGCTGCCGACGCTCAACGCCCTGGAGAACATCACGCTCCCCATGGACATCGCCGGCCGCAAGCCGGACTCCGCCTGGCTGAACCGCGTCGTCGAGACCGTCGGCCTCGCCGACCGCCTCAAGCACCGGCCCACCCAGCTCTCCGGCGGCCAGCAGCAGCGGGTCGCCGTGGCCCGCGCGCTCGCCGCACGGCCCGAGATCATCTTCGGCGACGAGCCGACCGGAAACCTCGACTCCCGCGCGGGCGCCGAAGTCCTCGGCTTCCTGCGCCGTTCCGTCGACGAGCTGGGCCAGACCATCGTCATGGTCACGCACGACCCGGTCGCCGCCTCCTACGCGGACCGCGTCGTCTTCCTCGCGGACGGCCGGATCGTCGACGAGATGTTCCGGCCCACCGCCGACGCCGTACTCGACCGTATGAAGGACTTCGACGCCCGGGGGCGTACGTCGTGACCGTATTCAGGACCTCCCTGCGCAACTTCCTCGCGCACAAGGGGCGTATGGCGCTCTCGGCCGTGGCGGTGCTGCTGTCCGTGGCCTTCGTCTCGGGCACCCTGGTGTTCACCGACACGATGAACACCACCTTCGAGAAGCTGTTCGCGATCACCTCGCCCGACACCACCGTCCTGCCCAAGGGCAGCGGCGACGAGGACGAGAGCCAGCAGACCGGCAAGCCCGATACGCTGCCCGCGTCCCTGGTGCGGACCGTCGAGTCGGCGGACGGCGTCGCGTCCGTCGAGGGCGGGGTCGTGAACATGAATGTGACCGTCGTCAACGCCGACAACAAGAACATGGGCTCGACCACCGGCGCCCCCACCATGGCCGGCAACTGGGTCCGGAACGATCTCAAGATGGTCGACATCACCTCCGGCCACGAGCCGCGCGGCCCCACCGAGGTGATGGTCGACGCCGACACCGCCGACAAGCACGGTCTGAAGCTCGGCGACGAACTGCGCACCATCTCCGCCACAGGCGACTTCTCCGCGAAGATCTCGGGTATCGCCAGCTTCAAGGTCACCAACCCGGGTGCGGCGATCGTCTACTTCGACACCCGCACCGCGCAGCGCGAACTCCTCGGTGCGGAAGGGCTGTTCACTCAGCTCATCGTCACCGCCGGCAGCGGTGTCAGCGACGAGCAGCTCAAGAAGAACGTCGCAGCGGTCACCGGCGGCGACTACAAGCTCCAGACCGCCAAGGAGAGCGCGGACGAGGGCCGCGAGGACCTCGGCGAGTTCATGAACGTCATGAAGTACGCGATGCTCGGCTTCGCCGGAATCGCCTTCCTCGTCGGCATCTTCCTCATCGTCAACACCTTCTCGATGCTGGTCGCCCAGCGCACCCGTGAGATCGGGCTGATGCGCGCGATCGGCTCCAGCCGCAAGCAGGTCAACCGCTCCGTGCTGATCGAGGCGCTGCTGCTCGGCTTCGTCGGCTCCGTCGCGGGTGTCGGGGCCGGGGTCGGGCTCGCCGTCGGCCTGATGAAGCTCATGGGCACCATGGGCATGGAGCTGTCCACGAACGATCTGACCGTCAAGGTGACCACCCCCGTCGTCGGGCTCGTGCTCGGCGTCGTCGTCACCGTCGTCGCCGCGTATGTCCCGGCCCGGCGGGCGGGCAAGGTCTCCCCGATGGCCGCCCTGCGCGACGCCGGCACGCCCGCCGACGCCCGGTCCGGCTGGATCCGGGCCGTGCTCGGACTCCTCGTCACCGGCGGCGGCGCGGCGGCCCTCGTGATGGCCACCCGCGCCGACAAGGCGAGCGAGGGGTCGATGTACCTCGGCCTCGGGGTGTTCCTCACCCTGGTCGGCTTCGTCGTCATCGGCCCGCTGCTGTCGGCCGTGATGGTACGGATCATCAGCGCGCCGACCCTGCGGATGTTCGGTCCCATCGGCCGCATGGCCGAACGCAACGCACTGCGCAACCCGAGGCGCACGGGAGCGACCGCCGCCGCCCTGATGATCGGCCTCGCCCTGGTGGCCGGGCTGTCGGTGGTCGGCTCCTCCATGGTCGCCTCCGCCAACGACGAGCTGGACAAGTCGGTCGGCGCGGACTTCATCGTCGTGCCCTCCACCTTCCAGCCGATCGTGCCGCAGGCACAGCAGGCCATGGCGAAGGTGCCCGGCATCGACCACATCACCCAGTACAAGGACGTCCGCGCCAAGGTCACCACCGCGTCCGGCGCCGTCACCAAGGAATCCCTCATCGCCGCCGACCCGACCTATGCGCGGGACCTGCGCCGCGAGACCGTCACCGGCGACCTGTCCGCCGCGTACGGCAAGGACTCCATCTCCGTCGGAGAGACCTACGCGGACAAGTACGGCGTGAAGGTCGGCGACAGGCTCACCGTCGCCTTCAACGGCGGCCGCACGGCCGAGCTGACGGTCCGGGCGGTCACCTCCGACGACGCCAGCCTCGACCAGGGCGCCAAGTACCTCTCCACCGCCACCGCCGAGCGGTACATCCCGGCCGAGCGGATGCCGGGGAACCTCATGCTCCTCGCCTCCGCGAAGGAAGGCCAGGAGAAGGAGTCGTACACCGCCCTCAAGAAGGCCCTGGAGCCGTACCCGCAGTACCAGGTGAAGAACCAGGCGGACTACAAGAAGGACCTCCAGAACCAGATCGGCCAGCTTCTGAACATCGTGTACGGCCTGCTGGCGCTCGCCATCATCGTCGCCGTCCTCGGTGTGGTGAACACCCTGGCCCTCTCGGTGGTCGAGCGCACCCGCGAGATCGGCCTGATGCGCGCCATCGGCCTCTCCCGCCGCCAGCTCCGCCGCATGATCCGCCTCGAATCGGTCGTCATCGCCCTCTTCGGCGCCCTCCTCGGCCTCGGCCTGGGCATGGCCTGGGGCACCGCGGCCCAGAAGCTGCTGGCACTGGAGGGCCTGAAGGTCCTGGAGATCCCCTGGCCGACGATCGTGACCGTCTTCGTCGCCTCCGCGTTCGTCGGCCTCTTCGCCGCACTGGTCCCGGCATTCCGCGCGGGCCGCATGAACGTCCTGAACGCCATCGCCACGGAATGACCCTCCGGGTGGGGTGAGGAAGCCGGCCCCCGGGGCGTGCGGAGGAACCGCGCCCCGGGGGCCGGTCGTTGTTCACACGGCCTCGCGTGGGTCGGGACGTGACCCGGAGAACCCGCAGTCGACCGGCCCCGGACCCGGGACCAGCAGCGGTGCGCATGCGGGGCACGCGTACAGGGTGCGTCCGGGACCGCTCGGCGTCTCGATCCTGCGGACGGTGACCGGCGCGGTGGTCAGCCGTCCGCAGTTCAGGCAGCGGGCGGAGCGCTCGGGTGGTACGGGAACGGTGAGCCCTCGCAGATTCATCCGGCCGCTCCCTGCGGCACCCGCACGGAGCGGCGCCCGTGCCGCGCGTACAGCCCGCCCAGGATCTCGACCTGCCGGCCGAAGACCGCGTACACCGGCTTCCGGGGCCGCCGGGCCACGGTCCGGTGCGGTGGGTGCCGGGCCGGTGAGACATACGGGCGGACCAGGCGCACGTCCTCACCCCGCAGGGGTGTGTGCCGTTCGACGACATGCGCTGGTGTGGGGGTGGGCCAGGGCTGTCCCCAGAGACCGACCGGGCGGGGGCCGGGCGTCGGTACGGGCCCCCGGTCGGCGGCCGATCGATGGCGCCCCCGGGACGGCAGCACGAGATTCAAAGCCTGGACGAGGGCACGCCGGACAGCATCACGCATACGTGGTTCAGCTCCTTGTCGGCTGTTCTGCGAAGCCCCGGTGGACCGGCCCTCAGCGGTACGCCGGGGCGCTTGGTCACAGGGCTGCCCGGAGGGCAGTGGGGCCCGCCGGAGCGGGCCCGCCTCAGATCCTGCGGCGGCTCTGCGCGTTGGCGTCCCTGACCGCGTCGCTTATGGCGTCGGACTGCACGGCGGGCCGCAGATCCCGTGCGGGTGCCTCCCACTCGCGTCCGCCGTTGAGCGGCCGGAGCTGGTAGTTCGTGCCGACGCGATCCATGACCCGCCCCACCTTGCCGATGCCCATGTCCTTGACGACGTCGCCGGGGTGGAGTTCGGGCATTCCGGTGTCGGCCGCCGGTTCGTTCAGGCCGGAGGTCTCTGTTCGTACCTTGCCGTGGGCGTGGCCTCCGGCCTCATCGGGTGACACAGGTACGGACGACGGCGGGATGGGTTCGCCACGGACGAAGGGACTGCTCCCCGTGGTCTCGTCGGCCTGACATGGGAGTTCTTCGCCGGTCATCGTCGCACGCCGCCCTTCGCTCGGTGTCTTCTTGCTGCGCGTGCTCAGATCAACACAACGAGGCATAGGATGACTGCACTTGAATGGGATCATTCAATTCTCATTCGCAGCGAGGCACCTGGTCAGAGCGGTCTATGGGGAGGCCAGCCGTATGAGTGATGGTGAGTCTGGGCAGAGTTTGAATCCCCTGGAGCGCTTCGGCCTGGAGGTCCGGGAGGTGCGCCGTGGCCGCAAGCTCACTCAGAAGCAGCTGGGCAGAGCGGTCGGATACACCGACGGATACATCAGCAAGGTCGAGGCGGGCGCCCTGATGCCGAGCGAGAAGTTTGCCCACGGATGTGATCTCGCTTTTGGGACACACGGCCTCTTCGCGCGCTTGCTCCGTCGTGTCGAGGAAGGGGAGCATCCTTCGTGGTTCGTGCCGTATCTACAGCTGGAGTGGAAGGCGGTCCGCATCCTCGACTTCTCGGCCACGAGCATCATGGGGATGCTTCAGGCCGAGGAGTACGCGCGAGCGATCTTCCGTGCGGGACATCCGCGGGAGGCGGCGGAGGTGATTCAGGGCAAGGTCGCGGCTCGGATGAGCCGACATGAGGTTCTGGAGCGCGAGCAGCCACCCATGCTGTGGGTGGTCCTGCACGAGTCCTGTCTGAGGACTGTGGTCGGCGGTCCGTCGGTGATGGCCGGGCAGATGGACCACTTGATCAGTATGTCCGGCCGACCTGGGGTCGACCTTCAAGTCATCCCCTTCTCATCAGGGGCCGCCGCCGCGCACACACTGCCGTTCACCCTGCTCGCGTTCGATGACAACACCACAGTGCTGTACGCGGACGATGTCCCCAAGGGGGGTCGGATCTACCGTTCTGACGACGCCGTGAGAACCGCCGTGGAGAACTTTGATCGGTTGCGAGCGCATGCCCTGTCGCCTGATGATTCGGTCACTCTGATGAAGGCCGTGCACAAGGAGTACACACCGTGAAGCAGCAGGACTTCAGCACGATCAACTGGGTCAAGTCGTCGTACAGCGGATCCTCCGGCGGGCAGTGCGTCGAGTGGGCCCCCGCACACGCCTCGGCCCGGGACCTCGTTCCCATACGTGACAGCAAGGCGCCGCACGGTCCCGCCGTCGTCGTCGGTACGGCCGCGTGGGGCTCATTCGTCGAGGCGGTCAAGGGGGCCGTGCTGTAGAGGACCTCCACCGCGCGGCCGCCACCCGGATGGCCGCCGGGAGCGTGGGGGACGGAATACGCCGCCTTCGGTCGCCGGTTGGGGCCGACATGGCAGACACACTCTTCGATCCGCACGCGCTGCTCGCACAGAGCCGCCTCGGCGTGCTCGCGACGATCAAGTCCGACGGCCGTCCGCAGCTCTCTCCCGTCCTGCCGTCCTACGACAGGGCGGCCGGTGTCATCCGGGTGTCGACCACCGAGGGGACCGCCAAGGTCGCCAATCTGCGCCGGGACCCACGGGCCGCGCTGGAGGTGACCAGCCCGGACGGCTGGGAATGGGTGACCGCCGAGGGCGCGGTCACCCTCGTCGGGCCGGGGGACGATCCGCACGGTCCCGAGGTCCAGGCACTGGTGGACTACTACCGCGCCGCCTCCGGAGAGCATCCGGACTGGGACGAGTACCGGTCGGTCATGGTGTCCGACCGCAGAGTGCTGGTGACGATCACGGTCGACAACGTGTACGGCGCCAGGGTCCGCTGACCGCCCTGCCCGGAGGCCGCCCGCCCCCACGCCCCGGTGCGCACGACTGCCACCGGTCCGGTGTCCGAGGGCTGGCCTCGGTGAGCGTCCGGGCCGGGGGAGACCAGGCCCGAGCCGCCCAGGGACCACCGGCGCGCCCCCGGCTCCCGCCCCGGCGTCCTCTTTCGTGTGGTGTGCGCACCACGCACACGACACGGCTCGGGCCCCGGAGGCCCGGGGAGAGGCCCGGAACAGGCGCGTCGGCGGTGCAGGGCGGCAGGCGTCGCGAGCCTCCCGCGGGGCCGGGGGCTGCGCGCGCGGGGAGTGCGGGGGCGGGCGTACGCTGGAGACCCCCGGCCCGTTGAACGTGTCGGGTCCTTCGCGTTGCCCGCCGCCTCGTCGTCCTGGGATGGAACCGTTTTCATGAGCCTGCACGGTCTGCTCGATGCCGTCGTACGTGACCCCGCGCTCGCCGAAGCGGTGGAGGCCGCCCGCGGCGCGGGCCGTATGCATGTCGACCTGGTCGGACCGCCCGCCGCGAGGCCCTTCGTCGTGGCCGCGCTGGCGCGGGACAGCGGGCGCCCGGTCCTCGCGGTCACGGCGACCGGCCGGGAGGCCGAGGACCTGGCCGCGGCGCTGCGCTCCCTGCTGCCCGCGGAGGGCATCGCCGAGTACCCGTCCTGGGAGACGTTGCCCCACGAGCGGCTCTCACCGCGCTCCGACACCGTGGGCCGCCGCCTCGCGGTGCTGCGCAGGCTCACCCACCCCTCGGCGGACGACCCGGCCGCCGGGCCCGTGTCCGTGGTGGTCGCGCCGATCCGTTCCGTACTGCAACCGCAGGTCAAGGGCCTGGGCGAGCTGGAACCGGTCTCCTTGCGCACCGGGCGGCAGGCGGATCTGAACGAGGTCGTGGACGCGCTCGCGGCAGCCGCGTACTCCCGGGTGGAGCTGGTCGAGAAGCGCGGCGAGTTCGCCGTGCGCGGCGGCATCCTGGATGTCTTCCCGCCCACCGAGGAGCACCCGCTCCGGGTGGAGTTTTGGGGCGACGACGTCGAGGAGATCCGTTACTTCAAAGTCGCGGACCAGCGCTCGCTGGAGATCGCCGAACACGGACTGTGGGCCCCGCCCTGCCGTGAGCTGCTGCTGACGCCCGAGGTGCGGGAGCGGGCCGCCGCGCTCGCCGAGGCCCACCCCGAGCTGGGAGAACTGCTCGGCAAGATCGCCGAGGGCATCGCCGTCGAGGGCATGGAATCCCTCGCGCCGGTGCTGGTCGACGACATGGAACTGCTCGTCGACGTGCTGCCCCAGGGCTCGATGGCCGTGGTCTGCGACCCGGAGCGGGTCCGTACGAGGGCGGCGGACCTGGTGGCCACCAGCCAGGAGTTCCTGCACGCCTCCTGGGCCGCGACGGCGGGCGGGGGCCAGGCCCCCATCGATGTGGGGGCGGCCTCGCTGTGGGGGATCGCGGACGTACGGGAGAGGGCGCGCGAACGGGAGATGATGTGGTGGTCGGTCTCCCCGTTCGCCTCCGGAGCCACCGACACCGGAACCGGAGCCGACACCGGAACCGGAGCCGCCACCGGAACCGGGACGGGGATCGGCGCCGGGGCCGGTGACGGGCCGCCGGACGACATCGTCGGCGACGACACCCTCAAGCTCGGCATGCACGCCCCGGAGTCGTACCGCGGGGACACCGCCCGTGCCCTCGCCGACACCAAGGGCTGGCTCGCGAACGGCTGGCAGACGGTCTATGTGACCGAGGCCCACGGCCCCGCGGCCCGTACCGTCGAGGTGCTCGGCGGCGAGGGTATCCCCGCCCGGCTGGACTCCGACCTCGCGGACATCTCGCCGTCCATCGTCCATGTGGCGTGCGGCTCGATCGACTACGGCTTCATCGACCCGGCGCTGCGGCTCGCCGTGCTCACCGAGACCGATCTGTCCGGCCAGAAGGCGGCCGGCAAGGACGGCCAGCGGATGCCCACGCGCCGCCGCAAGACGATCGACCCGCTCACCCTGGAGACCGGCGACTACATCGTCCACGAGCAGCACGGCGTCGGCCGCTACATCGAGATGGTCCAGCGGACGGTCCAGAACGCGACCCGCGAGTACCTCGTCGTCGAGTACGCCCCCGCCAAGCGCGGCCAGCCCGGCGACCGCCTGTACATCCCCACCGACCAGCTGGAGCAGATCACCAAGTACGTCGGCGGCGAGGCCCCCACCCTCCACCGCCTCGGCGGCGCGGACTGGACGAAGACGAAGGCGCGCGCGAAGAAGGCGGTCAAGGAGATCGCCGCCGATCTGATCAGGCTCTACTCGGCCCGGATGGCGGCCCCCGGCCACGCCTTCGGCCCGGACACGCCCTGGCAGCGGGAGCTGGAGGACGCGTTCCCCTACGCGGAGACCCCCGACCAGCTCTCCACCATCGCCGAGGTCAAGGAGGACATGGAGAAGACGGTCCCCATGGACCGGCTGGTCTGCGGCGACGTCGGTTACGGCAAGACCGAGATCGCCGTCCGGGCGGCCTTCAAGGCGGTCCAGGACGGCAAGCAGGTCGCGGTCCTCGTACCGACGACCCTGCTGGTGCAGCAGCACTTCGGCACGTTCTCCGAGCGGTACTCCCAGTTCCCGGTCAGTGTCCGGGCGCTGTCCCGCTTCCAGTCCGACACGGACGCGAAGGCCACCCTGGAGGGACTGCGCGAGGGCGCGGTCGACATCGTCATCGGCACTCACCGGCTGTTCTCGTCGGAGACGAAGTTCAAGGACCTCGGGCTGGTCGTCGTCGACGAGGAGCAGCGCTTCGGCGTCGAGCACAAGGAGCAGCTGAAGAAGCTGCGCGCCAACGTGGACGTGCTCACCATGTCCGCCACCCCGATCCCGCGCACGCTGGAGATGGCGGTCACCGGCATCCGCGAGATGTCGACGATCACCACTCCGCCGGAGGAGCGGCATCCGGTCCTCACGTTCGTGGGCCCGTACGAGGAGAAGCAGATCGGCGCGGCGATCCGCCGTGAACTGCTGCGCGAGGGCCAGGTCTTCTACATCCACAACCGGGTCGAGTCCATCGACCGCGCGGCGGCCCGGCTGCGGAGCATCGTCCCCGAGGCCCGGATCGCCACCGCCCACGGCCAGATGTCGGAGAACGCGCTCGAACAGGTCGTCGTCGACTTCTGGGAGAAGAAGTTCGACGTCCTCGTCTCCACCACGATCGTCGAGTCGGGCATCGACATCTCCAACGCCAACACCCTCGTCGTCGAGCGCGGTGACAACTTCGGCCTCTCGCAGCTCCACCAGCTCCGCGGCCGGGTCGGCCGGGGCCGG
Source organism: Streptomyces sp. NPDC004609 (assembly GCF_042873655.1). NCBI lineage: Bacteria > Bacillati > Actinomycetota > Actinomycetes > Kitasatosporales > Streptomycetaceae > Streptomyces > Streptomyces sp. NPDC004609. Next base: position 147,805 of record NZ_JBIALS010000003.1, on the reverse strand, counting down.
GAGCGCGGCTACGCCTACTTCCTGTACCCGCCGGAGAAGCCGCTGACGGAGACCGCGCACGAGCGCCTCGCGACCATCGCCCAGCACACCGAGATGGGCGCGGGCATGTACGTCGCGATGAAGGACCTGGAGATCCGGGGCGCGGGCAATCTCCTCGGCGGCGAGCAGTCCGGCCATATCGCGGGCGTCGGCTTCGACCTGTACGTCCGCATGGTCGGCGAGGCGGTCGCCGACTACCGCGCGTCCATCGACGGCGGTGTGGTGGAGGAGCCCCCGCTGGAGGTCAAGATCGAGCTGCCCGTCGACGCGCACGTCCCCCACGACTACGCGCCGGGCGAGCGGCTGCGCCTCCAGGCGTACCGCGCGATCGCCTCCGTGAACACGGAGGAGGACATCAAGGCGGTACGCGAGGAGCTGACCGACCGCTACGGCAAGCTCCCGGAGCCGGTCGAGAACCTGCTGCTGGTCGCGGGGCTGCGCATGCTGGCCCGGGCCTGCGGGGTCTCCGAGATCGTGCTCCAGGGCTCCAACATCCGCTTCGCGCCGGTGGAGCTGAGGGAGTCCCAGGAACTGCGCCTTAAGCGCCTGTATCCCCGTACGGTCATCAAGCCCGCTGCCCACCAGATCCTCGTGCCGCGCCCGGCGGGGGCCAAGATCGGCGGGAAGCCGGTGGTGGGACGGGAACTGCTGTCGTGGACAGGCGAGTTCCTGACGACGATCCTGGGCGGCTGACGCTCGTCCCGGACTGCCGGGGCCCGACGGGCTGTCAGTAACCTGCGTGGGTGAAAGCACTCAGGGTTCCCGCCGTATGCGCCGCTCTCCTCGCCGTCACCGCGCTGCTCGCCGGGTGCGAGACGGGCGACGGGCCCTCGGCGGACGGCGGCGCCGGGGACGGCGGGGGGCGGGGTGCGGACGCGCGCGGTGTCAGCCCGCTCGACAACCCCGAGGGGACGCGGCCCGGTCTCGGTGCCGTCGGCCCCGGCGGGGAGCGGGCCGAGGCGCGGCGGCTCATCGAGAAGGTGGCGACCAAGGGGCGCGGGCCCAGGACGGGGTACGAGCGGGAGCGTTTCGGGAGCGCCTGGCTGGACACGGCCGACGGGGTGCCGCTGGCGCGCAACGGCTGCGACACCCGCAACGATCTGCTCGCCCGGGACGGCAGGGACCTGCGCTACCGCGAGGGCTCGGACTGTGTGGTCGTCGCGATGACCCTGGACGACCCGTACACCGGCGCGGCCATCGACTGGCGCAAGCGGGACGCGTCGGCCGTGCAGATAGACCACGTGGTCCCGCTGTCGTACGGCTGGCAGCTGGGCGCGGCCCGCTGGAGCGACGCCAAGCGGCGGCGGTTCGCGAACGATCCCCTGAATCTGCTGCCCGTGGACGGCCCGGCGAACGGCCGGAAGGGCGACTCGGGCCCCGCGTCCTGGCTCCCGCCGAACAAGAAGGTCCGGTGCGCGTACGCGGTGCGGTTCGCGCAGGTCGCGGTGGAGTACGAGATGCCGGTGACCGCCGCGGACAAGCGGACGATGCTCGCACAGTGCGGAACCCCCTGACGTCCCGGCCCCGGCCGACTGTTCATCGGGGGTCGCGTGCGGTGGGGTGCGCCGTGGGGGGTATGCGCATGGGACGGATCGTTCTCTCCAGCGGATGACGATGGGGGAGAGGGCGGGTGGCAGTGGCCGCGGTCGGTCGCGAGTACTGCCGCGTACTCGGCATGGTGTGACCGGCCGGGGCAGCGGACGGGCTCACCGGGCCCGGTCCACCGGCGTGGGAGGTGGAAGAACAACCGGGGTACGGGCGGCGGCCCCCCATGCCCGCCCTCCCGTTGCGCGAGCGGTGTACGAGCGCTGTGCGCCGCTCGTGTCCGGCCCCGGGGGACCGGCTCCGTCGGCCGGCCCCGCGGCAGGCGGCACCCGTCGGAGGCGGCACGCGAAGAAGGCCGCTCCCCCGGGGCGGCCTTCTTCACGGTCGGGCGACGGGACGCGGGCGGGTCATGCGACCCCGGGCCCGTGTGGTCCCGCTACCCGATGTCCAGGATGTCCCCGGCAGCGGGCTTCTTCGCCGGGACCGGCTTGTCGAAGTCGGAGAAGGTCATCGTGCCCGGCTCCGTACTGCCCGCCTCGTCGACACGGAGGACGTAGGGCTTCCCCTCCGTGCGGGGAGCCGGGCGGACGGTCAGAGCGTCAGCTCCCAGATCGCCGCGTCGTGCGAGAAGCCGGGGGTGACCTCGACCGTGAGCTCCTTGGCGTCGGCCGGCGCGTCGAAGGCGTAGGTCACCGTGGACTTCTTCCCGGGCAGGATCGTGCCGTCGAAGCCGGCGCCGACCTTGTCGTCGAAGATCTGCTCGGCGGTGACCCCGTCCGCTCCGGCGCGGGCGTCCGCGAGGACCAGCGTGGAGTCGAAGTTCTCCTGGCCGGCGTTCTCGATGGCCACGGTCACCTGGTACGCCTTGTTGCCCGGGGTGTGGCCCGAGGCGTACTCGCTCGGGGTGTAGGCCTTGGCGGCGGAGACGGTGACCTTCAGGTCGTCGTCGTAGGCGGCGGTGTCACCGGCCGCGAGACCGCTCGCGCCACCGCCCTTGCCCTTGTCGCCACCCTTGCCCTTGCCCTTCCCCTTGCCCTTCTTGCCCTTGCCCTTCTTGCCGTCCGTGTCGAGCGAGCCCGAGTCCGACTCCACCGAGGAGCTGGCGTCATTGACGGACCGGTCCAGCTCGTCCACCGCGTCGCTCATGATCTGGAGCGTGATCACCGCGCCGACGACGGCGAAGACCATGCCGGCGCCTCCCAGGATCGCGCCGACGGGGTTGGCCGCCCGGCCGTACTTCGACCGTCCCGACAGGCCGACGATCAGAGCGATCAGACCGAGGATCCCGCCGATCCAGAAGACGAAGGGGATCAGACCGACGATGAGGGCGATGATGCCGAGCACCAGCGCGGTCTTGGGGCGGCTGTTGTTCGCCGGCGGATCGGCCCGGTGGGAGGGGCCGCCGCCCCACTGCGGGTCCTGCTGGGGCCCGCCCCACTGGGGGGTCTGCTGGGGCCCGCCGTGCGGGGGCTGGGGCTGCTGCATGGAGTGGGACATGGACGTGTTCTCCCGGAGGACATGACGATGTGTGGGGCGCGACGTTGCCGACGGCCCCGTGAAGCGACGGGGTCAATAACAGCAGAGCCTGTGAACTCGGTCAACATCACTCGCGTGATGAAGTGATAGGTGTGGTGTGAATCGGTCTCTCCGGTGAACATCGGTATGATCGGCAACACAACGGGGGCTACCGAGCAGCGGGTGCGGATGATCACGGAGGCGGTCAGGTGCCAGAGAGCGCAAGCGAGGTGACCGCGGCCGGAATCGCCCGGCTCGCGGGAGTGGGACGGGCCGCGGTCAGCAACTGGCGGCGCCGGCACGCGGACTTCCCCAAACCCGTCGGAGGCACGGAGACCAGTCCGTCCTTCGCCCTCACCGACGTCGAGCGATGGCTGCGCGACCAGGGGAAACTCGCCGAGGTGCCCCTGCGGGAACGCGTCTGGCAGCAGCTCGCCGACCATCCCGCCACCGCCGCCGACGCCCTCGTACAGGCGGGCTGCGCCCTGCTGCTCGTACGGGACCGGCCGACCACCTGGCAGGAGCTGACCGCCCGCTCCGACGAGCGCATGGCGGAACTGCTGCCGACCGCGCTGGAGCAGGCGCTCGGCTCCCGCTTCGGCGACGGGCGGACCGAGCGCACCGAACTGTTCACGGGACGCGCGGCCGGCGTCCGTCCCGAGAACCTCGTCCCGTTCCTCCGGTCCGCAGGGGAACTCGCCGCGCAACTGGGCGCCCGGCAGACGTACGAGTTCCTCCTCGGCCGCTTCCTCGAATCCAACCTCCGCCAGTACACACCCACCCCGCCCGGCCCGGCCGCGCTCATGGCCGCCATCGCCGTGCCCGGCCCCGGCCGCACCGTCCTCGACCCGGCGGCCGGCGCCGGAACCCTGCTGCGCGCCGTCGAGCGCCCCGCCGCCCTCTACGCCCAGGACGCCGACACCGGCCTCACCGCGCTCACCGCCCTGCGCCTCGCCCTGCACGGCGACGCCACCGTGAGCGCCCGCTCCGGCGACACCCTGCGCGCCGACGCCTTCCCCGATGTCACCGCCGACGCCGTGCTGTGCCATCCGCCGTTCAACGAACGCAACTGGGGGCACGAGGAGCTGGGCTACGACCCGCGCTGGGAGTACGGCTTCCCGGCCCGCACCGAGTCCGAACTCGCCTGGGTCCAGCACGCGCTGGCCCGGCTGCGCCCCGGCGGCACCGCCGTCCTGCTGATGCCGCCGGCCGCCGCGTCCCGCCGCTCCGGCCGCCGGATCCGCGCCGGGCTGCTGCGCCGCGGGGCGCTGCGGGCCGTCATCGCGCTGCCCGCGGGCGCCGCGCCCCCCTACGGCATCCCGCTCCACCTCTGGGTGCTGCGCAAACCGGACGCGGAGCGCGGCCCCTCGCCGGAGCTGCTGTTCGTGGACACCACCGACCTCGCCGGCTCGGGCGGGGGCCGGGACCGGCTCGACTGGCAGGCCGTGCACAACGCCGTACTCGACGCCTGGGGGCCCTGCGACGAGCCGGACGGCCGGGCGGAGGACCGGGCCGGGGTCAGCCGGGCCGTACCCGTCATCGAACTCCTCGACGACGATGTGGACCTGGCCCCCGCCCGCCATGTCCCGCCCGCCGCCACCGGCGGTGACGCGGACGAACTCCTGCGGGTGAGGGACCGGCTGGCCGACACCCTCAAGCTCACCCGGGAACTCACCCCCGCGCCCGCCGCCACCGGACGGGCCGCGCCCTGGCCGACGACCACCATCGGCGAACTGGCCCGCGCGGGCGCGCTGGTGATCCGCGCGGGCACCGCGTCCGCCGCGCCCGGATCGCCCCGGGGCACCGTCCTCACCGAACACGACGTCCTCACCGGGTCACCCCCGTCGGGCACGCTCCAGGAGGTCCCCGCGGGCCTGGAGAGCCTGGCCGTACCCGCGGACCACGCGGCACCGGGAGGTGCGGCCGGGGCCGAGGGCGCGGGCGCGGAGGAGGGCCTCGTCCGCACCGAGGAGGGCGATGTCGTCGTGCCCGTCCACGGCGGCGGCGCCGTCGTCCGCGTGGTCGACCGGGCGACCGCGGGCGCCGCGCTCGGCCGCAGCCTCCAGCTGCTGCGCCCCGACCCGCAGGCGCTCGACCCCTGGTTCCTCGCCGGGTTCCTGCGCGGCACCGCCAACACCCGGCAGGCCAGCAGCTATGCCTCCACCGCGACCCGGCTCGACGTACGCCGTCTGCAACTGCCACGAGTACCCTTGGCCGACCAGCGCCGCTACGGTGAACGCTTCCGCGCGCTGGCCGCGTTCGAGGACGCGCTGCGGCTGGCGGGGCGGCTCGGCGAGCAGTTGGTGCAAGGTCTGTACGACGGCCTCACGGACGGCACCGTACAGCCGGACGGCGGTCCGCGAACGGACGGGAGAGCGGACTGACATGCGGAATCGGGGGTTCAGTAGGTCCGGAGTGACGTATCGGACAACAGGTGGGTACAACCCCTGAGCCGTTGTCCTCGTCGGTGTATACGCTCGTCCCTACCCACCTTGCCTCGTCCCCAGGTCACCAGGAGCAGGAATGCACGGCCCCGGCTATGCCCCTCAGCAGTCCGGTCCACCGTCGACCGCGGTGGCCGTCGTGCTCCGCGTGGTGTTCGTGATCCTCTCGGTGTTCAGCTGCGGCATGCTCGCCTGGGGCACCATGCTGCGCGTCGCCGTCATCCGGCGGCGGCAGTCCGACTGGATCCTGTTCGCGGCCAGCTTCATCCTGACGATCGTCCTGCTCATCGTCATCTCCCAGTGGGGTGCCCCGGAGGGCGAGGAGATCAACGCCGTCGACTGGATGGTGCTGCTGACGCTGTTCGCCCTGGCCATCGGGTCGGCGATCCACCTGCTGGTCGTCGACATCCGGCACCACGACGCCCGCCGGGCCGCGTGGGCGGGCGGACCGGCCGCGTACCACCCCGGGGTCACCGGGGGCTACGGTCCGCCGCCCGCGACCCAGGGGTACGGCTACCCGCCCCACGGGACCACCCAGCCCTCCGCGGCGCCGGGCTACGGCTATCCGCACCCGGCGTCCCCGGCCTCCCCGCTTCCCCACCCGCAGCCTCAGCCCCAGCCCCAGAACCAGAACCAGCCGCACCCGCAGCCGCAGAACCCTCCGGGCGCCCCCGTGCACCCCTCCGCGCCGGTGCCGCCCGCCCCGGCGGCCCCCGCCGCCCCGGCCGCCGCCTCCGACAAGCCCCGGATCGACCAGGTCCGTGCCGAACTCGACGAGCTGAGTGACTACCTGCGCAAGGAGCAGGGCCGGTGAACGGTCGCGTCGTCTCGGAGCGGTACGAGCTGTCCGCTCTCATCGGCCAGGGCGGCATGGGCCAGGTCTGGACGGCGTACGACCGGCGGCTCGACCGCCGGGTGGCGGTCAAGCTCCTGCGTCCCGACCACATGGCCCACGGCTCCGACGCCGACGAGATGCGCCGCCGCTTCGTCCGCGAGTGCCGGGTGACCGCCCAGGTCACGCACCCCGGCCTGGTCACCGTCCACGACGCCGGCAGCGCGGACGACGACCTCTATCTCGTCATGCAGTACGTCGAGGGCGCGGACCTCGCCGACCACTTCGCCGAGCACGAGCCCTACCCGTGGCAGTGGACCGTCGCGGTCGCCGCCCAGCTCTGCGCGGTGCTCGCGGCCGTGCACGCGGTGCCGATCGTGCACCGCGACCTCAAGCCGCGCAATGTGATGGTCAAGCCGGACGGCACCGTCACCGTTCTCGACCTCGGCGTCGCCTCCGTCATCGACACGGACACCACCCGGCTCACCCACACCGGCTCACCCATCGGCAGCCCCGCCTACATGGCCCCCGAGCAGGCGATGGGCGGCGCGGTCGGCCCGTACACCGACCTGTACGCCCTCGGGGTGCTGATGCACGAACTCCTCAGCGGGAACGTGCCCTTTGCGGGCTCCACCGCCCTCGGCGTCCTCCACCGCCATCTGTACGAGGCCCCGCTCCCGGTCCGCCGGATGCGCCCCGACATACCGGAGCCGCTGGAGGCCCTGGTCCTGCGGCTGCTCGCCAAGGACCCGCAGCACCGGCCGTCCGGCGCCCAGGAGGTGTACGAGTCACTCGCGCCCCTGCTGCCCCAGCGCGGTGTCCCGAGCGGGCCGCTCGATCCCACCCGCCCCTTTCTCCGCCCGCACGCGCCCTGGCCGGACCGGGCCACGGCCGCCCAGCCCGCCCCGGTCGTCGCGCCCCCGGCCGCGCGGCCGGATGTGGCCGCCGCCGTCGACGAGGTCAAACGCCTGCTCGGCGAGGGCAGCATCACCCGGGCCGTGGACATCCTCGGCGGCATCCTCCCGGCCGCCGCCGCCGAGCACGGCGAGCGCTCCCCGGTCGTCCGCATCCTGCGCAAGCAGTACGCGACGACGCTGATGGACGACGGGCAGTACCGCCGCGCGCTGCCCGAGCTGCGGCGGCTGGCCGACGACCGGGCGGCCGAGGCGGGCCCCGCCGACCCGCAGACGCTCCAGTTCCGCTACGACGCGGCCCAGTGCCTGGAGCAGCTGGGCGAGGCCGCCGCCTCCATCGCCGAGTACCGCGCGGTGCTGCCGTACTACCAGAACGGCGGCGACCCGGCCCGTGCCTTCGACGTCCGCCACCGCATCGCGAATCTGATGCTGGCGGTCGGCGACCACGGCGGCGCGCGGCACGAGTTGCAGAGCCTGCTCTACGACGCCGAGCGGACCTACGGGCCCTACCACCAGCTTCCCGTCGAACTGCGCAGGGCGCTGGAGCGGCAGCGGCAGTTCCATCCCTGAGGAACCGCTGCCGTCGCGGGGAACCCCCGCCGGCCCGAGGAACCGCTTCCACCCCGAGGAACCGCGGGGCCGCTGCCGCTCGTCCGCAAGACATACGGGGAGTTCGACCCGCCAGGCGTACGGCCATGACGTACGCTTCCCGGGTCCTTGTACGGACACGGACAGCCACCAGGCACGGGAGCCGGCGAGAAGATGACAGTCCAGGGCCAGCTGGTCAGATTCGCCCTGGTGGGTGCGGTCAACACCGGCACGTACTACGGCATGTACCTGGTCCTGCTGAACCGGCTGCCGTATGTCGCCGCGCATGTGATCGCCTTTGTGCTCAGCATGATCGGCTCCTTCTTCCTGACCTCCTACTTCACCTACCGGACCCGGCCGACCTGGCGGAAGTTCCTCCTCTTCCCGCTGACGAACGCGGCGAACTTCACGGTCACCACCACCGGGGTCTATCTGCTGGTGGACGTGCTCCACCTCGGCAGCCGCTACGCGCCGCTGATCGCCGCAGCCGCCGCGATACCGATCACCTTCATCGTCTCCCGGGCGATCATGCTGCGCCCGGAGCCCGCGTCCGCGCGGGAGCGCGGACGCGGGCACGGGACGGCGGAGAACCCGGCGGCGCGGACGGAGAACCCCGCCGCGGGCGACGGGCGGGCCTCAGCGTCCGTCGGGCAGAATCTGTGAGGCCGGCGCCCAGAAGTCCTTGAGCGATCCCGCGGTGATATGAATCATCGGCCGGCCGTTGACCACGGCCCTGCGGTCGAAGGGCGCCGTGGACGCCTTGGCGAACCGCACGGTCTTCGTCTCCAGGACGTCACCGTTCTCCGCCACCTTGATGCAGCCGATGCTGGTGGCCGCGGGGAAGGTGGCCATCCGGGTCGGCCGGTAGACCGACGCGAACCACTCGCCCCGCAGATACGCCTTCGGGTACGCCTCGGGCGTGTACCACCCCTTGGCCGTGCCCGAGCTGATGAGGTAGTGGATCCCGCGCCCCTGAATACGGATGCGCTGGGAGGACGGCGCCGCGGTGGCGCGGTTGAACGTGAGCTTCTTCGTCGCCGTGATCGCACCCGTGGCGCCGAACTTGTAGAAGGTGTGCACGCCCCCGGCCAGCGCGATCTGGCCACCCGGCGAGCCCAGCGCGGGATGCGGGTAGTCGTCCATCAGCATGTCGGAGATGTGGGCGGACTTGACGCTGCCGGAGAGCCAGTGCAGCTGCCGCATCAGCTTGACGTGCACACCATGGTATTTGGCGTTCGGAACACCGTGGGTGAGGCAGTAGTCCGACATCCAGTTGGTGTTCCGCATGTTCGGGTAGTACTGGAAGAGCGTCGTCAGCGAGCCGTCGAAGAGCTTCTCCGCGAGCGGATTGCCCGTCATCTTGTGGTAGTCCCACAGCCCGAGCGCCGCGAACATGAAGCCGTTGTACGTGAAGTCGGAAACGGCCGGCTTGTTCTTCGGGTACTCGTGGATCCACAGGTAGCCCGCCTTGTCCCTGGCGACCACCCACGGGTTGGCGTTGTCCGCGACCAGCAGCGAGGCGAAGGCGCCGTCGGCGATCTGGCGGTACAGCTGCTGATCGGCCGGGGACACACCGTCGAGCAGGGCGAGCTGGGAGAACAGGCTCAGCGCCTCGCCCTGGGCCATCCCCGAGTACCAGGGGGCCTTGTAGGCGACTCCCTTGTGCGCGCCGGAGGACCAGTCGAAGGGGTACGGGAACCACCAGGCCGCACGCGCCCTGACCTTGCGGTCGATCAGCCGCTTCGCCTGCGCCTGGGCCCTCTTGAGGTAGAAGTCGTCCTGGGTCTGCCGGTAGCTGGTGACGTTCTGGAGGCCGTACTGCAGCTGGCTGACCGGGTGGTCGTACTGCTTGCCGTTCACGAGGTGCATCCGCACGCCCTCGGCGTCGTGCGGTCCGGTGTCGACCCGCAGGGCCGTGTGGTCGCGCCACGGCTGCATCTCGTCGGGGACATCCGTGACACAGGTGTAGCCACCGGTCTTGAACTGGAACGGCAGTCCGCTGGTCACGGCGGCGGAGGCCCGCCCCTCCAGGGCCCAGGAGCCCCCGGCGGCCAGCGCGGCGATGCCGGTCGCCTTGAAGAGGGTTCTGCGGCTGGGGCCGTCGTATGCGGCATGATTCATGCGCTTCTCCCGATCGGGCCGGATATGCCCGTTGTCGTATGTCGGTCCGGTTGACCGTGGTCCGTGTGTCCGCCCCGGGGCCGCGGTGGTCTCGCCGGGGGCCGCGAGCGCCGGGCCGCGCGCCCCGCGGCCCGTGTGTCCCCGGCGGCCCGAGTCCCCGCGCGCGAGGGCGGGAAGGCCGGAGCCGCTCCGGGAGGACGACGCCGGCCGGCGGTGGTCCCGGCGGGCACCGGAGCAGCGGTGTCCGCGGTGGGAAGGCCGTGGCCCTCGCGGTGAACGAGCGGTGTCATGCGGTCTCTTTGCCGTCTCTGCCGAGTGAGATCTCCCGGCCGCCCGTCCGCCTCGCGAAAGAGCCTCCGTTCGCCCGGGGTTGTGATCGACGATCACGGATCCCACGGGCCGGTCTGCTGGTCCGGTCGCGGGGAATTCGGGCGGTCGCGGCGAACTGGCCAAAAGAGTAACTGTTGCATGCAGCAACATGAAGGGGGATATCCGTGGTGGGTGCGATCGGTGGCGCAAGACCGCCCTCGGAGGCGGGGCGCGGTCCGTGGTGCGAGAGGCGACACGCCCGCCGCGCCCGGGGGCGGTGCGTTCCGGCGGTCCGTCCTGTGCCGTGTGCCGGTCCCCGGCCGCCCTTCGGTGTGCTTTCCGGGAACGGCCGTGCCGTGGACGGGCACACCGGCGGCCGGATCGAACCGGCGTACGGATCATTGACCGAATCAGTGAGGGCGAAGTAGTGGCCCGGACCACCCTCCACTGCCTAACATCATCACCTCAGGGCTTTGTGAACCACCGCACAATCACGCCGGGAGGCTCCTTTGCACCGCCGCCGTCGCACCGCGATCATCGTCTCCGCCGCGCTGCTCCTGGCCGCGCCCCTTCTCAGCGCCTGCAGTGACCAGGCTCACCCCGGCGCGGCCGCCGTCGTGGGCGGGGAGCGGATCGAGGTGTCCACGGTCCAGGGAGCGGTCAAGCAGGTGCGCGCCGCGCAGGAGAACTCCCCGGAGGCCGCCGAGCTCATCAAGAACAGCGGCCAGATCAGCCGCGCCAAGCTGTACGACCTGATCGTGAACAGGGTCGTCCAGCGCGCCGCCGACGACGCGGACGTGACCGTCAGCCGCAAGGACATGCAGGCGGCCCGGACCGCGGTGGTGCGCCAGGCGGGCGGCGAGGAGCAGCTCGCCGCGATGTACCTCCAGCAGCGCGGGGTCGCCCCCGACCAGCTCGACTCCGTGATCCGGCGGGACGTCCTCATCAACAAGCTCGCCCAGTCCATCAGCGCGGCCAATGAGGCCGAGGGCCGGCAGAAGCTGAACGACGCGTTCACCGCCGCCGCCAAGTCCCTCGATATCGACGTCAACCCCCGCTTCGGCGCCTGGGACAACCAGAAGCTGGAGCTCGGCGAGTACAAGGCCCCCTGGATCAGCCAGGTCACCAAGCCCCAGGAGCCCGTGCCCGCCACTGCGTGACGGGCCCGCCCGGTCCTCGCCGGGTCCGCCTTCCCGGTCCTCATTCCCGGGTCCGGCGCCCGCCCCGCGTCCGCCCGGCCCGTGGAATCCGCCAGCGCGGGCCGCGGGGTAGGTTCGAGGGGTGACCACTTCACCCCCCACTCCCGACGGCCGTGTCGTCCTGCTGACCGCCAGCCACCGTGTCGCGCCGGGACTGCTGTCCTGGCCCGCGTGGCAGACGCTGCACGCGGCCGACCGGGTGCTGTGCGCCGACGCCTCCCACCCTCAGCTGCCGTATCTGCGCGAGGCCGGGGTCACCGTGGAGATCGCCGCGCCCACCGCGCGGGAGCTGGTCGACGCCTGCTCCGGGGGAGCGACCGTCGTGGTCCTCACCACCGGTGAGGGCGACCGGGCCCTGACCGACGGACTCGCCCGCCTCGCGGGCTCCGGCCGCGTCCCGATGCCCGACCTGGAGCTGCTGCCCGGCTCGTACGACCTCCCGGGCGCCCGGCTGCTCGACGTCGTCCAGGTCATGGACCGCATCCGCGCCGAGTGCCCCTGGTCCTCGGTGCCGACGCACCGGGCGCTGGCGAAGTACGGGATTGAGGAGGCGTACGAACTCGTCGAGGCCATCGAGGACGGCGACCGCGACGAACTGCGCGAGGAGTTGGGTGATGTCCTGCTCCAGGTCGTCTTCCACGCCCGGATCGCGGAGGAGGACGAGGAGGAGCCGTTCTCGGTCGACGACGTCGCCGCGACGATCGTGGAGAAGCTGATCCACCGCCATCCCCATGTCTTCGGCGACGAGAAGGCCGAGACCGCGGAGGACGTCCGGCGGATCTGGCTCCGGACCAAGGCGGTCGAGAAGCAGCGCGATTCGGTCACGGACGGTGTGCCGCTCGGACAGCCCGGCCTGGCGCTCGCCGCGAAGCTCGCGTCCCGGGTCCGTACGGCGGGACTGGACGTACCGCTCCCGTCCGGAGCGGGCGTCGGGTACGAGCTCCTCGCCCTCGCCGTGGCGGCGGAGTCGTCCGGCACCGACCCGGAGGCGGCGCTGCGTACGGCGGCCCGCGCGTACCGCGACGCGATCCGTACGGCGGAAGGCCACGGCGGCTGACCCGGCCGGACGCCCGCCGGGCCGCACCGGCCGCCGCTCAGTACGGCCGGACGAGCGGCCCGTGCCGCGGCGCGGGCACCCGGCCCGGCTGCCCATAGCAGACCCGGGTGCGGGACTCCGGGGGCAGCGGGGGTGCGTGAGCCGAAGGGGGCCGTGGGTGTCGAAAGGGAGAACGCGCGGAGGCCGCGAGGAACGAGCGGTCGAGCACGATCGACCGTCGACACACACTGAAGGCCCCCGGAGGCGAAGGAACCACAAAAAATACAGCGCGTCGGTCACCGTCCGGCCCACGTCCCCCGGCCCCCCGGCCCAGCACCATCGCCCCCCACCCCCCACCAAAGGGCCCCCGGTGGGAGTCCCCCCGGACGGAGTCCAGGGGAGAACCGAACCGCAAAAGCCCCCGGCCGCCGGGTAACGTCGGAGGGTGAGCAGCACCCCCGCGCCCGGTCCCGCCCCCGAACTCTTCACCTGGGAGTTCGCCACCGATCCGTATCCCGCCTACGCCTGGCTGAGACGGCACGCGCCGGTCCACCGGACCACGCTCCCCAGCGGGGTGGAGGCATGGCTCGTCACCCGCTACGCCGACGCCCGGCAGGCCCTCGCCGACCAGCGGCTGTCGAAGAACCCGGTCCACCACGACGAGCCCGCGCACGCCCGTGGCCGCACGGGCATCCCGGGGGAGCGCAAGGCGGAGCTGATGACGCATCTGCTGAACATCGACCCGCCGGACCACACCCGGCTGCGGCGGCTGGTGTCCAAGGCGTTCACGCCCCGCCGGGTCGCGGAATTCGCCCCGCGGGTCCAGGAGCTGACGGACCGGCTCATCGATGGTTTCGCCGGGCGGGGGAGCGCCGACCTCATCCACGAGTTCGCCTTCCCGCTGCCCATCTACGCGATCTGCGATCTGCTCGGCGTCCCGCCCGAGGACCAGGACGACTTCCGGGACTGGGCGGGAATGATGATGCGGCACGTCAAACCGGGGCAGAGCGGCGGGCCGCGCGGCGGGGTCGCCCGGTCGGTGAAGAAGATACGGGGCTATCTGGCGGAGCTGATCCACCGCAAGCGCGAGTCCCCGGGGGACGATCTGATCTCCGGGCTGATCCGGGCGAGCGACCACGGGGAGCATCTGACGGAGAACGAGGCCGCCGCCATGGCCTTCATCCTCCTTTTTGCCGGTTTTGAGACGACCGTGAATCTGATCGGCAACGGGGTTTACGCCCTGCTGTGTCACCCGGAACAGCGGGCCCGTCTCCAGGCGTCCCTCGACGCGGGCGAGACCGGGCTGCTGGAGACGGGGGTGGAGGAGCTGCTGCGCTACGACGGGCCTGTGGAGATGGCGACCTGGCGGTTCGCCACGGAGGCGCTCGTCATCGGCGGCCGGGAGATCGCCGCGGGCGATCCCGTACTGGTCGTGCTCGCGGCGGCCGACCGGGACCCGGAGAAGTTCGCCCGGCCCGATCTGCTCGACCTCTCCCGGAGTGACAATCAGCACCTCGGATACGGGCACGGCATCCACTACTGCCTGGGCGCGCCCCTGGCCCGCCTGGAGGGACAGACCGCGATCGCCACATTGCTGCGGCGGCTGCCCGACCTCGGTCTGGCGGGGGATCCGGCGGATTTGCGCTGGCGTGGCGGCCTGATCATGCGTGGACTGCGCACCCTGCCCGTGGAGTTCGCGAACCGATACAACTGACAGTATGTCAATTCTGTGACTCCAGCGTGATCTGTGCATCATCGACTTGTGACAGACGTTCGGGTGCCGCTACCTTTCACCCCCGTCTCGGGTGTCACGTGAAAGGCAACTGCATGCTCTCCGGAAATGGTCGACATCGCCGTCCCCGCCAGGCCCCCGCCATCGTCGTCGCCGCGGGGGTGACGGGATCCGCCATCGCGATCCCCCTCCTCGGCGCGGGCTCGGCGTCCGCGGCGGACGGGGCGGTGTGGGACCGGGTCGCGGAGTGCGAGAGCGCGGGCCTGTGGAGCGCGAACACCGGGAACGGCTACTACGGCGGACTCCAGTTCTCCCAGCAGACCTGGGAGGACTACGGCGGTACGCAGTACGCGGCCCGCCCCGATCTCGCCAGCCGCTCCCAGCAGATAGCCGTCGCGGAGAAGGTCCTCGCCGCGCAGGGCCCCCAGGCGTGGCCGTCCTGCGGCACGCTCGCGGGGCTCGCGCCCGGCGGCACCGACACGGGGGCGGCGGTCGACCCCGGGCCCGCGCCCGAACCGTCCGGCACCCCCGCCGGGACCCCGGCTCCCGGGCAGAAGGCGCCGGGAGCGAAGGCGCCCGGGGCGAAGGCGCCGGGAACGAAGACACCCGCACCCGGGGCGACGACCCCGGCCGCCCCCGCAGGCCAGGGCGTCGGCGGCGACACGGGCGGCGGGACGCCCGGTGGCGAACCCGCGCCCGCGGCGACCGGCTCAGCCGCCGCCGACCCGGTCTCTCCCACGCCGCCCGCCGGACAGGACGGCGTCGGCGCGAGCCGTGACGCGGACGCTGACCGCGCCTCCCGCGGCGACACCGCGACGCGCCCCGGCGCCAACGCGCAGAAGCAGACCGGCGGAACCGGCACCGCGGAGGTGCCGCCCCTCACTTATACGGTCAAGCCCGGCGACAACCTCTGGGCCATCGCCGAGGAGAAGAAGCTGGAGGGCGGCTGGCCCGCCCTCTACGAGACGAACCGTGAGACCGTCGGCGCCGATCCGGATCTCATCCTTCCCGGTCAGAGCCTTGAACTGGGCTCGGAATAGCGGGAATCAGCGGCGAAATCCCGCCCTGGTTCACACCTCTTTGTCCGATTCTGCGCAAGTGAGACATGGGTCTCTTTGCCGAATCAGGCTCATCCCGCCCGTCGGAATGTTTCATTCCGTACTCGACCTGCGGAAACGCGGGTTGTGGCCGTGGCGGGATGGGCGTTTTTTCCCCGATGGGCCTCTTTGAACATCCGGGACAGGTGTGTCTACGGTCTGAACCGCTCGCCACCGCGGGCACCGTCGACCGTCACGCCGAATCCTGCCGTCGGTCGGGGGGAGAACTCGTCGCCCAGAGCGCCGAAGGCAGGAGCGGGGGACCCAAGGTAAGTGCCGGCCCCGTCCGTCGAGGATGACGACGGGCACCCGGCTTGGGGTGAAGCCGCGCGCTAGGACGCGCGGCCGGGCAACTCACTTGGCCCGAACCCGACAGCTCACCTCGCAGGCGTCGGTGAGGAGATCGATCCATGCTGTTTTCCAGCAAGGGCAAGCACCGCCGCCCGTCCAAGGCCGCCAAGATCGTCGCTTTCGCCGGTATCACCGGTGCCGCTGTCGCCGCACCGCTGATCGGCGCCACCTCCGCCTCCGCCGCGACCGCCTCCGAGTGGGACAAGGTCGCCCAGTGCGAGTCCGGCGGCAACTGGTCCATCAACACCGGCAACGGTTACTACGGCGGCCTCCAGTTCTCGTCCTCCACCTGGGCCGCGTTCGGCGGGACCGCGTACGCCCCCAACGCCCACCAGGCGTCCAAGTCGCAGCAGATCGAGATCGCCGAGAAGGTCCTCGCGGGCCAGGGCAAGGGTGCCTGGCCGAGCTGTGGTGTGGGCCTGTCCAACTCCGCGTACACGGGCTCCTCCGACTCCGGCTCCTCGCAGCAGCAGTCGAAGCCCCGGCAGCAGCAGTCGCAGCCCTCCCAGCAGCGCTCCGAGGTCCCGACCACCCGCTCCGAGCGCTCCAAGGCCCCCGCCCCGGCGCACCAGGAGTCCTCGAAGCCCGCCGCCAAGGCCGGGGGCTTCCAGAAGGGCGACGGCGAGTACGAGGTCAAGTCCGGCGACACCCTCAGCAAGATCGCCGAGGCCCAGGGCGTCGACGGCGGCTGGGAGAAGCTGTTCGAGCTGAACAAGGACATCGTGAAGGACGCCGACGTCATCTACCCGGGCCAGCAGCTCCACCTGGGCTGACCCGCCCGCCTCACGGCATCCGCCCCCCTGCCGGGGGCACCCGGAGCACCCCGGTCCGGCGCGCTTCCCCCGTACGCGCCGGACCGGGGTTTCCGTGCGTCCGGCCCCCGCCGCCGGGCGGCCCGGACGCCCCGCGCCCGCACGCCGTCCGCCCCGCGGAGTGGACCCGGCGCCCCGCAGCGGACCTTACCGATGGGTAATGATCGCCCGTCCGGCTGTCCTTTTATCCCCCGGCGACGCGCTTCACGCCGTTTTTCGTCCCAGGGGGCGGGCATCGACAGGGCCACGACCCCCGGCCGGTTAGGCTCATGCCGCAAGGCCGATGAGGCCCTGCACTTCCAGCGTCACATCCCAGAAGGAGATGCTCGTGCCGTCCATCGACGTCGTCGTAGCCCGGGAAATCCTGGACTCCCGAGGCAATCCCACGGTCGAGGTCGAGGTCGGCCTCGACGACGGAAGCACCGGCCGTGCCGCCGTGCCCTCCGGCGCCTCCACCGGTGCGTTCGAGGCCCTTGAACTCCGCGACGGTGACCAGGACCGTTACCAGGGCAAGGGCGTCGAGAAGGCCGTCCTCGCCGTCATCGAGCAGATCGGCCCGGAGCTCGTCGGCTACGACGCCACCGAGCAGCGCCTGATCGACCAGGCCATGTTCGACCTCGACGCCACCCCGGACAAGTCCTCGCTCGGCGCCAACGCCATCCTCGGCGTCTCGCTCGCGGTCGCGCACGCCGCCTCCGAGGCGTCCGACCTGCCGCTCTTCCGCTACCTCGGCGGCCCGAACGCGCACCTGCTGCCCGTTCCGATGAT
This sequence comes from Streptomyces sp. NPDC004609, assembly GCF_042873655.1. Taxonomy (NCBI): domain Bacteria; kingdom Bacillati; phylum Actinomycetota; class Actinomycetes; order Kitasatosporales; family Streptomycetaceae; genus Streptomyces; species Streptomyces sp. NPDC004609. Next base: position 130,503 of record NZ_JBIALS010000003.1, on the reverse strand, counting down.
GAACATCCTGAACGGCGGCTCGCACGCCGACTCCAACGTGGACATCCAGGAGTTCATGATCGCGCCGATCGGCGCGGAGTCCTTCTCCGAGGCCCTGCGCTGGGGCACCGAGGTCTACCACACCCTCAAGAAGGTCCTGAAGCAGAAGGGCCTGTCCACCGGCCTCGGCGACGAGGGCGGCTTCGCGCCGAACCTCGACTCCAACCGCGCCGCGCTCGACCTCATCCTCGAAGCCGTCAAGGAAGCCGGCTACGCCCCCGGCCGGGACATCGCGCTCGCGCTCGACGTCGCCGCGTCCGAGTTCTACAAGGATGGCGTGTACGAGTTCGAGGGCAAGTCCCGCTCGGCCGCCGAGATGACCGAGTACTACGAGGAACTGGCCGCCGCCTACCCGCTGGTCTCCATCGAGGATCCGCTGTTCGAGGACGACTGGGCGGGCTGGAAGGTCCTCACCGACCGCCTCGGCTCCAAGGTCCAGATCGTCGGTGACGACCTGTTCGTCACCAACCCGGAGCGCCTGGCCCGCGGTATCGAGGACGGCGCCGCCAACGCCCTCCTCGTCAAGGTCAACCAGATCGGCTCTCTCACCGAGACCCTGGACGCCGTCGAGCTGGCCCAGCGCAGCGGCTTCAAGTGCATGATGTCCCACCGCTCCGGTGAGACCGAGGACGTCACCATCGCCGACCTCGCCGTCGCCACCAACTGCGGCCAGATCAAGACCGGCGCCCCGGCCCGCTCCGAGCGCGTCGCCAAGTACAACCAGCTCCTGCGCATCGAGGAGATCCTCGACGACGCGGCGGTCTACGCGGGACGCAGCGCGTTCCCCCGCTTCAAGGGCTGATCCGGCGCCGGTCCTGCCAGTCGCTCGTACGTCCCCGGCCCGGTCCCGTACCGTGTCCGGGGACGTACGCGCGCAAGGCACGGGAGGCGAGTGATGGCCGGGAAGGACCGGGACCGGTTCTCCACCGCGACCAGGCTGAGGCTGCTCGGCGAGCAGACCGCCGCCCGTGTCTACCGCTCCCAGACCCGGCGCCAGGCCCGCCGCTCCCGGCTCACCGGCCGTGCGGCGTTCCTCGCGCTCGTCGTCTGCTCCCTGGTCGTCGCGCTCGCGTACCCGATGCGGCAGTACGTGTCCCAGCGCGGCGCCATCTCCGACCAGCGGGACCGCATGGCCGAGGCGGAACAGCACGTCGAGCGGCTCCGTGACGAGAAGGCCCGCCTCCAGGACGAGATGTACATCCGACGGCTGGCCCGCGAGCATCTGCACTACGTGCTCCCCGGGGAGACCGGGTACACGATGATCGACCCCGAGGTCGCGGAGAAGCGCCGCACGGACGAGGGGTCGGCCGACCGGCCCTGGTACTCGAACGTCTGGGAAGGCGTCGACAACGCGGACCGCGACTGAGGACCGGCGCGGGCGGGCACTCCCGGCGGGCCGGGGCACTCCCGGCGCGGCCGGGCACACCGGACAGAACAAGATCCAAGGCAGGCATGGAAACCCCTCCACCCACCACCGAACCCACCGAGCCGACCGACGCGGACATCGCGGCGTTCCAGGAGCAGCTCGGCCGCCCTCCGCGCGGGCTGCGCGCGATCGCGCACCGCTGCCCGTGCGGCCTGCCGGACGTCGTCGAGACGGCGCCGCGGCTGCCGGACGGCACGCCCTTCCCGACCCTGTACTACCTCACCTGCCCGCGGGCCGCGTCCGCGATCGGGACGCTGGAGGCGAACGGGGTCATGAAGGAGATGACCGAACGCCTCGCGAACGATCCCGAGCTGGCGGCGGCGTACCGCGCGGCGCACGAGGACTACATCGCGCGGCGGGACGCGATCGAGGTGCTCCAGGGCTTCCCCAGCGCGGGCGGGATGCCGGACCGGGTCAAGTGCCTGCACGTCTTGGTCGGCCACTCCCTGGCCGCGGGGCTCGGGGTGAACCCGCTCGGCGACGAGGCGATCGCGATGCTTCCGGAGTGGTGGCGAAAGGGCCCCTGCGTCTGCCCGTCCGCGTAGCCCCGCGGGGTGGCGCCTCCGGGTGGCAGCCCCGGCCCCCCGCGCCTCAATCGCCGGCGGGGCGGGGTTTGTCCGGGGTGCGGTTCAGGGCCTGGTGGTCCGGTTGCCCCGCGGGGTGGCGGGTTGCTTGTCGGGGCGCTGCCCCGATCCCCGCGCCTCAATCGCCGGCGAGGCTGGAATTTCCTGCCGCCGGTTGCCTTCTGGCAGGCATCCGGGGGAGCCACTGCGGTTCGTAGAGTTTGGGGACGGGGTGACTATTCCAGCCCGTCCGGCGTTTGAGGACGGACCTGTGGCTCGGGGGCGTGAGTCTTGTGGGCAGGGGTGGGGCGAGGGACCTGTCCGGGCCATCAGGATCTGGGGGCGGGGTGACAATTTCAGCCCGTCCGGCGTTTGAGGACGGACCTTGGCGGCAGGGGCCGGAACCCTGGGGCAGGGGTGGGCCGGGAGAAACAGCCCGTCCGGCGTTTGAGGACGGACGGGACCCGGGCGCAGAGGCCCGGCAGGAGAGGGACGTACGGGTGGGGAACCCCGCCCGGAGACAGAGGAGCGCACACAGACATGACCCGCGTCGCCGCCATCGACTGTGGCACCAACTCCATCCGGCTCCTCGTCGCCGACGCGGACCCCGCCACCGGGACCCTCGTCGAGCTGGAGCGGCGGATGACGATCGTCCGGCTCGGACAGGGCGTCGACCGCACGGGACGGCTCGCCCCCGACGCCCTGGACCGGACGTTCACCGCGTGCCGCGACTACGCGGAGGCCATCAAGGCGCACGGAGCCGAGCGCATCCGCTTCGTCGCGACCTCCGCCTCGCGCGACGCGGAGAACAGGGACGACTTCGTACGGGGCGTGCTCGACATCCTCGGTGTCGAGCCCGAGGTCATCACGGGCGACCAGGAGGCGGAGTTCTCGTTCACGGGCGCCACCGGGGAACTGCCGGGCCACGAGGAGCGCCTGGTCGTGGACATCGGCGGCGGCTCGACGGAGTTCGTCATCGGGCGCGAGCACGTGGAGGCCGCGCGTTCCGTGGACATCGGCTGCGTACGGCTGACCGAGCGGCACATCCGCCACGACCCCCCGTCCGCCGCCGAGCTGGCCGCCGTCCGCGCCGACGTCGACGCGGCGCTGGACCTCGCGGAGGAGACCGTTCCGCTGCGGGGCGCCCGGACCCTGGTGGGGCTGGCCGGTTCGGTGACCACGGTCGCCGGGATCGCGCTCGCGCTCGACGCATACGACTCCGAGGCGATCCACCACTCCCGTATCAGCCGTGACACGGTCGCGAAGATCACCCGGAGCCTCGCCGCGTCCACGCACGAGGAGCGCGCCGCGATCCCCGTGATGCACCCGGGACGGGTGGACGTCATCGTCTCCGGCGCCCTCGTGCTGCTCGCGATCATGGAGCGCGTCGGAGCTGCGGAAGTGATCGTCAGCGAGCACGACATCCTCGACGGAATCGCCTGGTCCATCGCCTAGAACCCCGGGGGCGCCTCTCCGGAGGCGCGGGGAAACCCCCCGGGGGGCCTCGCGGTGGCTCCGCGAGACCCCCGGCGGATCCCCGGGGGACCTCCGGACGGCCCCCGGGGGAGCCCTCCGCGCCCCTCGCGAGACCCTCGAACACCCCCCGGAAAGTCGCATATATGCGGCCTGCGATGAGAGGGCTGTGAGCAACTTCGTGAAGTTCTTCACAAGGAAAAGGGGCCTGATGAGGGCGGTATGAGGCCGAAAGGCTCTCCTTGTGGTGGCCCCGGATGCGGCAGCGTGGGTGCCGGGCGGATCCGGTCCTGTTTCAGGGGTGTGGAACCGCCGGGTGGTTCGGGCCCGTACGCCCCTCAAGGCGGCAGCTCACAGGGGGTGCGCAACGGTCGGCCGGGAGCGGTGGTTCCCCCCGGTTCCATGATCTCGATCACGCGGGGCGCGCAGTGTAGCAGAGGTGGTCGGACACCTTGTGAAGGGGCTCACGAGCACCCCCCACCAGGGGGGTGGATACTCGATGGCATGAGCACCACGGAGCGTCCCAGGATCCTCGTCGTAGGCGGTGGGTACGTTGGCTTGTACGCGGCACGGCGCATTCTGAAGAAGATGCGCTACGGCGAGGCGACCGTTACGGTCGTCGACCCGCGCTCGTACATGACGTACCAGCCCTTCCTCCCCGAAGCCGCCGCCGGCAGCATCTCCCCCCGGCACGTCGTCGTCCCGTTGCGACGCGTGCTGCCGAAGGCGGAGGTGCTCACCGGACGGGTCACCACGATCGACCAGGACCGCAAGGTCGCCACGATCTCCCCGCTGGTCGGCGAGGCGTACGAGCTGCCGTTCGACTACCTGGTCATCGCGCTGGGAGCGATCTCCCGCACCTTCCCGATCCCCGGACTCGCCGAGCAGGGCATCGGCATGAAGGGCATCGAAGAGGCCATCGGCCTGCGCAACCATGTGCTGGAGCAGCTCGACAAGGCCGACTCCACGAACGACGAGGACGTCCGCCGCAAGGCGCTGACCTTCGTCTTCGTCGGCGGTGGCTTCGCCGGTGCCGAGACCATCGGCGAGGTGGAGGACCTGGCGCGCGACGCGGCCAAGTACTACACCAACGTCAAGCGCGAGGACATGCGGTTCATCCTCGTCGACGCGGCCGACAAGATCCTGCCGGAGGTCGGGCCCAAGCTCGGCCAGTACGGCAAGGAGCACCTGGAGAGCCGGGGCGTCGAGATCTATCTGTCGACGTCGATGGACTCCTGCGTCGACGGCCATGTGGTGCTGAAGAACGGCCTGGAGGTCGACTCCGACACCATCGTGTGGACCGCCGGTGTGAAGCCCAACCCCGCGCTCGCGCGCTACGGGCTGCCGCTCGGCCCGCGCGGCCATGTGGACACCTCCACCACGCTCCAGGTCCAGGGCACCGACTACATCTGGGCCGCGGGCGACAACGCCCAGGTCCCGGACGTCGCCGCCCGCAAGGCCGGCGTCGAGAACGCCTGGTGCCCGCCGAACGCCCAGCACGCGCTGCGCCAGGCGAAGGTCCTCGGCGACAACGTGATCTCAGGCCTGCGGGGCTTCCCGCAGAAGGAGTACAGCCACGCCAACAAGGGCGCCGTGGCCGGACTCGGCCTGCACAAGGGCGTCGCGATGATCGTCATGGGCAAGATGAAGATCAGGCTCCGCGGCCGGCTGGCCTGGTACATGCACCGTGGCTACCACGGCATGGCGATGCCGACCTGGAACCGCAAGATCCGCGTCTTCGCGGACTGGACGCTCGCGATGTTCCTCAAGCGCGAGGTGGTCTCCCTCGGCGCCATGGAGACTCCGCGCGAGGAGTTCTACGAGGCCGCCAAGCCCACCCCCGCGGCCGTCGGCTCCGTCTCCTCTCCGGCGCCCGAGAAGGCCAAGGCGTCCTGAACCGGGCCTGACTGACCGGTCGTCAACGGCACCCGCCGAAGGGGCCGCCCGCCATCCGTGGTGCGGGCGGCCCCTTCGGCGTCCGTACGGCCATCACCTCGCGCACACCCCCGGAGTAGCCCGATCGCACCGCCGAGCGGGCGCTTCCTGGGGGAATCCGGTCGGGAATGTTGCGTTCCGGGAAGCACCCAGAGTGGTCGGCTTGTTCTCAGGAGACAGGAATCCGCCAGCTGGAAGCTCATGGAGGTGTGCGCCATGGCCGATGCCGCACTGCGGCTGACCGCCCACGCGGAAGAATTGCTCGGGACGCCGTTCCCGATCCGTATCCGGGCCTGGGACGGCTCGGAGGCGGGCCCGCCGGACGGGCCCGTCCTCGTCGTACGGCACCGGCGTGCCGTACGGCGGCTGCTGTGGCGGCCGGGTGAGCTCGGGCTCGCCCGTGCGTGGGTCGCCGGGGACGTCGACATCGAAGGAGACCTCTACACGGCGCTCGACCGGCTCTCCGGAGTCGTCTGGGAGCGCGGCGACGACGACCCGGGGCCCCTGCGCTCACTGCGCGACCCCGCGGTGCGCGCCGCCGCCCGCGGACTGCTCAGGCTCGGCGGTACGCTCCCGCCCCCGCCGCCGCCCGTCGAGGAGGTCCGCCGCCGCTCGGGCCCCCTGCACACCAAGCACCGCGACCGCCGGGCCATCAGCCACCACTACGACGTCGGCAACGACTTCTACGAACTCGTCCTCGGGCCGTCCATGGTCTACTCGTGCGCCTACTGGGGGGACGACGACACCACCCTGGAGGACGCCCAGCGCGCCAAGCTCGACCTCGTCTGCCGCAAGCTCGGCCTCAAGGAGGGCGAGCGGCTGCTCGACGTCGGCTGCGGCTGGGGTTCGATGGCCATGCACGCGGCCCGCGAGTACGGGGTGAACGTCACCGGCATCACCCTCTCCCGCGAACAGGCCGCGTACGCCCGCAAGCGCATCGCGGAGGCCGGGCTCACCGACCGGATCGAGATCCGCGTCCAGGACTACCGGGACGTCAGGGACGGTCCGTACGACGCCGTCTCCTCCATCGGGATGGCCGAGCACGTCGGCTCGGTCCGCTACCACGAGTACACCACCCGGCTCAGCGCCCTGCTGGTGCCCGGCGGGCGGCTGCTGAACCACCAGATCGCCCGCCGTCCGGAGAAGGACGAGGAGTCCTACCGGGTCGACGCGTTCATCGACCGGTACGTGTTCCCGGACGGGGAGCTGTCGCCCCTGGGCCGTACCGTCTCCCTCCTGGAAGAGGCCGGCTTCGAGGTGCGGGACGTCGAGTCGATCCGGGAGCACTACGCCCTCACCCTGCGCCGCTGGGTCGCCCGTCTGGAGGCGGACTGGCACCGGGCGGTGTCCCTCAGCTCACCGGGGCGCGCCCGTGTCTGGCGGCTCTACATGGCCGCGTCCGCGCTCTCCTTCGAGCGCAACCGGATCGGCGTCAACCAGGTCCTGGCCGTGAAGCCGTCCGCCGGGGGAGCCTCCGGCCTGCCCCTGCGCACCCGCACCTGGACCTAGTCCGTACGGGGAAGGGGTACGTGACACGGGCCGGCGCCACGGCCCGCTCCGGTACGAGAACTCCGTCTTCCGGAGCCGGGCCCGTGGGGCACGTCCCGCCGCGGGCCCGCTCACGCGCTGGGGCCCCGCGACCACCTCCCGGTCGCGGGGCCCCGCCGTGGGGTCGTGCCGCGGCTATTCGGTCTTGATCGCCGTCAGCATGTTCAGCCGCGCGGCGCTGCGCGCGGGCCACATCGCGGCCAGCACACCCACCACTCCGGCCAGCAGCAGGAAGATCCCGATCCGCGCCCACGGGACGACCAGTTCGTAGCCCGCGATCGAGTCCCTGAAGGTCTCACCGATCGCCCAGCCCAGGAAGGAGCCGAGCGCGATGCCGATCACCGCTCCGAAGAGGGAGATCACGACGGCCTCCAGGCGGATCATGCGCTTGACCCGGCCGCGGTCCAGGCCGATCGCCCGCAGCATGCCGATCTCCTGCTGACGCTCGAAGACGGACATCGCCAGGGTGTTGATGACCCCGAGGACCGCGATGATCAGGGCCATCGCCAGCAGGCCGTACATGATGTTCAGCATCGTGTTGATCATTCCGCCGAACATATTGCGGATGTCCTGCTTGTCCATGACGGACATCCCGGGGTTGTCGCCGAGGGCGTCCACGAGCGCCTGCTCGTTGGCCTTGGTCTCCCCGCCGTCCATCTTCACCCAGATCTCACGGATGTCGGCCTTCTGCTGGTAGGGGGCGACCACGGACTCGGCGAGCAGATAGGGCGAGACCAGCTCGTTGTCCTTGTAGATCGCGCCGACCGTGAGGTTCTTGGTGTCCTTCCTGCCGTTGCCGTCGAAGACGGCGGGCACCGCGTCGCCGGTCTTCCAGCCGTGGTTCTTCGCCGTCTTCTCCGCCACGGCGACCTGGCCGTCGGAGAGGGTGTCCAGCGAGCCGGACAGCGTCTCCAGGTTGAAGACCTGCTGCACGCCCGCGGGGTCCACGGCGGAGACCGCACGGTCCTCGCCCTTGACGGTGATGTAGGCCGCCTGCTGCCGGGAGAGCCCCTGGACGCCGTCCGCCTTCGCGAGCGCGGAGAGCGCGGACTCGTCGAGCGGGTGGCCGCTGGCCATGGAGACCAGGTAGTCGGCGCGGATGTTGTCCGTCGTCATCTTGTCGATGGCCTGACCCACCGTCACACCGATCACCGTCAGACCGGTGACCAGGGTGAGGCCGATCGCCAGCGCGGAGGCGGTGGCGCCGGTGCGGCGCGGGTTGCGGACCGCGTTCTGCCCGGCGAGCTTCCCGGAGACTCCGAACACGCCGTTCAGCACCGGCCGCACGAGCGCGATCACCGGGCGGGACAGCAGCGGGATCAGTACGATCACGCCGATCAGGGCCAGGAACGCGCCCGCGCCGATCAGCATCCGGCCGTTGGCGCCGTCACTCGACGACGCACCGGCGAGGATCGCCCCGGCGCCGCCGGCGGTGATGAGGCTGCCGATGGAGTTCCGTACGACCAGGGACTTGGCCGTCGCGACCGCGTGCACACTGCTCATCGCGGCGACCGGCGGGATCTTCGCGGCGCGGCGGGCGGGCAGCCAGGCGGCCAGCACGGTGACGAGGACACCGACGGCGAGGGCGGCGAGCACGGCGGTCGGCGAGATGATCAGCGGGCCGTTGGGGATCTTCGCGCCGATGGAGCTGACCAGGGAGCGCAGGCCCACCGCGAGCCCGAGGCCGACGACGAAGCCGACGAGGGAGGCGAGTGCGCCGACGACCAGGGCCTCCAGGATCACCGAGCGCTTGACCTGGCGGCGGGAGGCGCCGACGGCGCGCATCAGCGCCAGCTCACGGGTGCGCTGGGCGACCAGCATGGTGAAGGTGTTGGCGATCAGGAAGATGCCCACGAAGAGGGCGATGCCGGCGAAGGCGAGCAGCATGGTGTTCAGGTTGCTCATCTCGGACTTGATGTCCTTGGCCTCCTGGTCGGCCAGCGCCTTGCCGGTCTGCGCCTCGGCGCCCGCCGGCAGCAGCGGCTCGACGGCCGCCAGGACCGACGCGTCGGAGGTGCCCGGGGTGGCGGTGACGGTGATGTCCTGGAAGTAGCCGGGCTTCAGGTACAGCTTCTGTGCCACGGCGGTGTCGAAGAGCACGAGGCTGCCGCCCGCGTTCACCGCGCCGTCCTCGGTGGTGAAGACGCCGGCGAGCGTGAACTCCTGCACCGGGCCGGTCGTCGCGACCCGCACGGTGTCACCGACCTTGTACTCGCCCTTGTCGGCGCTGGTCTTGTCGAGGGCGATCTGGCCGTCCTTCACCGGGCCGGAGCCCTGGGTGAAGTCGTAGGCGCTGTCCTGGCCGTCCTTGCCGGGGGAGAAGTTCCCGCCCTTGTTGGCCCAGCCGGTGCCGATCAGTTTGCCCTTCTGATCGGCGACGCCGGCGAAGCCGCTGAGACGGCCGGTGGCCTCGGCGACCCCGTCGACACCCTCGATCTTCTCCAGGGTGGCGGCCGGGATGCCCAGGTCCATGTCCTTCTTGCTGGGGCCCTCGACGGCCACGGCGACATCGTCGTAGCTCTTGGCCGACTGTTTGCTGAAGGCGTTGCCGAGGGTGTCGGTGAAGACCAGGGTGCCGGAGACGAAGGCCACGCCGAGCATGACCGCGAGCACGGTCATCAGCAGCCGGGCCTTGTGCGCGAGCACATTGCGCAGGGCGGTACGGAACATGTCAGTCAGTCCTGTGGTGAGAGCCGGAGGTCTGCGGAGCGGCCGGGATCAGCTGGTCCGGCCCTTGGCGTCGAACGCCTTCATGCGGTCGAGGACGCCGTCGGCGGAGGGGCTGTACATCTCGTCGACGATCCGGCCGTCGGCCAGGAAGATCACCCGGTCGGCGTAGGAGGCGGCCACCGGGTCGTGGGTGACCATGACGACGGTCTGGCCCAGTTCGCGCACCGAGTTGCGCAGGAAGCCGAGGACCTCGGCGCCGGAGCGCGAGTCCAGGTTTCCGGTGGGTTCGTCACCGAAGATGATCTCCGGCTGGGAGGCGAGGGCGCGGGCCACGGCGACCCGCTGCTGCTGGCCTCCGGAGAGCTGGGTCGGCCGGTGGCTGAGCCGGTCCCGCAGGCCGACCATCTCGATCACGCCCTGGAGCCACTGCTGGTCGGGCTTGCGGCCGGCGATGTCCATCGGCAGCGTGATGTTCTCCAGCGCGGTCAGCGTGGGGAGCAGGTTGAACGCCTGGAAGATGAAGCCGATCTTGTCGCGGCGGAGCTGGGTGAGCTGCTTGTCCTTCAGCGAGCCCAACTCGGTCTCGCCGATGCGCACGGAGCCGGAGCTGAAGGTGTCGAGCCCGGCGACGCAGTGCATGAGCGTGGACTTGCCGGAACCGGACGGTCCCATGATCGCGGTGAACTCCGCCTGCCGGAAGTCGACGGTGACATGGTCGAGCGCGACCACCTGGGTCTCGCCCTGTCCGTACACCTTGGACAGATCCGTGGCGCGGGCGGCCACAGTGGTGGCGCGGTGTGCGATGGGCGTGGTGGTCACGAGGAGACACTCCTGTCGGCGTGTGACGTTCGGGGACCACACCATCGTGTCGGCCGTATCGCGCCGGAACGTCAGTCCCCGTGCCCGTTCCCGGGGCCCTCTTTGGTCGGATCGCCGGGCCCGCTCCTCCTCCTTTGGTATGACGGTGCCCCTGAGCCCGGGGGCCTTCCGAGGGAGCGCGCACGCGCCCTTCGCGAGCCCCCCGAACCGCCCTGATGAGCCGTTCGGGCCGGGTGGGAGACGGCGGCGGCGAGTTTCCGTCAATCGCACGAAGTCGTGAGGGTGACCACCTGTCGGGACATGTGCGCGTACGTGCCTTTCACCAGCACTGACGCTTCCTCAGGCGGCAATAAAATAAGACAACATCGGGCCAATGCCCGCCTGGCCAAGGGATCTACCCGGATAGGCTCTTGGGCCTACGCGGAGCCGCGCAGACCAGGCCCGGATGGTGGAATGTAGACACGGCGAGCTTAAACCTCGCTGCCCTTCGCGGGCGTGCCGGTTCGAGTCCGGCTCCGGGCACTCAGCCGGCGTCCGGATCGGCTGAAAGTGATTGAACCCGCAAACGTCCGATGAGTGTATCTGGTAACTATCCGTTGTGGCCACATATAAGCGAAAACGTTTCTTCGCGTGGTGTCGGCCCACGGCCCGGGCCACTCTCCTCCGAGACCGCCCGCCGGGCCGCGGCCGTTCGGGTTCCGCCGTACCGTGGTTCGGCCCGGCGACCGGGGATGACCTGGATGCCCGGGTCGGCCGGGCGACCGGGGTACGGCCCGCCGTCCCGTGGATGTGATGAGACGCGCTCTCACCCGGTAACGGCTTTTTCATACTCCTTGATCTCCCGGGCGGGCTCTCCTAGCCTCCCGTGCGGTCGTGAAAGCCGCCTGTGCGGGGGCGGCGCTTTTGCCGGAGTCCTGCCGAGGAGCGCCATTGAAGACCCGCACAGCCCCCTTCGCCGGCACCGCGGCATGCGCCGTCGTGTCCGTACTCGCACTGCTGCTGGGCCTGATGGCCGCGGTCGCCGCTCCCGCGCGGGCGCAGCAGTCCAACCACCCGACCGGTCTGCGGGCCGTGGCGGTCACCGACACCACCGTGACCCTGAACTGGACCGCGTCCCCCCGTCCGGCCGATGTCGGGCACTACCAAGTGGTGGTCGGCGGCGGGTTCGAGGTCGGCACCACGACCGGTACCGACTTCACGGTGACCCACCTCAACGTGGACACCGCGTACACCTTCGCCGTGGTCGCGGTGAGCCCGGACTGGCGCTGGCCGAGCGAGCACATCCCGGTACGGACGACCGGAACAGTCCCGCCGATGCCCGCGCATCCCGTCAGGATGGGGGTCTTCGCCGAGAAGGGCAGCCATCAGCGCGACTTCCACGTCAAGAACCTCCTCACCAGCGGTACGGCCGGTGAGCTCACCCACCTCACGTATGGATACGGCACGGTCACCGACGGCCGGTGCGGTATCGACGACACCTACGCGGCCCTCGAAAGGACCCAACCGGCCGAGACCAGCGTCGACGGGAAGGCCGACACCTGGGACCAGCCGGTCCGCGGCTACCTCAACCAGTTGCGCGAGCTGAAGCAGACCCGTCCGGGGCTGAAGATCCTGTGGTCCTTCGGCGGTCCCGAACGGGCCCATGCCTGGACCGGGGCCCGGCAGGACCCGGCGGCCTTCGCCGCCTCCTGCGCGCGTCTGGTCGACGACCCGCGCTGGGCGGGACTCTTCGACGGCGTCGACCTGGCCATGGAGTTCCCCGAGTGCCGGACGGCCCCCTGCGATCTCGGCGGCGCCGCCGCCGTGACACCCCTCACCCGGGCGCTCCGGGCCGCGCTCGGACCCGACCGGCTCGTCACCGTGACCCTCGGCAGCCGAGGCGGCGGGGCCGACCTGTACGGCAGGGCCGACCTCCCCGGCGCGGCCGCGTACGCCGACTGGTTCAACGTGAAGACCTACGACTACTACTGGTCCACCGACGCGCAGTGGCGGTACCGCACCGCCCCCCACGCTCCCCTGTACGCATGGGACTTCGACGAATGGGCCCGGGACATCCACTACGACATCCGGAGCCTGACCGCTCAGGGAGTCCACCCCAACAAACTCGTCCTCGGTGTCCCCACCCACGCCTGGGGCTGGGAAGGCGTGAGAGCGGGACCCTGGGAGGGCAGCCTCCACGCGACGGGGCCGGCACCGGGACCGTACGAGTCGGGGCAGGACGACTACCGGTCCATCAGGAGCAGATGCGCCGACACCGGAGAGCTGGGGCAGACGGCGTACTCCCACTGCGGCAGCCAGTTCTGGACCTACGACACCCCGGCCACCGTCGCCAAGAAGATGACCTACGCCCGCCAGTACGGTCTGGGCGGCGCGTTCCTCTCCAACCTGCGCGGCGACACCGCGGACGGCGATCTGAGCGCGGCCGTGGACCGGGCACTCGGCGGCCCGGTCCGCTGAACCGGGTCCGTCGGGGACCCGGTGGCCCCGATTCCCGTATTTGTGTTGCTTTGTGTCGCTTTGTTCCATGCGGGACAAAGCGACACGAAATGCTCCGGACGGCGGTAGCGGGGGCGGTCGGTGAGAGGGTGTGAGCGGGTTCCGGAAAACGCCGCCCGGATCCCTGTGGACAGCGGCCCGGAAAGGGTCCCGGCAGGCGTCTCGGCAGATGAGGGATGGGTCACGATCCGGAAAGATCCTCCGCTAGCACTAGGGCCGATGCTTTGCCGGCACATTACGCTTGACGCAAGGCCGCGCCCGGTGGCCATGGAGGAGTGAGATGAGGAGCAGTAACCCGGTCTTCTCGCGACGGGGGTTCAGCCGTGACAACGGCATTGCGGGCTTCAACGCGCAGCCGCAGGCCGGGGGCCCCGCCGTAGGAACCACCGCCGCGAACCCCTATGCCCAGGGCACCGGCAACCCGTACGCCACGAACCCGTACGCGCCGGCCGACATCCAGCCCGGTGGACCGCAGGCACCCGCGCGGTCCCAGGTGATGACCATCGACGATGTCGTCTCGCGCACCGCGATGACGCTCGGCACGGTCGTCCTCACCGCCGCGCTCTCCTGGTTCCTGCTGCCCGTGGACCAGGACAATCTGGGCAAGTCCTACGGCATCGCGATCGGCGCCGCGCTGATCGCGATGGTGCTGGGCCTCGTCCAGGCGTTCAAGAGCAAGCCCGTGCCCGCGCTGATCCTGGCGTACGCGGCCTTCGAGGGTGTGTTCCTCGGCGTCATCTCCAACACCGTCAGCACCTACATCAGCCCCGGCGTCGTCGTCCAGGCGGTCCTGGGCACGATGTCGGTGTTCGCCGGTGTGCTGATCGCGTACAGGATGCGCTGGATCCGCGTGACCCGCCGCTTCTACGGCTTCGTGATGGCCGCCGCGATCGGCTTCCTGCTGCTGATGGCCGTCAACCTGCTGTTCACCGTCTTCGGCGGCGGCGACGGGCTGGGCTTCCGCAGCGGTGGCCTCGGCATCCTCTTCGGTGTCATCGGCATCATCCTCGGAGCCTGCTTCCTCGCCCTCGACTTCAAGCAGGTCGAGGACGGCGTGACCTACGGCGCCCCGCGCGAGGAGTCCTGGCTGGCCGCCTTCGGCCTCACCCTGACCCTGGTGTGGATCTACCTGGAGATGCTGCGCCTGCTGTCGATCCTGCAAGGGAACGACTAGGGCGTGTTTCGAAAGTAGCGCCGTCCGCCCGGAGGGCGGGGCCTGCGGCGTCCGGTGCGTGCAATCGCAAGGCGGAGGGTCGCCCTCGTACTGGACGTACTTGGGGGATTCCGACAACGCAGCGAGTGTGCGTGCTGGGCGTCGCAGGCCAGGCGGGACTTTCGATACACGCCCTAGCCGCGCGCGGCGGCGTCCGATCCGGACGGCCGTCTGATGCGGACGGCCGTCTGATCCGGACAGCGTGACGAAGGGCCCGCAGGCAGCGCCTGCGGGCCCTTCGGCGTTTCGGGACTCAGGGGCCGGCAACCGACCGGGCCCGTCCTGTGGCTGTGGACCGGGCTCTAGAGCAGCCTGCGCGCGGCGCGCCTCAGGTCGTACTCGTGGATGATCGCCTTGGCGTGTCCGTACGAGAGGTTGTGCTCGCTCCGGAGCCAGCTGACCTTCTCCTCGAAACGGAAGAGAGATGGTCCTTCCTCGACGGTGTGCAGCCAGTCGGAGATCTCACGACCGGTGCAGTGGGGGATTCGGGAGAGCAGATTTCGATGGGTCTCTTCGGAGAAGACTTGGGACATCGGCGCCTCCGGACGCATTTTTGCGCGTGTGCTCCTTCACGCCACCGTGCCTGAGCGTTCGCGTATTGGCAACACTCCGTGGGCTGTGCATAGGCTGCGATGTGCCCGATACGACTGAGCTGCTCACCGCCCTGGACCACTTCGCCGATCAGCTGCGGGCCGCCCCGCAGAGTCGTCTCCAGCGGGGCGCGGCGGCGGAGGGGCTGGGGCTGGCCAGGGAGTTGGCACTGCGTGCCCAGCGCGTCGAGGCCCCCGGGCGCGAACCCCTGATCATGCCGGACGCCGGGATGTTCGCGGTGGCGGATCAGCTGACGGTGGCCGGCACGGATCTGGCGGAGGAGCTGCGCCGCGCCCCGGCCTCCCGGGCGCGGGAGGTGGACGAGGCCGTACGGCTGATCCGCGGGGCCGAGCGGCGGGCCTTCCCGTAGGAGTTCCGCCGGAGCCGGTCCCCCTGCCGGCGTCGCCCGCCGACGGGCCGGGGCCGGAATCCCCCTCGCGACCGCACACGGGGAAGGGCGTCGGCCGTCAGGCGGTGAACCCGTACCCCCACCCATGGGTGGGGGCGGAAGGGCTTCCTCCAGGCGGTTCGGCGGGTGGTGGCCGGGAGGGCCGGGGCGCGGGCCCGGAGGGGTCGCGCGGGCCCCTGGGGCGGCCCTGGCGGGCTCGGCGGCGGGGGCGGGTCTCCTGGGCGTGGGAGCGGATGTCCCGGGCGCAGACGGGCGCTGAAGGGCACAGGGTGCCAGGAGAGGATCGGCCGGGAGTACGGTGCGAAGGGGTGCGGAGGTCCGGAACCGGTGGAGTGTCGGGGGCCGGGGTTCGGGGCGCGGGCGGATGTCCCGGAGGATCAGGCTGCGCCTGCCCCTCCCGTGAGCCCGACAGGTGCTCTAGAGGGACGCTATGACACGGTCCGCCAGTATGTAGACCGTCTCCTCACCGCAGACGAACGTCAGGGCGTACGCGCCCGAGACGCTGGAGCCGCCCAGCAGCACCGGGGTGTCCCCGTCGCGCAGCGCCTGCGCCAGGCGTTCGGCGGTCTCCCGGTGTCCGGGCGTCATGCACAGGGTCGTGCCGTCCGCGAACACGTACACGTCGAGCGTGCCGAGCGGGCCGGGCCGTACGTCGGCGAGCTCGGTCCGCGCCTCCGCGAGCTTCTCCAGCCGGGACACCGTGCGCTCGTGGTCGGTGACCACGGGCGTCTGGACCGGTACGAAGTCGGGGTGCGAGGGGTGCCGGCGGCGGGCGGCGGCCAGTTCGGGGGAGTCCTCGGCGAACTCCGGCGACTCCGGCAGCTCCGCCACGTCCTCCAGCGCCTCGGCCATCTCGTAGTCGACGGCCTCCAGGCCCACGAAGTCGGCCTGGCGCGGCACGTAGTACGGGAGTTCGTCACCCGGTGCCGACAGTCCGCCCACCAGTGGCGCGGGCGCGTCGCCGCCGAGCCGGGCGGTGGCGTCCGCGGCGTCCCGGGACTCCTGCGCCGCCCAGAACGCGCGTGCCTCGGCGAGTTCGCGCTCCCGCTCCTCGGCGAGTGCCTCCGCGACCGCGGCGCGTATCTCGGCGGCGGGGGTGGACCGCGCCTGCGGCACGGCGGCCGTGCCGTGCGTGATCTGCGTGGTCGTCCCGGCGGTGGCGGCGAACAGCTCGGTGCGAAGAGCCGCGACCTGCTTGCGGAGCCCGTGGGCGGCGTGCAGGGCAGCGGCGCCGACGACCGTGGCAGCGGCCGTCGTCAGCAGCAGGGCAAAAGACATGGCGCTCACTGACGTACTCCCGGTTTCATTCGACACACCCCCGACTTCCTACATCAGCTTGCGATGACCGTGGGGCTCCTGTCAGTGCATTACGTCACGAAATGGACAGGACTTTTGGCCCGGCGTTTAGCGGGGGAGTGGTGCTGACCTGCGGAAACGATTCTCCCCCAGGAGGTAGGTCACATCCTGGGGGAGTTTCGGTCACGACTTGAGATCCCTGGGAGGATACCGGCGCGGGTCCGGCGCGAGCCGCGCGCGGGATTGCGCCCGAGGGACAGGGGTCCGGTCCCCGCCGAGGACGGGTGCCGGTGGCCGGCCGAGCGGCGGATGCCGGGGGTCGCTCAGCTGAGCCGCACGTGTTTGATGGTCGCGCTCGGTTTCGCCTTGCTGCGGGCAGGTGCCGCCCTCGTCCCTCGGGCGACCCCTACCCTCCGCTGCGGCTCAGCTGAGCCGCTCGATCACCATCGCCATGCCCTGTCCGCCGCCCACGCACATCGTCTCCAGCGCGAACTGCTTGTCGTGGAACTGGAGGCTGTTGATGAGGGTGCCCGTGATGCGCGCGCCGGTCATGCCGTACGGGTGGCCGACCGCGATCGCGCCGCCGTTGACGTTCAGCTTGTCGAGGTCGACGCCCAGATCCCGGTACGAGGGGATGACCTGCGCGGCGAACGCCTCGTTGATCTCGACCAGATCGATGTCGTCGATGGTCAGCCCCGCGCGGGACAGCGCCTGCTTGGACGCCTCGACCGGCCCGTACCCCATGATCTCCGGGGAGAGCCCCGAGACGCCCGTGGACACGATCCGGGCGAGCGGCGTCAGGCCCAGCTCGGCCGCCCGGACATCGCTCATGATGACCAGGGCCGCCGCGCCGTCGTTCAGCGGACAGCAGTTGCCCGCCGTGACCAGCCCGTCGGGGCGGAAGACCGGCTTCAGGCCCTCGACGCCCTCCAGGGTCACGCCCGCGCGGGGGCCGTCGTCCTTCGAGACGACCGTGCCGTCCGGGGTGGTGACCGGGGTGATCTCGCGCTCCCAGAAGCCCTTCTTGATGGCCGCCTCGGCGAGGTTCTGCGAGCGGACCCCGAACTCGTCCATCTCGCGGCGCGTCACGTCCTTGAGCCGCGCCAGGTTCTCCGCGGTCTGGCCCATCGCGATGTACGCGTCCGGCAGGAGGCCGTCCTCCCGGGGGTCGTGCCAGCTGTCGACCCCGCCCTCGGCGAGCTTCGCGCTACGGGCCTGGGCGTCCGCGAAGAGCGGATTCTGGGTGCCGGGCTGGCCGTCGGAGGAGCCGTTGGCGAACCGGGACACCATCTCGACACCCGCCGAGACGAACACATCGCCCTCACCGGCCTTGATGGCGTGCAGGGCCATCCGCGAGGTCTGGAGCGAGGACGAGCAGTACCGGGTGATCGTGCAGCCCGGAAGGTGGTCCATCCCCATCTGCACGGCGACGATCCGGCCGAGGTTGTGCCCCTGCTCACCGCCGGGCAGCCCGCACCCGAGCATCAGATCGTCGATGTCCCCCGGGTCCAGCTCGGGGACCTTGGCGAGAGCGGCCTGAATGATCGTCGCGGTCAGGTCGTCGGCCCGCAGATCCTTGAGGGAGCCCTTGAAGGCCCGGCCGATCGGGCTGCGGGCGGCGGAAACGATGACGGCTTCGGGCATCACGGCTCCAGAGGGAGAGAGGGTGGACGGTTCGGAAGCTACCCCTTGGTAGCGACGAGGTCACCGGTACCGGGGTGTGACACGGACCTCAATTCTAAGCGAGCGCTCGCTTTTGTGGTCGGTGGCGGGGACGGGTGTCAGCCGTCCGCCGCCCGGGTCCGCGTACGGCGCCTCCGGCGACGGCGGCCCGCCCCGGGCACGCGGTCGGCGGCCTGTTCCCGGTCCGAGCGGGGACGGTCCGAGCGGGGACGGTCCGACGGCCCGGCGGTGTCAGCCGCGGGTGGCCCGGGTGGAGGACGGTTCCGCGGTGCCGTGGGCCGTGGAGGCCGGGGACTCCTGGGGGATGCGCCGGCGGCGGCGGTGCTTGAGCAGGGCCCAGGGGGCCCGGGCGCCCGTGACCTCGGTGCCCGCTTCCCTGGCCGCCGTTGCCGCCGCCTTCGCCACCGGGAGCATGTCCTCGTCCCGGTCCGCGTCCAGGTGGTCCGTCTCGGGCCACAGGCCCAGCGCCGCGCAGAGCGTGGGCAGCATCGCCATGGCGGCCGTCGCATAGCCCTCGGCCGAGGGGTGGTAGTTGTCCATGCTGAACATCTCGCGCGGATTCTCCGCGAACTCCGGCCCCAGCAGATCGCCCAGCGACACCGTACGGGCGCCCTGCTCCACCGCGACGATCGTCTGCGCCGCCGCCAGCTGCCGCGACGCGCGCCGCGCCAGCCATCTCAGCGGCTGGTACACCGGCTCGATGGTCCCCAGATCAGGGCACGTGCCCACCACCACCTCCGCGCCCGCCGTACGCAGCCTGCGCACCGCGCCCGCCAGATGGCGCACGGACTCCGTGGGCGGCATGCGGTGCGTCACATCGTTCGCGCCGATCATGATCACGCAGATGTCCGGCATCCGGGAGGTGTCCGAAAGGAGCTGGGTCACCTGCCGCTCCAGATCGTCCGACCGCGCGCCGGCCAGCGCCACATTGCACACGTCCACGGGCCGCTCGGCCACCGCCGCCAGCCCGGACGCCAGCAGCGCCGCAGGGGTCTGCCCGGCCCTCCGTACCCCCTGTCCGGCCGCCGTCGAGTCCCCCAGCACCCCCAGCGACAGCGGGTCCTCGCGGCCGAAGGCCAGCCCGTACAACCCGTCCCCCCTCGGCGGCAGCGGCGCGATGCCCCCGCCGACCGAACGCTTCGCCAGCTGGACCTCCGCGAGCAGCAGGCCCACGGCCGCCACTCCGACCAGGCCGATGCCTCCGCCTCCGTAGGCCGCGCCCGCCGCGATACGCCGTGCCACTCTCGCCCTCGACACCGAGCCACCTCCTCTCATCAAGAGCTAACTGCCCGGTAACGGCCGTCGCCCAATCCCGTCCATGTCCGCATACTCTTGCCGCATTCACTACGGAGATCCCGGAGAACAATTGTGCGCTTCCACACCTCGATGATCAGTCTTGTCGGCAATACACCGTTGGTGAAACTGAACAGTGTGACCGCGGGCATCCAGGCGACCGTCCTGGCCAAGGTCGAGTACTTCAACCCCGGCGGCTCCGTGAAGGACCGCATCGCGCTGCGCATGATCGAGGCGGCCGAGGAGAGCGGAGCGCTGCTGCCCGGCGGCACGATCGTGGAGCCGACCAGCGGAAACACGGGGGTGGGGCTGGCGATCGTGGCCCAGCAGAAGGGCTACAAGTGCATCTTCGTCTGCCCGGACAAGGTCTCCACGGACAAGATCAACGTGCTGCGGGCGTACGGCGCGGAGGTCGTCGTCTGCCCCACGGCCGTCGATCCCGAGCACCCCGACTCGTACTACAACGTCTCCGACCGGCTCGTCCGGGAGACCCCCGGGGCGTGGAAGCCGGACCAGTACTCGAACCCGAACAACCCCCGTTCGCACTACGAGACCACCGGCCCCGAGCTGTGGGAGCAGACGGACGGGAAGATCACCCATTTTGTCGCGGGCGTGGGCACCGGGGGCACGATCTCCGGCACCGGGCGCTATCTGAAGGACGTCAGCGACGGCGCGGTGAAGGTCATCGGCGCGGACCCGGAGGGCTCCGTCTACAGCGGCGGCTCGGGACGTCCGTATCTGACCGAGGGCGTCGGTGAGGACTTCTGGCCCACCGCGTACGACCGCACGGTCACGGACGGCATCGTCGCCGTCTCCGACAAGGACTCCTTCCAGATGACCCGCCGTCTCGCCAAGGAGGAGGGCCTGCTCGTCGGCGGCTCCTGCGGCATGGCGGTCGTCGCGGCCCTGCGGGTGGCCGAGGGGCTCGGGCCGGACGACGTGGTCGTCGTCCTGCTCCCGGACAGCGGGCGCGGCTATCTCTCCAAGATCTTCAACGACGAGTGGATGGCCGACTACGGCTTCCTGGAGGACTCCGGGCCCTCCGCCTCCGTCGGTGACGTCCTGCGCCACAAGGAGGGCGGCAAGATCCCCAGCCTGGTGCACATGCACCCGGAGGAGACGGTCGGCGAGGCGATCGAGGTCCTGCGGGAGTACGGGGTCTCCCAGATGCCCATCGTGAAGCCGGGCGCGGGCCACCCGGACGTGATGGCCGCGGAGGTCATCGGGTCGGTCGTCGAGCGGGAGCTGCTCGGCGCGCTCTTCACCCAGCGCGCGTCGCTCACCGACCCGCTGGAGAAGCACATGAGCGCGCCGCTGCCGCAGGTCGGCTCGGGCGAGCCGGTGGCCGATCTGATGAACGTCCTCAGCGACCCGGGGACCGCGGCGGACGCGGCGATCGTGCTGGTCGAGGGCAAGCCCAAGGGCGTCGTCAGCCGTCAGGACCTGCTGTCGTTCCTCGCGGTCGGCGGGAAGTAGACGGTCCGGGCGGCCGGGCCGCCGGCGGGACCCGCGGCCCGGCGCCCGAACGCGGCGAGGGGCACGGCCGGGCCCGCGGCGGCCTCCCGGCCGTGGGCCGTCCGGTGTACGGCGGTGAGGCGGTCGTGCGGCCGGTGAACAGGGCGTGCGGCCGGTGAGCAGGGCTGCGGTCCGGATTCGGGTGCCGGGCCGTCGGCTGTACGGGCGGTGAGCCGGCCGGGCGGCCCGAACCGGGCCGGGTCCGCCCTCGGACGGGCCGCTGCCCGCGAACGGGCGGGCCGGGCGGGCTTCGCGGAATCGGTACGCGCGTGTCACGCGGGCGCAGCACCGGCTTAACACGCGTCCCGCACAGTGGTGGATGCCGACGGGAATCCGCGCAGGGACTCCGGTCGGCACCAGAGCGGCGTCTCGGACGTCCGGAGCGGCTCCCGGACCGAGAACGCCCCAGGGCGCGGCGGTCTGGCCCGATCGGCCCGCGTCCCCCGCGGAGACCGCCGCCGTCCCGCCCTCCGGCCACCCCCGGGGGTGCGGCGGTCTCCGCGCCGGCTTCCCGGCGGCGCGCTGGGCGTGAGCCTCTCGGGGGCGAGGGCCGCGGGGCGCGGGCACCGGCCCGTCACGGGCCTGCCGGGGCGCCCCCGGGTCACTCCTCCCAGTCGGAGTCGGGCGTGCTCTTGCGGCGCGTCCAGGGCCACCAGCGACCCGCGTGGACCGTGTTCACCCCGACGATGCCGAGCCAGGTGACGACCAGCCCCTCGATGCCGGCCTGGACCACGCCGATCGCGGAGAGCGGGATCGCGAGGATCATCGAGATGATCGCGAAGCCGAAGCGCTCGCCGAAATTGGGATCGGTGGCCTGCGGCGGGCGGGTACCGCGGGCGACCACCATCTGCTGTTCGGCGAGCTGACGCCGGACCCGGCGGTCCACCGTGCCGTCGAGGCGCTGCTCGACCTTCTCCAGAAAGGATTCGACGAGCGCCGACTCGTACTCCTCGCCCAGGTCACGGCGGGCGTGGAGGGTGGCGTCGAGTTCCTTCTTCAGCTCAGAGTCGCTGGCTTCCATGGCGAACACGCTACGGGCGGTCACACCTCCCGTCAGTGGGGGTAGCACCACTCTTTCCCGCGGGGTTGCCGGAGCAGCCGTGGTGACGCCCGCCCGCCGGGCGCCGCGCTGACCGATGATGTGACTGCGACGGCAACACCCCTCGCCCGGCGGTGGGGTGGTGTCGGCGGACGGGGTACGGGGACGAGGCCCACGGCACGGGGCGTCGGCCGGCGCCCCGGCGGGGCCGCCCGCGCCCGTCGGGAGACGGGACCGGGCCGGACGAGGACACGGCTCCGTATCGACGGCGCGGGCAGGACGGACGGTACGAGCAGCACGAACGGTGTGAACGGCACAAACAAAGCGGCACGAAACAGTACGAAACCGCAGGAAAAGCGCGAACGGCATGGACGGCATGGACGACACCAGGACGACGGCACACGGACGAGAGGGGACGGTATGACCGAGAGCCCTGCCGCACGGCTCCAGCAGCTCTTCGAGGGGCACCGGCTCACCCCCACCCAGCGCCGCATCGCCCACAGCATGGTCCGCCGCGCCGCCGACGTTCCCTTCCTGTCCAGCGTGGAGCTGGCGGAGGTCGCCGGGGTCAGCCAGCCCTCCGTCACCCGTTTCGCCGTCGCGCTCGGTTTCGACGGCTACCCGGCGCTGCGCAGGCATCTGCGGGATGTCGTGCCCCCGGAGAGCGAGCCGGCCGGAGACGTCCCCAACGAGTACCAGCAGGCCGTCCTGTCCGAGATCGAGAATCTGCGCCATCTCGCCGAGCTGCTCGCCGACCCGGCGCCCGTCGTCCGCGCCGGGGCCCTGCTCGCCGCCTCCCGCCCGCTGCCCGTCCTCGGACTGCGGGCCGCCGCCGCGCAGGCCCGCGGCTTCGCGTACTTCGCCGCCAAGGTCCACCCGGACGTACGCCTCCTCGACGAGGGCGGCAGCCTTCTCGCCGACCGTATCGAGGACGCCCGGCACGCGGGCGCGAGTACGCTCCTCTGCTTCGCGCTGCCCCGCCACCCCCGGGAGGTCCTGGACGCGCTGACCCACGCGCGCTCGGCGGGGCTGACCGTGGTGACCGTCGCCGACTCCGCGTTCGCACCGGTCGCGGGCCACAGCGACGTGCTGATCCCGGCCGCGGTCGGCACCGGACTCTCCTTCGACACCGCCTGCGCGCCGATGCTGCTGGGGCGGGTCCTGCTGGAGGCGATGTGCGACGAACTGCCCGGCGCACAGGCCCGCCTGGAGCAGTTCGACGCCCGCGCGGCGGAGCGGGGTCTCTTCGTCGACTGACATCGGCCGCTCAGGGATCTGAACATGTCATTTCTCAGGCGCGGTTAAGAAAGGGCGGCTAATCTCCGCGCGCAAGGAACATGCGCGGGACACCGATGAGAGGAGCACGGACGTGGGGCGCGGGGCGCAGTCGCTGGCGAGGGTGGCGGTGGTCGTACGGGCCGGGGCGGCGCCCCTGTGGTGGCTGGGGCTGTTCGCCGCAGGTATCGGCGCGCTGCTGCCGGGGCTCACCGGGCGCCGTATCGGGCTGCTCAGCGGGGCGGCGCTGTTCATCGTCGCCGCGGCCGTCACCGCCGTCGTACGGCGTGGCCGGTACACGCACTTCGCCGGGGCGGCGACCCGTGCGGGGCGCACCGACTTCCTCCAGGACCGGAAGGTGACCCTGCGGCACTGGCGGCGCGCCCGCCGGTGGTGGCTGCTGCTCGCGTTCCTCGCCGCCGTCGGCAGCTCGTTCGCGCTGCCGGGCGCGGGCGGCGGGCTGCTCGCGGGCATCGGCGCGGGGCTGTGGGCCAAGGCGGTCTGGCTCGGCCGCCGGGAGCGCGACGACGAGACCCTGCTGTGGCTGCGTACCGACTGGGTGTCGCGCGGGCCGGTCGGCAAGCCGGTCAAGGGGTTCCGGACCACCGGGATCGCGGCCGGGGACGCCGCGCCCGGTGGGGCGCGGCGCCGGTGACCCGGTCGGGCTGGAGGTCTCAGACCTCCAGCTCGGCCTCGATCTTCTTCAGCTGGTGGCGGGCCATCGCCAGGTTGGAGCGGTTCTTGTCCAGCGCCAGGTAGAGGAAGAGACCGTCGGTTCCGCGGCCCCGGAGCAGCCGGATCAGGTGGTACTGCGAGCCGAGGGTGATCAGTATGTCCTCGATACCGTCCTTGATCCCCAGCTGCTCCATGGTGCGCACCTTGGCGCGCACCACGTCGGTGTTGCCCGCGGCGGCCACCGCCAGGTCGAGGTCCTTGCCGCCGCCGACGGTGCCGAGGGCCATACCGCTGGTGTAGTCGACGAGCGCCGCTCCCAGGGCGCCCTCGATTGCTGTCGTCGCTTCCTTGAGGGCGGTTTCGGTGTTGGCCATGAGAGACGTACTTCCCTTCCTACTGCGTGATGTGTTGCGTGAGGGTTTGGTGGTGCGTGTGGGGGTGGCGTTCATGGGTCAGGAGAGCTCCGGCCGCTCCAGGACGCCGTCGACGAGTTCGCCGATACGGGCGCCCGAGCGGCGGGCCTCCAGATGGAGCCGGCCCACGTTGACCCGTGGTCCGGCGAGGAGGGTGAGGACGGCCGCGGAGCCCGCCGCGTAGGTCGCGACGTAGCCCCGGTCGCCCCGGACCAGCAGTTCGCGGAACCTGCCCTGCCCGGTGGCCTCCGTCAGACGTGCGGAGACGCCGAGCGCGGCGGCGGTGAGCGCGGCGACGCCCTCCGCGTCGCCGCTGTCGGCCGCGAGCACGAGACCGTCCGTACTGGCGGCGAGCGCGCCGGTCAGCTGGGGCATCCGCACCCGGAGCCGCTTCAGTTCGGCGAGCACGTCCTCCTCCGCCGTCATGAGCTGTCTCCTCTCGGCGCGCAGCCGCAATGCGCGCCTCATGAGGTGCGGGCCGTGCGGCGGACGGTGTGGTGGTGGGCGGGGCGGGCGGTCACAGGGGTGCCTCCAGTGCGTCGCGGATCCGGCGGAGCAGCGCGGTGTCCGGGGCGGCGGTCGGCCCGAGCCCCAGGGGCCCGAGCCCCGGGAACCCCGCGTCCGCGGCCCAGCCGCCGGGGCCGGGGACGGTGTCGGCGCCGGGCCGCGCCTCGGCCCTCCGGGCGGCGGGCGGGCCGTCCGGCCCCTGCCGGGTGGACGCGGAGGTGCCGGGGGCCGGGGAGTTCGCCGCCGGGTCGGTGGGGGCCGGGCTTCCTGGCGCCGCGGTGCCGGTGCTTGTGCCGGGGACGGGTCCGGTGCCGGTGCCGGGTCCGGGGTCGCCCGTTGCCGGGGCGCCGGGTGCCCGGCCGGTGGCGCGGGTCCCCGTACCCCCGTGCCGGCCGCCCGAGCGCTGACCTCCGGGCGCCGGGGCCGCGGCCGGGCCGGGGCGGGCGTGGCGTGGTGTGCCGGGTGTGCCGGGAGGGTTGCCGTGGGCGGCCGGGCCGGGGCCGCCGGGCGGGAGCGGCGCGGGCGCCGTTCTGAAGCGCGGGGAGCCCTGGGGGCAGGGTGCCGACGGGGTGCCGATCAGGCCCTCCGCGGCCAGCCGGCGGACCTCGATCAGGGTGTTGAACGCGGGCCGCCCCAGCTCACGCGCGATCGCCGCCGGGGTCCGTACGCCGTCGGCCAGCGCCAGGAGCGACCTGCGGACGGGACTGAGCGCCTGACCGGCGCGGTACGGGCGTACGGCGACGGGGGCCGTGTCGACCGACGGGTGCGGCCAGACCGAGTGCAGCAGCCGCCCCCGGCGCAGCGCCTCGCGCTCGACCGACCTGGTCGGCACCGGACGGACACGGCCCAGCCAGTGGTGGACCCCGTAGCGGAACCGGGTCGGCCCCGCGGCCGGGGCCAGGGCGAAGTAGGCCGCGTCGTACAGCGCGGCGAGATGGCAGATCTCCAGCTCGCCGCCCGCGACCTGGCCGCTGTCGACGAGATAGCGGGCGACCTCGTTGCGCGCGCCCGCGCGCGCGATCGCGTCCTCCCAGCGGTCGGGCCGCAGCCGGCCGCTCGCCATGAGCAGGACGTCGAGCCCCGGCGCGGCGGGCGCCTCGGCGTGCACGACCTGGCCGTCCGCCAGATACAGCGCGCCGTGGTCACGGATCAGCACTCCCGTGGCCCGCTCGTCCGCGAGCCGCACGAGCATCGGCGATATGACGGTGCTCATCCCAGCACCAGCCTCTCGGCGAGGTTCTGCATCCGCAGCCGCGCGAGCGCGAGATTGCCGAGGTCCCGGTCCAGCCAGAGGTGCAGGAACACACTGCTGTCGAAGGCGGTCTCCACAAATCGGATCAGGTGGTAGCAGGTACGGGTGGTCACGATGAAGTCCTCGACCAGGGGACTCTCGTCCTGGGCGGCCGGGCCGACGGTCGCCGGGCCGACGGCCGCCGCGCTGCCCGCCGCCGGGCCACCGGCCGGAGCGGAGTCGGCGGCACCGGTGGCGGAACGATCCGAGCCGATCGAAGCGGAATCAGCTGTGGCGACCCTGGCCGGGCCGGTACCCGGCCGGCCGCGGCCGCCGTCGGCGCCCCGGCCGAACCCGGCCTGACCCGCGCCGACCTGACCGGCACCGATCGGACCGGGCCCGGACCGGCCGGCGCCGACCGCGCTGCCGTCCGGCTGGAACGGAATCCCCGCGCCGGATGCCGGGGGCGACTCGGGGCCGCCCGACGCCCTCGGGGTCAGCAGCGCGAACGCCGCGTACTCGGTCGCGACCCGGGCCAGCTCGGCGGTCTCCGCCGCCGTGGCCTCGTGGTCACCGCCCGGTGTCTCGCCGATGGTGCCGAGCGCGAGGCCGCTGACCCAGTCCACGATGGACGCCCCGCGCGCGCCCGGCACCAGCATGGCTTCCAGCAGACACTCGTCGATTCCGGGCACACCGACTCCCTTCTCCGCCCCTGGACGTTCCGCGCGCGGTCGCGCGGACGCTGTGACGGAAAGGTTACGCAACGTTGCCGCCGTTGTGGGAACTTGTGGCATTTTCCACAGGAACTTGCCACGGGCCAGGTAGGGTTCGCGCGCCAAGGATCCGATCCGGCCGTTCATCAGCCGTGCCATCGGCTCCAATGGCGTGCGGTCGCAGAGTATCTGACCAGCCGTGATGTCGGGGGCCGGGCCCCCTGGAACCGGATGCATGGACCATCCGAGACGCTTTTCGGCCGGGGCGGCCCGTCGTCCGCCGGGCGCCACCGATCCGCGGTCCCGAAGGCCGCCGGGCCACCCGTGCCGACCCCCGCGTACGGCTCGCGGCCCGCCCCGAGGGTGTCCGCCCGGAACGCGCACGGCCCGTGACGCCCCCTCGGGCGCCGCCGCCGCGCGCCCGTCTCCCGCCGCTACAGCAGTGCGTCCCGCTGCCCGCCACCCGACTCGGCGGCGATCTCGTCCACGCTCTGCGGAGCCCGTACGAGCGCGAACCGCACCCCTTCGCCGCCGAACCCGCCGCCGGTACCGCCGCCGGTACCGCCGCCGAACCCGCCGCCGAACCCGCCGCCGGTACCGCCGCCGGTACCGCCGGGTCCGCCGTCGCCGGCACCGAACGTGTACCCGTACACCCCCGGCCGGGGCAGGCTGTTGTACCCGTAGTGGTTCGAGAAGTAGTACGCCCCCGTGTCCAGCGCCGCCACCACATCACCCTGCTCCAGCGGCGGCAGCTCCCGGGCCTCGGCCAGCAGATCGCCCGCGAAACAGGCGGGCCCCGCGATGTCCTGCACCACCGGCGCGCCCGCCTTCGGCAGCCCGCCGGAGCCGTAGGCGGCGATCCGCAGCGGCCAGGAGGCCGGGTCGTAGACCGTACGGGTCGCCACCTGCACACCCGCGTGGGTGACCGCGATCGGCCGTGACCCCGAGACCTTGGTGTACTCGACCCGTGCCAGGATCAGCCCGTGCTTGGCGAGCAGCGCCCGCCCGTACTCCGTGACCAGCCCGTAGCGCCCGTCCAGCAGGCCCGGGACCTGCTCCTTCAGCAGGGCCGCGTACTCGGCGAAGGTCGGACTCTCCTCGTCGGAGGAGAAGTTGACCGGCAGTCCGCCCCCGATGTCGACGGTGTCGATCTGCCGCCGCCCGGCCGCCGCGTTGATCTCCTCGGCGAGCGCGTACACCTCCCGTACGCCCTCGATCATCCGCGAGAGCGGAATGCCCTGCGAGCCGGAGTGGGTGTGCAGCCGGGTCAGCCACGGCCGGTCCAGACACATCCGCACCACCGCCTCCCGCGCGCCCTCGTCGCGCAGCGCCACCCCGAACTTGGAGGTCGCGGTGGCGGTGGACAGCGCGCCGATGGAACCCCCGCCGATCTGCGGATTGACCCGCAGCCCGAGGGGCGAGCCGGTGCGCGAGGAGGGCACGAGCGCGTCCAGCCGTGCCAGCTCCTGCGGATTGTCCGCGTTGACCGCGATCCCGAGCGCCAGGGCCTCCCGCAGTTCGCCGGGGGTCTTCGCCGGGGAGTCCAGGACCGTGCGGCCGGGGGCGATCCCGGCGGCACGCGCCAGGGCCAGTTCGCCGGGGCTCGCGACCTCGGCGCCGATGCCCTCGGCGTTCAGCAGCGCGAGCACGGGCACGAGAGGCGCCGCCTTCACCGCGAAGGCGTGCAGCACGGGCGCGTCGGTGACGGCGGCGAACGCGTCCCGCAGCGCGGCCGCCGACGCCCGGATCCCGGCCACGTCCAGGAGGGCGGCGACCGGCTGCTCCTCCGTCAGAAGTCCCTGCTCCACAGCGGCGCGTACGGCCCGATCACGGCGTTCCACAGTCATGTGTGCCAGCCAATCACCCGGCCCCGCCCGGCGCGACTGTTGACTAGGTCTATTCATGTCATCACTATATGAATAAGCCCAGTCGTCGGGAGGCATCGCCATGTCAGGACCCCGCCCCGTACGGGCGTCGCGCGGCAGCACACTGAGCACCTTGGGCTGGCAGCAGGAGGCCGCCCTCCGGATGCTCCAGAACAATCTGGACCCCGAGGTCGCCGAGCACCCCGACCGGCTGGTCGTCTACGGCGGCACCGGCAGGGCGGCCCGCGACTGGCGCTCCTTCGACGCGATGGTGCGTACCCTGCGGTCCCTGAAGCAGGACGAGACGATGCTCGTCCAGTCCGGCCGCCCGGTCGGCGTGATGCGGACCCACGAGTGGGCCCCGCGCGTCCTGATCGCCAACTCCAACCTCGTCGGCGACTGGGCGAACTGGGAGGAGTTCCGCCGCCTCGAAGCCCTCGGTCTGACCATGTACGGGCAGATGACGGCCGGTTCCTGGATCTACATCGGCACCCAGGGCATCCTCCAGGGCACCTACGAGACCTTCGCCGCCGTCGCCGCCAAGCGGTTCGGCGGGACCCTCGCCGGGACGATCACCCTGACCGCGGGTCTCGGCGGCATGGGCGGCGCGCAGCCGCTCGCCGTCACCATGAACGACGGCGTCGCGATCTGCGTCGACTGCGATCCGCGCGCCATCGACCGCCGTATCGAGCACCGCTACCTGGACGTGCGGGCCGACTCGCCCGGCCACGCGCTCCAGCTCGCCACCGAGGCCCGGGACGCCCGCCGCCCGCTGTCCATCGGTGTCCTCGGCAACGCCGCGGAACTGCTGCCGGAGCTGCTGGCGGCCGGCGCGCCCATCGACATCGTCACCGACCAGACCTCGGCGCACGACCCCCTCGCGTACCTCCCCGCCGGTGTCGACTTCGCCGACATGGCGTCGTACGCGGCCGAGAAGCCCGCCGACTTCACCCGGCGGGCGCGACAGTCCATGGCCCGCCATGTGGAGGCGATGGTCGGCTTCCTGGACGCGGGCGCCGAGGTCTTCGACTACGGCAACTCCATCCGGGGCGAGGCGCGGCTCGCGGGATACGAGCGCGCGTTCGCGTTCCCCGGCTTCGTGCCGGCGTACATCCGGCCGCTGTTCTGCGAGGGCAAGGGCCCCTTCCGCTGGGCCGCGCTCTCCGGCGAGGCGTCCGACATCGCGAAGACCGACCGCGCGATCCTGGAGCTGTTCCCGGAGAACGCGTCCCTGCGCCGCTGGATCACCCTGGCCCGTGAACGCGTCCGCTTCCAGGGCCTGCCCGCCCGTATCTGCTGGCTCGGCTACGGCGAGCGCGACCGCGCGGGCGAGCGCTTCAACGACATGGTCGCGAGCGGGGAACTGGCCGCTCCCCTCGCCATCGGCCGCGACCACCTCGACTGCGGCTCGGTCGCCTCCCCGTACCGGGAGACCGAGGCGATGCTCGACGGCTCCGACGCGATCGCCGACTGGCCCCTCCTCAACGCCATGGTCAACGTCGCCTCCGGCGCGTCCTGGGTCTCCATCCACCACGGCGGCGGCGTCGGCATGGGCCGCTCGATCCACGCGGGCCAGGTGACGGTCGCCGACGGCACGGCTCTGGCGGGGGAGAAGATCCGCCGGGTTCTGACCAACGACCCCGGCACGGGCGTCATCCGCCATGTGGACGCCGGGTACGACCTCGCGGAGTCCGTCGCCACGGACAAGGGCGTCCGCGTTCCCCTGCGGGAGGGTTCATGACCTCCGCACCCGGCGGCG
The DNA here is from genome assembly GCF_042873655.1 of Streptomyces sp. NPDC004609. Taxonomy (NCBI): domain Bacteria; kingdom Bacillati; phylum Actinomycetota; class Actinomycetes; order Kitasatosporales; family Streptomycetaceae; genus Streptomyces; species Streptomyces sp. NPDC004609. The sequence goes on along the minus strand of NZ_JBIALS010000003.1, from coordinate 100,057 downwards.
CGCCCGCGGACCCGCCCCGGAAGCCCGGTCGGCACACCGAGGGGCGGGCGGGGACACCCCACCGGGCCGCGGACGGGTACGGGTACGGGGACGGAACGGCGGGTGCTCCGGGGGCGGGCGCGGACGGGCCCGCCGGTGTTTCCGGGGCGAGCGGGGACGGACCCGCCGGTGTTTCCGGGGTGGACACAGATGGACCGGGACCCGCCGGTGTTCCCGGGGCGGGCGCGGGCCCCTCGTTCCACGCCATGTGGCGGGAGCTGGCCCCGATCGGGCGCGAGGAGAGTACCGGCGGCTACCGCCGCTACGCCTGGACCGCCGCCGACGCCGACTGCCGTTCCTGGTTCCGCGAACAGGCACAGGCGCGCGGCCTCGCCCACGAGACCGACCGCAACGGCAACCAGTGGGCCTGGCTCGGGGACCCGGCCGCCGGGGACGCCGTCGTCACCGGGTCGCACCTCGACTCCGTGCCCGACGGCGGCGCCTTCGACGGCCCCCTCGGCGTCGTCTCCGCCTTCGCCGCGCTCGACGAACTCCGCCGCAGGGGCGCCGAGTTCACCCGGCCCCTCGCGATCGTCAACTTCGGCGATGAGGAGGGCGCCCGCTTCGGCCTCGCCTGCGTCGGCTCCCGGCTCGCCTCCGGGCAACTGACCAGGGAGAAGGCGTACGCGCTCACCGACGCCGACGGCATCACCCTCCCACGGGCCATGGAGGCGGCCGGCCACGACCCCGGCGCCATCGGCCCCGACCCCGGGCGCCTCGCCCGTATCGGCGCGTTCGTCGAACTGCACGTCGAACAGGGCCGCGCGCTCGACCTGTCCGGCGACCGGATCGGGATCGCCTCCGCGATCTGGCCGCACGGCCGCTGGCGGTTCGACTTCCGCGGCGAGGCCAACCACGCGGGCACCACCCGGCTCGCCGACCGCCGCGACCCCATGCCGGCCTACGCGGAGACCGTTCTCGCCGCCCGCCGCGAGGCCGGGCTCGCGGGCGCGGTCGCCACTTTCGGCAAGGTCGCCGTCGAACCGAACGGCGTGAACGCCATCCCCTCCCTCGTCCGCGGCTGGCTCGACTCCCGCGCCGCCGACCGGACCACGCTGGACACGGTCGTCGCCGCGATCGAACGGGCGGCCCGGGACCGCGCCCGGAGCGACGGTGTGGACCTCAGCGTCGTACGGGAGTCCTTCACCCCGGTCGTCGAGTTCGGGCACGCCCTGCGCGACGAGCTGAACCGTCTGCTCGGAGGCCGGGTCCCCGTCCTCGGCACGGGCGCGGGACACGACGCCGGAATCCTGTCCGCCGCGGTCCCGACCGCCATGCTGTTCGTACGCAACCCCACGGGCGTCTCGCACTCCCCGGCCGAGTTCGCGGCCGAGGACGACTGCGTGGCCGGGGTGCTCGCACTCGCCGACGTACTGGAGGGCCTGGCATGCCGGTGACACCGGCGGTATCCACGGCGGCACCGGCCGCGCCGGCGGTGAGCTACTGGGCGGAACACGCCTGGCTGGAGACCCGTGCCGAGCCGGGCGTCGCCCTGGACGTACGGGCCGACGGCCGGATCGGGGCCGTACGCACGGGGACCACCGCCCCGCCGCCGGGCGCCGAGATCCTGCGCGGCCTCACGATCCCCGGCCTCGCCAACACGCACTCGCACGCCTTCCACCGGGCCCTGCGGGGCACCGTGCAGGTCGGCACCGGCACCTTCTGGACCTGGCGGGAGGTGATGTACCGGACCGCGTCCCGGCTGACCCCGGAGTCGTACCACGCGCTCGCGCGCGCCGTGTACGCCGAGATGGCGCTCGCGGGCATCACCGCGGTGGGGGAGTTCCACTACCTCCACCACGGCCCCGGCGGCACCCCGTACGCCGACCCCAACGCCATGGGCGAGGCGCTCCTCGCGGCCGCCGCCGACGCCGGCATCCGGATCACCCTCCTCGACACCGTCTACCTCCACGGCGGCCTCACCCGCGACGGCCACCAGCCCCTGAAGGGCCCTCAGCTCCGCTTCGGCGACGGCTCGGCGGACGCCTGGTACGACCGCTGGTCCCGGCTGAAGCCCCGCGGGGACGCGAGGTGGGACGCCGGGATCGGCGCGGCGGTCCACTCCGTACGCGCGTTCGCGCACAGGGACGGATACGAGGAGTTCGCGGCCCGCACCGACGGGGTGCCCGTCCATGTCCACCTCTCCGAACAGCCCGCCGAGAACGAGGCATGCCTCGCCGTCCACGGCTGTTCGCCGACCCGGCTCCTCGCCGATTCCGGCTTCTGGAAGCCGACGACGACGGCCGTCCACGCCACGCATCTCACCGACGAGGACATCCGTGTCCTCGGCGCGTCCGGCGCCGGTGTCTGCATGTGCCCCACCACGGAACGCGATCTCGCCGACGGCATCGGCCCCGCCGCCGCCCTCCAGCGCGCGGGCTCCCCGCTCTCCCTCGGCAGCGACAGCCACGCGGTGATCGACCTCCTGGAGGAGGCGCGCGCCCTGGAACTCCACGAACGCCTGCGCACCCGCACCCGCGGCCACTGGACGGCCGCCGCCCTTCTGCGTGCCGCCACCGCCGACGGGCACGCCTCCCTCGGCCGCCCCGACGCGGGCCGCCTGGAGCCCGGCGCGCTCGCCGACTTCACCACGGTCGCCCTCGACTCCGTACGCACGGCGGGCCCGGTGCCGAGGCTGGCGCCGGAGGCGGTGGTCTTCGCGGGCACGGGCGCGGATGTGCGGGAGGTGGTGGTGGGGGGCCGCCGGATCGTCCGGTCGGGCGTCCATGAGCTGGTGCCGGATGTGGCGTCGGAGCTGGGCTCGACGATTGCCGCGCTGCGGTCGTGAGGGTGCGTGGTGGTCGGCCCCCGGGCCGGGGCGGTCGGGGTTGCGGCGCCGGGCCCCGCGCCGGGGTTGCCGCCGGGTGCCGGGCGGCTTGTCGGGGCTCTGCCCCGAGCCCCGCGCCTCAATCGCCGGCGGGGCTGGGTTTGGGTGTCCGGCGCCGGGCCCCGCGCCGGGGTTGCCGCCGGGTGCCGGGCGGCTTGTCGGGGCTCTGCCCCGAACCCCGCGCCTCAATCGTCGGCGGGGCTGGGATGCCGAGCCCTGCGCCTCAATCGCCGGCGGGGCTGGGATGCCGAGCCCTGCGCCTCAATCGCCGACGGGGCTGGGGTTTGGGCGTACGCGGTCTCACAGGGAGAACAACCATCGATAGGAACCCATGAGCGCCAGCATTCTCCTCACCAACATCGGAAGCCTGGTCACCAACGTGCCCGGCATCGGTGATCCCTCCCCGCTCGGCCTCCTCACCGACGCCGCCGTCGTCGTCGAGGGCGACCGGGTCGCCTGGACCGGCCGGGCACAGAGCGCTCCGGACGCGGACGAGGTGTACGACGCCGGGGGGAACGCCGTCGTCCCCGGGTTCGTCGACTCCCACGCCCACCTCGTCTTCGCGGGCGACCGTACGCAGGAGTTCAACGCCCGGATGTCCGGCCGCCCCTACCAGGCCGGCGGCATCCGTACGACGGTCCGGGCCACCCGCGCCGCGAGCGACGGGCAGCTGGAGGCGAACCTCACGCGCTATCTGGCGGAGGCGCTGCGCCAGGGCACCACGACCTTCGAGACCAAGTCGGGGTACGGGCTCACCACCCACGACGAGGCGCGCGCGCTCCGGATCGCCGCGCGGCACACGGAGGAGGTCACCTACCTCGGCGCGCACATCGTGCCGCCGGAGTACGCGGACGACCCGGCCGCCTATGTGGAACTGGTGACCGGCGAGATGCTCGACGCCTGCGCGCCCCACGCCCGCTGGGTGGACGTCTTCTGCGAGAGGGGTGCGTTCGACGGGGACCAGGCCCGCGCGGTCCTCACCGCCGGGAAGGCCCGGGGCCTCGTCCCCCGCGTCCACGCCAACCAGCTCGGCCCCGGCCCCGGCGTCCGGCTCGCCGTCGAGCTGGACGCGGCCAGCGCGGACCACTGCACCCACCTCGACCCCGGGGACATCGACGCCCTCGCGAGCGGCAACACCGTCGCGACCCTGCTCCCGGGCGCCGAGTTCTCCACCCGCGCCCCCTGGCCGGACGCCCGGCGGCTGCTGGACGCGGGCGTGACCGTGGCGCTGTCGACGGACTGCAACCCGGGGTCGTCGTTCACGTCCTCGATGCCGTTCTGCGTCGCCCTCGCCGTACGGGACATGGGCATGACCCCGGACGAGGCGCTCTGGTCGGCCACGGCGGGCGGTGCCGCGGCCCTGCGCCGTACCGACGTCGGCCGCATCGCCCCCGGCGCCCGGGCCGATCTCGTGGTGCTGGACGCGCCGAGCCATGTCCATCTGGCGTACCGGCCGGGGGTCCCGCTGGTGCGGGACGTATGGCGTCAGGGGCGCAGATGCCGGTAGGACTCCGGGTTCGCCCGCAGGAACTCCGCGAAGCCCTGCGCCGGACGGCCCGCCAGCTTCGCCACCGCGTCCGAGACCGTCGCCATCTCCCCGGCCGCGATCGCCTCGTACGAGGTGACCCAGCCGGTCACCTCCCACTCCTCCGCGCCGTACCCGGCCCGTGAGGCGTACGCCTCGTCCTCGCTCTCGGCCACGTAGGTGACCTCCCGTCCGGCGAAGCGGCTCAGCTCGGCGGCGGCCTCCGTCAGCGAGATCGCCGCCGGGCCGGTGATGTCGTACGTCAGCCCGTCGTGGCCGTCGCCGAGCAGAACCCCCACCGCCGCGTCCGCGATGTCGTCGTGCGCGACCGCCGAGACCCGCCCCTCACCGGCCGGGCCCCGGATCACCCCGTCCGCGCCCGCCATCCCCGCCAGCGCGGCGAGATAGAAGCTGTCCCGCAGGAACGTGTGCCGCAGGCCGGTCGCGCGGATGTACTCCTCCGTGTGCCAGTGGTCGCGGGCGAAGGTGAACGTCGCGTCCGGCGCGGCCCCCAGGAACGACACGTACACGATCCGCTCCACACCCGCCGCCACGGCCGCGTCCACGGCGGTGGTGTGCTGGCGCACCCGGCCGAGGGACTCGTGCGCGGAGACCAGGAGCAGCGTCCCCGCACCGTCGCAGGCCCGGCGCATCGCCTCGCCGTCCCCGTACGCGGCGGGCGGGGCGGCGGAAGCCCCCGCGACCTCCGGCAACCGCGCCGGGTTCCGGCCGAGCAGCCGGGGCGCGGCCCCCTGTTCGGCAAGACGGCGCGCGACCCGGCCGCCGATACGGCCGCTGGCGCCGGTGACGGCGATGACTGGGGGCATGGGCGAGTCCTTCGGTGCGGGAACGGGCGCCGGTGCGAGCGCCCGTCAGGCGGGGACAACAGGGCGTGTACGGGCCAAGTCTGCGCCAGGGCCGTACGCGCCGCAGCCGCGCCACAGCACGGTCGGCCGGTCGATGCCGTCGGGCCCAACGCGAGCCGATCCGCGTGATACCTCCGCCGTCGGCTGCTCCGTGATGGCATGGAGCCCATGAACCATGAAGAGGCGCGGTCGCACATCGGGGCCTGGTGTGCCGAGCACCTGGGTGAACATCTGGGCGCGCAGGTGGCCGCACTGGCGCGGACGGGCTTCGTGCTCCAGCGCGTTCGGCCGGACCGGCCGGCGACGGGCGGCTGCCGGCTCGGCGGGCCGGCCCTGCTGGAGCCGGGGGCTCCCTGGCCGGACTACGAGGGCATCCCGCTCACTCTGCTCGCCGTAGTGGACCTGACGGAGCTGGCTCCGTGGCTGGGGGACGAGCTGCCGCCGCCCCTCCGGTCCGGGCTGCTCAACTTCTTCTACCTGCAGCCGGATCCGGGGCACCGCGAGCTGTACGACAGATACTCCGCACTGTTCGCCCTCGACTTCTACGACCCGCGCCTTTGCCGGGTTGTTCCCGCCGACCCGCTGCGCGCGGTCGAGGCGGAGACGCCGCCGGGAGCCCTGGTCTTCGACCGGACACCGCTGCACGCCGCCCCGGTCGTCACCCTGCCTTCCATGAACAATGGTGACGAGGTCTACGACAACCTCGACTACGGTGACGCGTCCGAAGCCCTCGACCCCTTCGGCCCCGCCTTGTACGTGATGTACTCGCTGGACGAGGACGAAGAGATCAGGCTCCTCTACGCCAAGGAGGGCCTCGAACGCGGGCCTGTCTGCACGGACCAGTTCTTCGGCTGGCCGTGGTGGATCGATCACACCCCGAAGAACACCCGGCACAAGCACCTGCTCACGCTCGGCGGCAAGGAACTCTGGTCGTGGGGCGACGGCGGCTATCTGCACTTCCTGATCGAGCCGGAAGCCCTCCGGAACGGTGACTTCTCACAGGTCGTGGCCGAACCCGATGGGTGGTAGCGCGCCGCCGTACCGCCCCTGCTCACACCCCTCGGTGCCCCAGCCGCACCGGCAGCTCCTCCACGCTGTTGCCCACGAAGCTCGCGTGCCTCGGCAGCTCCGCCTCCGGGACCGCCAGATCCAGGTCCGGGAAGCGGGTGAACAGCCGCTCCAGGGCGATCGTCGCCTCCATACGGGCCAGGGGCGCGCCCAGACAGTAGTGCGCGCCGTGCCCGAGGGAGAGATGACGGCCCGGCGACTCCCGGCGCACGTCGAAGCGGTCCGCGTCGGGGCCGTGGGCGGCCCGGTCCCGCCCGGCGGCCGAGTAGCCCGCGAGGACCGGCGTCCCCCGGGGGATCACCGTCCCGTCGAGCGTGATGTCCCGCACCGGGTAGCGGAACGGGAAGTAGCTGACGGGACTGTCCCAGCGCAGGGTCTCCTCCACCGCGTCCGACCAGGACGCGCCGCCGGAGCGGATCAGGCCGAGCTGGTCGCGGTGGGCGCAGAGCGCCCGTACGGCGTTCGTGATCAGGTTCAGCGTGGTCTCGTGGCCCGCCACGACGAACAGCATCAGCGTGCCGATCAGTTCCCCCTCGCTCAGCCGGTCACCGTCCTCCCGCGCGGCGATCAGCGCGCTGGTCAGATCGTCGCCCGGGTTCTCCCGGCGGGTCGCCACGATCCCGGCGAGCGTGGCGGCCATGTCACGGGTCGCGGCGATCGCCTGCTCGGATGTGACGGTGGTGCTGACCGCCAGGTCCGACAGCTCGTGCAGCCGGTCGTGGGCCTCTTCGTCCACCCCGAACAGCTCACAGATCACACTCAGCGGCAGCGGCAGCGCGAAGTGCGTCCGCAGGTCGGCGACCCCGCCGCCCGCCTTCGCCGCCGCGTCCAGTCCGTCCAGCAGCCGGGCCGTCAGCGCCTCGATCCTGGGCCGGAGCCCCTCCACCCGCCGGGCGGTGAACGCCTTGCTCACCAGGGAGCGCAGCCTCCGGTGCTCGTCCCCGTCACTGGTCAGCATTCCGGGCAGGACGGCGAAGTTCATCAGCGACCACCCCTCGGGTATCCGGCCCTCCCGGAGCGCGGTGAAATGCGCGGGGCTCTTGGAGACCTCGGGATGCGCGAGGAACTCCTTCAGTGCCTCATGCCCCAGTACGGCCATCCCGGGCACCTCGTCGGGAAGGACGATCCCGGCCGAGGTGCCCTCGGCGAGCAGCCGGGCGTTGGCTGCGTGGGGACAGCCGCCACGGGCGTCCATCCGGTGCGGCGGGGTGACGTGCGCAGTGCTCACGTGGGCTCTCCTGACGGGGTGGACGGGTGCCACGGTCATGTCCTGTGACACCGCCAAGTGTCCGTCCGAAAAGGCCAGTTGAGCCAGAGGTGTCACACGCCGCCGTGCTGGTGCTGCTCCGGCAGCCGGCTCTCCGGGTGCGCCCGGACCAGTACGTTGGGCAGCCCCTCCCGGGCGAAGAAGCCGAGGACCTCCCGGTCCGAGTGGCGCAGACTGACTCCGGCGGTGGCGGTCTTCTCGCCCACGGCGACAAGACCGCCGACCGCCTACGGAAGCCCTAGACGTCGGCGTGGTTCTTGGCGTACGTGAGGAGTCCGGTGAAGGCGCTGGGTGTCAGGTGGAGGTGGGGGCCGGACGGGTTCTTGCTGTCTCGGACTGCGACCACGTTGGTGAGCCCAGAAGCCACCTCGACGCAGTCGCCGCCGTTGTCGCCGCTGTAGGTGCTCTTGGACCACGTGGCCACGGCGTACCCGGGGGCTACCTCTATGCAGTTGCCGCCGTTTTGGCCGCTGTAGCTGCTTTTGATCCACGTCGCCGCGCTGAGGATGTGCTCCATACTCGGTCGCCCTTCCAGGCGGTGGGCTAGATGGTGGTGTTCTTGGCGTACGCGAGGAGTCCGGCGAAGGCGCGGGGTGTGAGGTGCAGCGCCGGGCCGGAGGGGTTCTTACTGTCACGTACGGGGACGACGTCGGTAGATCCGAGGGCCACCTCTATGCAGTCGCCGCCGTTGGGGCCGCTGTGGGAGCTTTTGATCCACGTCGCCGCGCTGAGCCGGTGTTCCATTCCCGGAGTACCCTTCCATGAAGTCGCTGATCAGAGCGGCAGATCCGTGAGCCGATAGGGCATCCGCTCTGAGCACATCATAGGTCCGGGCGTGCCGGGAGTAGACGGCTGGATCGTCGTTGAAATGGCCTCGGTCCAAGGACTCGGAGTAGACCCACTGGTGTCCGTCGGACAAGGTGATCAACGACATCGAGTTCGCAGGGCGATCGAGTGGTCGATCGGCTGGGGCCACCTGGATGCGGATGTTTGGGCGCAATCCCATGGCCAGTAGATGGGTGCACTGGTCGCGCATCACGTCGGCGTCGCCAACGAAGTTACGTAGTGCGCTTTCGTCCAACACCACTATCAGGAGTGGTCCATCCTGGGCCATGAAGCGTCGCTGTCGGCCGAGTCGTGCCGCCACGAGATCTGCGCCGTTGTCGCCTCTCAATGCGGGAGAGAGCAGGGCACGGGAGTAGTCGGCGGTCTGTAGAAGCCCTGGCATGAACTGCGTCTGATACACACGCAGCGCCGTCGCCTCCGCATCCATCTCCGCCCGCCTGCGGAACCAATCCGGATGATCCGCAGGCGAGTACCAGTCGATCCGGGCCCACAACCGGGCCAATATCCCACCGGTCTCCAGCAGTTCGTCACATCGCTCCACGAACGGCTGCTGCGGCACCCGCGCTCCTGCCTCGATCTTGGCGACCAGGGAGCGGTCGCACGGGATCTGGCTCGCGAGCTTGTCCTGGGAGAGTCGGGCCCGGTCGCGGTGTTCGCGTAACAGTTCGCCGAACAGTGCGGCGGATGTGGTGGCTCCGGACTTCTCGCCCGGCTTGTCGTTGCGTCGTCCCATGGCCTTCTCCTTGTGACAGTCCGTCGTTGACACGTTCGCTGACCTGTTGAAAGTAACGGCGAGCCATCAAGCTTGAACTCCCAACACTGTTGTATTTCACCTGATCTGATGAGGGATTAGATGATTCCGGTTAGTTTGAGGTGCTCTGTGCGCCTTCTGGCCCTCTGAAGAGGAGCGTGAACATGGTGAACCGCACGATCCGTCCATACGAGGGGCCGCCCTTCGGCCCGATGGCGGTGGACGGGTGAACGGCGGGTGTGGTGGCGACGCGGTGGTGTCGCGCTGGAGCCGTCATCCGGGCTGTGTCGGACGCGCCCGCGCTCAGTTGCGCAAGGCGCTGGCGGGTTGGGGTCTCACGGCCATCGAGGACTCGGCGCTGCTCGTGCTGTCGGAGCTGCTCACCAACGCCGTGTGTCATGCGTTCACGGCGCCGGAGCGGGAGATCGAGACCCGCTGTACGCGCTCGCCGGAAGGGCTGCGGATCGAGGTCCGGGACGCGGGCGAGGGACGGCCCGTGCCGAGTGCGCCCGCGCCGGAGGCGACCGGTGGGCGGGGGCTGTGGCTCGTCGACGCGCTGGCCGACCGGTGGGGTGTGACCGAACGGGAGGGGCCCGGCAAGGTCGTGTGGGCCGAGCTGTCCATCCCGCGGGACACCGGCGTACGAGGCGACTCGGCGGGCCGGGAGGCCATCAGCCGTGCGAACGTGCCGACATGAACGCCGCCGCGCTCACCGGCAGCGCCCCGGACCCCCTCAGTGCCGACTGCGCCCACTGCGGCCGTCCCGCCACCGCCCCCATCCCCCTCCGCTGGATAGAACGCTCACTCCAATACGTATGCCCCCACTGCGCACCCACCCTGACCCCCGGCCCGACGCCCGGCGAACACCCGGTCTGTCAGTGACGTGGTGCAGGATCGGTGACCGGCTCGGCAGTACCCGGGAACGGCGGTACTCGGGCCCTTCCAGGGAGTGGGGAATCACCGTGGCGATCGTCAACCGGCAGGTGGCGGAGCGTGCGTTTCTTCAGCCGCTGTACGAGGACCCGTACTTTCCGGATCACGTCCTCGACAAGGGCAGGGCGATCCTGCTGCGGCTGTGCGAGCGGATCGAGGCGGAACGGCCCTCGGATCTGGCGGCGCTGTATGTGCTCACCGAGGCGGCGACGGAGGAGTTCAACCGGCTGGAGGCCGAGTTCGAGGCCGCGGGCAGTGAGATCGAGACGGTCGCCCGGGAGGAGATCGGCGAGGACTTCTGGTTCGTGGCGACGGCCTACGGATTCACGGACGCGGACCCCGAGAAGCTGATCTCCGCCCGGGACTGGTGACCCCCGGCCCCGCTCCCCGGCTGCGGCCCGTCCGCCGGCCTCCGCGGAGGGCACCGGGCGGCCCCGCGCCGGGTCAGCGGGTGTTCGGGGTCTGGTCCTGTGAGCCGCGGGGCATCAGAGGTTCACCGAAGCGGACGGGAAGCGCCGCCAGACCCTTGGACCACGGTGACCTGATCCACGCCAGGTCGGACTCCGGTACCGCCAGCTCCAGATCGGGCAGCCGGTGGCGGATGGTGTCCACGGCGGTACGGGTGATCAGCCGGGCCGGGTCCTGCGCGGGGCAGGTGTGCGGGCCGGCGCCGAACGCCAGATGGGAGCGGTTGCCGATCACCGGTGCGCCGTTCGCGGGCAGGATCTCGGGGTCCTGGTTGGCCGCCGCCAGTCCGAGCAGCAGCATGTCACCGGCGCGGATGCGCTGGCGGCCGAGGACCAGATCGCGGGTGGCGTAGCGCGCGGGGAAGTTCTGGGTCGGCGGGTGGCGCCACAGCACCAGGTCGAGCGCGTCGTCCACGGTGAGGTGCCCTCGGGTGAGGGACGAGCGGAAGGCGGGGTCGCAGAGCAGGACGCGCAGGGTGGTGGCGATCCAGTTCACGGTGGTCTGCTGGCCCGCGACGAACATCACCACCAGGTTGTGCAGCACCTCCTCGTCGGTGAGTTCCGCCGGGTGGTTGAGCAGTGAGGACGTGATGTCCTCGCCCGGCCGGCGGCGCTTCTCCTTGATGAGCGCCGTCAGGAGGGTGTCCATCCGCTTGCCGGCGTTCACGGAGTCCGCGTTGGTGGCGACCATGCCCGCGATGCCCTGCACCAGTTGCTGCCCGGTCCGGTCATCGAGACCGAGAAGCCCGATGATCACCTGGAGCGGCAGCTTGCGGGCGTAGTGCGGCACGAGATCGGCCTCGCGCCGGTCGGCGAAGGAGGCGATCAGCCCCTCGGCCATCGCCCGGACGCTGCGGCGCAGTTCATGACCGTTGATCCCGGCGATCGCGTCGGACACGGCGGTACGCATCCGGCGGTGCTGCTGCCCGTCCGTGAACAGCAGCGCGGGCCGCCAGCCCACCATCGGCATGATGGGCGACTCCGGCGGCACCCGGCCCTCGCGCAGCAGGGTCCAGCGGCGCGGGTCGTGCGAGAAGTCCTGCTCCTCGCGGGTGAGCCGCAGCAGCTCGCGGTGACCGAGCACCAGCCAGGCCCCGATGCCCGGCGCGATGGTCACCGGGGCCACCGGGCCGTACTCGCGGCGCAGTTCCTCGTAGAACGCGGGCAGGGTGTCACCGTCGAGGTCCGGACCGTACAGCGCGGGTGCGGCGGGACCGCGCCCCGTGCCCGCCGCACTGGGCCGGGGACCGGCCTGGAGACCGGGCTGGAGACCCGCGGGGGCGGGGGAGTGCTGCGCGGGTACGGAGTGCTGCGGGAAGTTCATGAACGCTCCGTCACTGGGTGGGGGCCCTCGTGGGCGTCGTCGACGAGATGGCGCAGCAGGGCGATGAGCGCCCGCACCGAGGAGCGCAGATCCCGGGCGTCGCAGGAGACGAGCGGGGTGTCGGGCAGCAGATCGAGGGCGGCGCGCAGTTCGTGCTCCTCGTGCCGGGGGCTGCCGGGGAACGCGTTGACGGCGACGGCGAACGGCAGCCTCAGATCCTCCAGATTGCCGATGGCGTCGAAGGACGCGCCCAGATCACGGGTGTCGACGAGCGCAAGCGCCCCGAGGGCGCCCCGCGCCAGATCCCGCCACGCGGGCAGGAACCGCTGCTGGCCCGGGGTGCCGAACAGATAGAGCACCAGCGCGCCGTCGATGGTCATCCGGCCGAAGTCGAGAGCGACGGTGGTGGTCGTCTTGCCGGGGTGGACCCGGGTGTCGACCTGGGCGCCCGCCTGGGTCATGACCTCCTCGGTGGACAGCGGCTTGATCTCCGAGACGGTGCGGATCAGCGTGGTCTTGCCGACTCCGAGCGGGCCGACGACGAGGATCTTGGCCGCGCCCGCGACGGTGGCGGTGACGTACTTGCCGTGCTGTGGCCCCGCGCCGGGAGACGCGGAGGTGCCGGGACCCTGTGGGGGGAGGGTGCCCGGGTGTCCCGACGCCCGGGCATGGGCGTCAGAGACGGCTTTCGAGGCCATGGAGAACCTTTCTCAGCATGGTCACATCGGCTCGATCGGCCGGTGGGATGGGGGGACGTATCACGATCAGACCCCACTGGACGAGGTCCGACAGCAATACCTGCACCACCGAGGGCGGCTGGCCGAGATGGGCGGCCACCTCGGCGACCGACAGCAGACCCTGGCAATGACGCAGGATCATGTGATGCTCCGGCTGGAGGGACGCGGGAAAGGCGGCGTCCGTGGCCATCACCAGGGTCTCCCACGACAGCGGCTCACTTCCGGTGTCGGAGCGGCCCCCGGTGATCACATACGGCCTGACCGCGGAGGTGGTCCGTTCCTCCGGACGGTCCGTCATGACGAACCGGTCACCGGATCCCTCGGCCGGCTGCCCAGGTGCGCTCCTATCTTGGCCACCAGCAGCTGCATCTGCTGGGCGACCAGGCCGACATCCGCGTCGGTGCCGGTGGCCACGCCGAGATGGGCGCCCACCCCGGCGTGGGTGAAGAGCACGAAGCCGTGCTCCGACTCCAGCATCAGCTGGCGGACCCCGGCGCCGGAGCCGAACACCAGCGAGGCGGTGGAGCGCCCCGTCATGTTCATCGCGGCACAGGCGGCGGAGAGCGACTCGGCCTCGCCGACGCTGAGCGCGGCCACCGGGCCGGTGAGCTGCTCGGCGGAGGCGTGCCCGAGGCGCAGTCCGTCCTCGGAGACGACGACGACGTGGCGTACGCCGGGGATCTCGGTCAGAGGGCGGAGCATCCAGCCCAGGTCGGGAAGTCTCGTTATGGTCCCGGTCACGGCCGGCCTCCCTGATACGCGTCGGGTGCGGTGGTCTGGGGCTGGGTCGTGCTGTGGCCGGCGGCGGCCGCGCGGCCCCGGCGGGTGCCGGACACCACACTGGCGACCGAGGCCCCCGCGGCCTCCGGCGTCCAGGCGGGCCGCTCGGGCAGCGGCGGCGCGGGCGGCTGCGGCTGGAGTGCCTGCTGGGCCGCCGCCTCGACGGCGGCACCGCGCCGGCTGCGTCTGCGGGGCAGCGCGTCACGGGTGTCGGACCGCCCCTGCACCGCGTCCTGCTGGGCGGTGGGGGGCTGCGCGGTGGGGTGCTGGGCCGCCGTGCCCCGGTGCGGGACGGCGGGCGCGGGGGAGCGCGGTGCGGTGGCGCCGCGATACCCGGCCGCCTGGTAGGCGGGCCCGTACGGCACGGGGGTGTGCTCTCCGGGGCCGTACCCGTCGTCGTCGCCCGGTGCTCCGCTCTCGTAGATGGCGGGGACACCGGTGGCGCGCGCCCCGTGGGCCCCGGCGCCGTGGGACCCCCCGGTCCCGGTCCGCCGCGCTCCGGTGTCGTACGGGCCGGTCGTCCCCGGCCCCGAGTCGTACGGGCCGGTCGTACGGGACCGAGTGTCGTACGGGCCGGAGGCGCCGGTGCCGGTTGCCCCGGTGGTGTACGCGCCCGGAGTTCCGGTCCCGCGCGCGCCCGGATCGTACGGACCGGAGGCCCCGGTGCCGGCTGCCCCGGTCGTACCGGGCCCCGTGCCGTACGCCGTACCGTGCCCCGTGTTCCCGGTTCCCCGGGCGCGGGCGGTGTGCGGGCCCGGGTCGTACGGCTCATGACCGCGGCCGTGGGCGGGCCCCGGTACCGGCCCGCGGCCCGGACCCGTGCCCGTAGCCCTGTCGCCGCCGGGAGGCGGACCGTCGTACGACCCGGTGCCACGCGGCCCCGCACCCGTACCCCTTCCCGTGACATACGGGTCGGTCGCGTACGGGCCGGTCACCCGCGCACCCGTGCCATGGGCGCTCCGGTGCGCGCCCGTCGGCCAGTCGTGGTCCCGCAGCCGCTCCCGCTGCGGGGGCACGGTGTTCTCGTGCGAACCGTGCGAACCGTGCGAACTGTGCGTGCTGTGCGTGCCGTGAGCGCCATGGGCGCCATGGGCGCCATGGGCGCCGTGCGCCGCCTCGTGCGTACCGTGCCTCCCCTGTGTTTCATGCGCCTCGCGCGGCGCCGAGAAGTGGGACAGCGGCTCGGTCAGCAGCCGGTACGGCACGAACGTCACCGCCCGGGTCCCCCCGTACGCCGACGCGCCGGTCAGCTCGACGCCGAAGCCCATCTCGCGGGTCCAGCGCCCGACACAGGCGAGGCCGAGCCGCGGCACCGCGCCGAGGTTCGCCAGGTCCAGCTCGTCGCGGAGCCTGGCCGTCGCCTGCTGCATCACGTCGGGCGGCATGCCGAGGCCCGCGTCGTCGATCTCCACGACCGCCCCCGCGCCGACCTCGCGGATGGTGACCACGACCTGGGTGCGGGAGGGGGAGAACACCGTCGCGTTCTCCAGCAGCTCCGCGAGGCTGTGCATCAGGCCCTCCACCGCGGGCGGCACCACGTACAGCGTCTGGCCGCCGTGGATCTCGACCCGGGTGAACTCCACGATCCGGGACTGGGCCCCGCGCACACAGTCGTAGAGCGACACCGGCCGGGTCTCGCGGCGGGCGGGCCAGACCCCGCACATGACCAGCAGGGTCTGGGCCTTGCGGGTCATCTGGGCCGCCGCGTGGTCGGCCTTCATCACCTCGGCCATCAGCCGCGGGTCCTCGATGGTCCGCTCCACCGAGTCGAGCACCTGCTGCTGGACCGTGGCCATCGCGTGCATGTTGCGGGCGACGGACTCGAAGGCCGCCTGCACGGAGTCGCGCAGGGCGCGCTCCCGGCGGACGGCCTCGTCCGAGCCCAGCGCCTCGATCACGGCGTCCAGCGCCCCGGCGAACTCCTCACCGATGTCGGCGGCCGGTGAGAGAGGGCCGGGAACACCGTCCAGCCGCTGCCCCGCGCGGAGCCGCTCGGCGATCGCGGGTATCCGCACGGACGCGAGATGCGCCACTTCCGCGCTGCGGGCGTCGGCGGTCAGCAGCCCGGCCCGGTAGCGGGCGCGCCGACTGCTCAGCAGCCTTAACAACAGGAGCGTCCAGGAGAGCGCCAGCACCGCGACGGCCGCGCACGCGCCCGCGAGGATCTGACGCCACTCCGCCGCGGTGTACAGCGCGGTGAGGGCGCCCGCCGCGCCGACGGCCATCAGGGTCAGCAGCGGCCACCAGACCGGGGCACGGTCGCTCGCGCGGCTCATCACGCGGTCCCCGGCGCTCTGCGCCGCCCCGCAGGTCCGGACGGACCGGGCGCCGCGGACGGCACAGACGGTCCCGGCCTGCTCGGTTTGTCACTTTTGAGAATCAGGTCACTGCAAAACACGGCTGTATGGACCAGGATCACTGCAGACTGAGTCCTTCCCGGACACGTCGGACACCCGCAGGGGGACGGGAGCAATCAGAATCCTACGATCAACGGGGCCTGTTCGAATATCAGTTGGCCAACTCAGGTCAAGATCGGACGTTACGTCCCACTCAGAACTCGGGCATCACACGTATCGTGTTTCCCAAATCTTCACAGGTCCGTCACGGGATGACCGGGCCGACTGCCCTGGTGTGATATCCCCGGTAGCGTCCTGCTCCGGGGAAATGCACACTGGGGAGGACCAGGGGGGTCAAAATTGAGCGCCGTACAGAACGGTGTCGCGCACAAGCGCGCCGCCACCATTCGTGGCTTGCGCATCCGTGTGGTGAAACCAGCTGAACTGGACGAATCGGAGATCAACTCCTGGCGGGAACTGCGCGCCGGTTCCGGCGCACCGGCCAGCCCGTTCATGGAACCCGAATTCACCCGTGCCGTGGGCCGGGTCAGCCCGGCCGCCCGGGTGGCCGTCCTGACCCGGGACGGGGCGTCGGCCGGATTCTTCCCGTACGAACGCGGACCCCTCGGCCACGGCCGGGCGATCGGCTTCGGCGTCTCCGACTGCCAGGGCGCGATCATGGCGCCCGGCCTGGGCATCACCGCGCGTGAACTGCTCCAGGCCTGTGGGCTGTCCACCTGGGAGTACGACAACCTCGAAGCGGGCCAGGACCTGTTCATCCCCTCGGCGGCCGAGCGGTTCGAGGCGCCGATCGCGGACATCGGCGACGGCTTCCCCGCGTACGAGGAGCGGCTGCGGGCCGAGTCCCCCAAGTTCCTCAAGTCCACCCTCGCCAAGGAGCGCCGGCTCGGGCGCCGGGAGGGCGAGGTGCGCTTCGTCTTCGACGAGCGCGACCCCGAGCTGCTGCGCACGCTCACCGGATGGAAGTCCGCGCAGTACCGCAGGACCGGCCGCCGCGACCGGTTCGCCAAGGAGTGGATAGCCGGCCTGGTGAAGCTGCTCCACGAGGAGCGCACTCCCGGCTGCTCCGGGGTGCTCTCCGTGCTGTACGCGGGGGACCGGCCCGTCGCCGCGCACTTCGGACTGCGCTCCCGGACCGTGCTGTGCTGCTGGTTCCCGGCGTACGACGTCGAGTTCGCCCGTTACTCGCCCGGGCTCATCCTCCATCTGCGCATGCTGGAGGCCGCCGCGGGCCACGGCATCGGCATGTTCGACTTCGGCCGGGGCGACGCCGTCTACAAGGACGCTTTCAAGACCGGCGGGCTGGAGGTCTACGAGGGCTTCTCGTCCCGTCCCGGACCGGGGGCCGCGCTCCAGTGGGTGGCCCGCGAGCCCGTGCGGCGCGCCCACGGATTCGTGCGCGAGCGGCCGGCCCTCGCCCACCACGCGAAGCAGACGCTGAACCGGCTGGGCAAGCTGCGGGGCAACTGACGCCCGAGCCCCGCGCGGCCGTGAGCCCATTCGAAACAAGGAACCGGATGAACACCCAACCACCGAAGCCGGGCCCGATCCACGTCGCCCAGCTCGATCTGGACGGCCCCGACGGCGAGGTCCTGTCCTTCGGCCCCGCGCTGGGGGCCGGGCCCGCCATCACCGGGGGCGACGTCTACACCCTGGTCCGGATCGGGGGCCGCCCGGTCGCCACGGTCGTCAGCCGGGTCCCGCCCGGCAAGACACCCGCCGACGCGGTCGCCGCCGACGCCCGCGCCCAGCTGGCCCGTACCGGGACACCCGACCCGGGCGCCGTCCGGGCGGTCCCGCCGCGCACCAGCGTCGTCGTCGCCACGCGTGAGCGCGCCGACCAGCTCGCCCGCGCGCTGGACTCGCTGCTCGCCCAGGACCACCCCGACTTCGAGGTCGTCGTCGTCGACAACGCGCCCGTGACGAGTGCCACGGAGGACCTGGTCGAGAACAAGTACGCGGCGCGGGGCGTGCGTTATGTGCGCGAGGCCGTGCCGGGGCTCGCGATCGCGCACAACCGGGGGGTCGCCGTCGCCACCGGCGAGATCGTGGCGTTCACGGACGACGACGTGGTCGCGGACCCGAACTGGCTGACCGCCCTCACCGCGCCTTTCGCCACCGACCCGGGGCTCGGCTGCACCACCGGACTGATCCTGCCCGCGAAGCTCGGGACGCCCGCCCAGATCCTGCTGGAGAGCCACGGCGGCTTCGCGAAGGGCTTCACGCCCCGGACGTACGACCCGGCGGACCCGCCCGCCGACGAGCCGCTGTTCCCCTTCACGGCGGGCAGCTTCGGCTCCGGCGCGAACATGGCGTTCCGCGCCTCGGTGATCAGGTCCGTCGGCGGCTTCGACCCGGCGACCGGCACCGGCACCCCCGCCCGGGGCGGCGACGATCTGTACGCGTTCGTCAGCGTGCTGGCCGCGGGCCACCGGCTGCGCTACAGCCCGGACGCCCTGGTCTGGCACCACCACCGCGAGACCTGGAAGGACCTCACCAACCAGGCGTACGGATACGGCGCCGGGCTCACCGCGTATCTGACCGCGACGCTGGTCCGCCGCCCCGCGCTGCTGCCCGCGCTGCTGCGCCGGCTGCCCGGCGGCCTCGCGCGCGCCCGGGCCATCACCGCCCGCAGGGACTCCGGCGGCGCGGCCGTGCCCGGGGCCCACGGCGCGCACGACTACCCGTGGCCGCGCCATCTCTCCCGGCTGGAGCGCCGGGGCATGCTGGCCGGGCCCCTCGGTTATGTGAAGGCGCGCCGCAAGGTCCGCGGCGTACGCCTGCCGTGGAACACGGAGCTGCCGTGACCGGGGCCGGCGGGACGGCCGCGCCCACCGTCCCCGTGTTGCTCTACCACTGCGTCGTGGAGGATCCGCCCGCGTGGATCGCGGAGTTCTCGGTCACCCCCGAGGTCTTCCGGCGGCATCTCGACGCGATCGTGGGCAGCGGGCGCACCCCGGTCACGATCAGTACGCTCGTCGCGCATCTGTCGGGCGGCGCTCCCCTGCCCGAGAGGCCCGTGGCGATCACCTTCGACGACGGGTTCGCCGATCTGCCGGGGCCGACCGCCGAACTGCTCGCCGAGCGCTCGATCGTGTCGACCGCGTATCTCACCACCGGGGCCATCACACCGGGCCGGACCAGTCTGCTGCCGCCCGCGCCCATGATGACGCTCTCGCAGGTGCCGCTGCTGGAGCAGTACGGCATGGAGATCGGCACGCACACGATCACCCACGCCCAGCTGGACACCCTGAAGGCGGCCGAACTGCGCCGGGAGCTGCGCGAGCCCAAGGACGTGCTGGAGGATGTGCTCGGCCACGAGGTGGGGCATCTCGCGTACCCGCACGGCTACAACAGCCGGGGTGTGCGCAGGGCCGCGCTCCGCGAGGGCTACGCCTCGGCGGTCGCGGTGCGGCACGCGCTGAGTTCACAGACGGACGAGATGTACCGCATCGCCCGGCTCATCGTCCGCCGTACCCATACGGTGGCGGACGTCGAGGGGTGGATGGCGGGCCGGGGGGCGAAGGTCGCGCCGTTCCGCGACGCGCTTCCGACGGTCGGATGGCGGTGGTACCGGCGTGCTCGCGCGACGGTCAAGGGTCCGCGCTTCGCGGGATAGGTCAGGAGACCCAGGTGCAAGAGAGTCCCCGTCGGGACGGAAGTGACGGTTCCGACACTCCGCCGGAGGACCGGCGGCCCACGCCGGGCGGCGAGACCATGCGGCTTCCCGTCCTGGGCGGCGGCACCCGCGGCCGTACGGGCAAGGGCGCCGGTACCGCCGGCGGTTCCGGTACCGGCGGCGGCCGCGCGGGTACGGGCGGTACGGGCGGCACCGCGGGTACGGGCACGGCGGACGCGCCCGGCGGGGGCAGGGCCTCCGGCGGCGGCCGTCGCGGGAAGGCGGGTGGCACGGCGACCGCGGGCGGCGCCTCGGGCCGTACCGCGAAAAAGGACGGCACCGGCGGCGGTACGGGAGAAGCCACCGCGACCGGCACCGATGCCACCACCGGCCGCACCACCGGCCCCGGCACCGCGACCGGCGGCACCACCGGCGGCAGCGAGACCATGCAGCTCCGCGTACCCCCGCAGCTCACCGCCCTCGCGGAGGGCGCCACCGCCGACGGGACCGCCGGGACCGGCAGACGGCGCGGCCCCCAGCGGAAGGGACTCATCCCTCCCGGCCTGTTCAAGGGCGATCTGCTGCTCGCCTGGCTGCCGCTGGCGCTGGCGGTCGTCCTGTGGCTGGTGTCGCTGCCGTTCGTCGGCCATCGGACCATGGGCGACTACGGCCTCCTGGACCGGATGCCCGTCACCTTCTACCTGGCGCTCGCCGTTCTCACCTGCGGCTTCCTCTTCAGTCTGCGCCGCGCGGGCACGGCTCCCTGGTGGCCCGCCGCCTACTGCGTCGGCCTGCTGTTCGCCCTCAAGGCCGTACCGGCGGTCCTGTACGACGCGGTGCGCTACCCCTGGGCGTCCAAGCACGACGCGGTCATCAACCAACTGCTGCTGAACGGTGAGCTGAACCCGTACCGCGTCCAGTCCGGCAACATGGGCGCGTACGAGCAGTGGCCCGGCTTCTTCTCCCTGAACGCCGCCATGGTGCGGACCTTCGGAGTCGAGAGCGCCGCCGCGTACGTCAACTGGGCGCCAATCGTCCTCGGTCTGCTGATGATGCCGGTGCTGGTCGTGATCTACCGCACCTTCACCGAGGACTGGCGGCTGGTGTGGGTCGGCGTCTGGATCTTCCAGGCCGCCAACTGGGTCGGCCAGGACTACCTCGCCCCGCAGGGCTTCACCTTCCTGCTGCACCTGACCGTGCTGGCCGTGGTGCTGCGCCACTTCGTCCTGCCCGGCTCGGCGGGACCGCTGCGCGACCGCACCCTGCTCGATCCGGTGGCCGCGCCCGTACCGCCGCCGACGACCGTGCGCCAGCGGGCCGTCTGCATCGCGATCCTCGTTCCGCTGATCTTCGCGATCAACGCCTCCCACCAGCTCACCCCGGTCATGCTCTGCGTCTCGCTCACCGCGCTGATGCTCACCCGCCGCTACCGCAACTGGGGTGTGCTGGCGACCGCCGTCGTCATCATGCTGTTCTGGGACCTGACCATGGGCCGCCCGCTGTTCATGGAGACGCTGGGCACCCTCAAGGACTCCATCGGCCGGCTGATGGAGAACTCCCGCGCGGGATACGCCGGACAGCTCACCGGCCCCGGGCCCGAGCTGGCCGGGCGCGCCAACATCATCATGGTGCTGTCGGTCGCGCTCCTCGCCGGGATCGCGCTGCTCGCGCGCCGCAAGCTGATCCGCAGCGCGCTGCCGCTGCTGCTGGTGTCGGCCGCGCCCGTGCCGCTGTTCGCCGTCAACGACTACGGCGGCGAGATGCTGTTCCGCGTCTACCTCTTCGGGCTGCCCGGCGCCGCGTTCTTCGCCGCCGCCGCGCTCGTACCGGCAGCGGCCGGAGCGGGGGCCAAGGCCGGGGCGGCCACGGGCGCGCCCCCCGGATCAGCCGCGGCCGGAACCCCAGGGGCGCGGCGGCGGACCGGACGGGGAGACCTGCGGACCAGGGTCACCGCGATCGCGCTGCCGGCCGTTCTGGTGGCGCTGGTGGCGGGCTTCATGCCCTCGTACTACGGCAAGGAGAAGATGTACTACACGCCTCCGGCGGAGACGGCCATGGTCACCCGTGCCATCGACCGGGCCCCCAAGGACGCGCTCATCCTCGCCACGACCGGCTCCTTCCCGCAGGCTCTGCACCGCTACGAGAAGGTCGAGCACTGGTTCTTCGCCGAGCAGGAACTGCCGGAGAACGAGAAGATGCTGAAGGACCCGGCGAAGTACCTGGCCGAGGGGATTCCGGGCGGGGTCCCCGCGGCGATCGTGATCCTCACCCGCACCCAGGACATCTACAGCGCGGGCGAGGGGCTGCTGCCACCCGGCGGCTTCGACGAACTGCGCGAGAAGCTGGAGGCATCGCCGCTGTTCCAGGTGATCGAGGAGCATCCGTACGGAGTCGTACTGGAATACCGGCCGGCCGGCACGCCCGGAACCCGAAGTGGGGGAACCTCCTGATGAAGAAGGTCGACGAGACCCGGCTCAGAGTCATCATGGCGGCGTCCGGATGGGTGGCGCTCACGGCGACCGCCCTGCCCGAGGGCTGGCCGGTGCGCTGGATTCCGGCACTGCTGTTCATCTGCTTCGGGCCCGGACTGGCCGTCCTCCTGCCCCGGCCCGAGGGGCTGCGGGAGGGGGCCAGGCTGGAGGTGTGGGCGCTGGCCGCACCGCTCAGCCTCTCCCTCGGAGTGCTGATCTCGACCGGGCTCTTCCTGCTGGAGGTGTTCTCGGCGACGGCGTTCCTGGTGCCGCTTGCCCTGATCACGACCGTGGCGGCGTTCCTGCCCGGCTTCCCGCTGCCCGCCGCCCTGCCCGGTGCCGCCGAGCGTGTCAAACGCAAACACGCGGACATCGGTTGATGAGCAGGCACCGCGCCGGGCCCCGGCGGCTGTACGCCGTCGTCCTGGTCGCGATGGCGCTGTTCGTCGCCGGAATCGGCGTCTGGGCGGGCGGCTTCGGGGGCAAGGGCGACGAGGACCTCCCCAAGAACGCGGCCTCCGGCACCCTGCCGACGGGGCCCTGCGCACCGGACGACAAGCTGGCGCCGGAGTGCGGGGCCTGGTGGGGGGCGTACATCCCGTACGACGAGAAGGGCTCCCTCACCGAGCCGGTGTACGCCTTCGAGAAGAAGATCGGCCGGAAGCTCGACCTCGTCTATACGTATCACGACATGTCGGGCAACGATCTCGACGGGAAGCTGCTCACCGACGAGGAGCAGGAGCTGGGCCGCGACCGCATGCTGATGCTGGCGTGGGAGTCCACGGTGTGGACCGAGCCGCATCACGAGAACTACACGGAGACACAGCTCGGCTGGAAGAACATCGCCTCCGGGCAGTACGACGAGGAGATCATCGACCCGCAGATCCGCCGGATCAAGGCGTACGGCAAGCGGGTCTTCTTCTCCTTCGACCAGGAGGTCGACGCCCGGATCAAGGAGGGCGCTGGCACACCCGCCGAGTACGTCGCCGCCTACCGGCATCTGTACGAGCGCTTCGAGAAGCTGGGCGCCGACAACGTGGTGTGGGTGTGGACGGTCTCCGGCTATCTCGGCAGCGCGGACGAGATGAAGCAGCTCTACCCGGGCGACGACTACGTCGACTGGATCGGCATGGACCAGTACAACTACTTCGGCTGCCACAACACCGACAACTGGAAGGACTTCGAGGAGAGCCAGCGCCCCACGTACGACTGGCTGCTGGAGAACATCTCCGCGGAGAAGCCCCTGATGATGGCGGAATTCGCGACGGCGCCCGATCTCGCGGACCCAGATCGCCAGTACCAGTGGTACAAGGAGATTCCGTCGGTCATCGGCTCCATGCCCAAGGTCAAGGCGATGGTCCACTGGAACCGCGCGACCTCGGACGAGAAGAGATGCGACCTCACGGTCAACGAGGGCCCGGCGCTGAAGGGGTACCGCGAGGCGGGCGAGAGCCGCTACTTCCGCCAGACGGTCCCGACGCGCTGACCCCGGGGCGCGGCCCGTGTTCCCGCCCCGGGCGCGGGCCCTCGGTCCTCAATCGCCGGACGGGCTTGGTTTGTGCCCCCCGTTGGTCCCGTGACCGTCCTTGTGCGTGCCCTTCGTCCTCAATCGCCGGACGGGCTTGATGGGCGCCCCCACCGGTTCCGTGACCGCGCTTGCGCGCGCCCTTCGTCCCCAATCGCCGGACGGGCTTGGTTTGTGCCCCCGTTGGTCCCGTGACCGGCCTTGTTCGCACCCTTCGTCCTCAATCGCCGGACGGCTCGGTGGTTCGGACCGGGGCGACCCCGGCAGATTCAGCCCCGCCGGCGTTTGAGGCGCGGTGCGCGCCTGCCCGGAAGGCGGGGTGACGTACGGCGTCACGCCCACGAGGGAGCCGGGACAGATGAAGGAGCCGCCCTTGCGGCGACAGCGGCCGCGGGTGGCCATGCCCGCGCACCGAGGCCCCCGCGGAGTGATCTGGCTCACATGCTGTTATGGCGATCGGTCATGCGGTGTCTTGTGCTCGAACCCCTCGAAACGAAGGAGACACCGTGACAGGGAACATGGATGTGGTCGTGATCGGCGGCGGATATGCGGGCGCCTTGGCGGCCAATCGTCTGACGCGGCGCGACGACGTGACAGTGACGCTGGTCAACCCGCGTTCGACCTTTGTCGAGAGGGTTCGCCTGCACCAGGTGGTGGGAGGGTCCCACGCGGCGGTTGTCGACTACCGGGAGATCCTGGGCGAGCGCGTCCGGTTGGTCGTCGACACCGCGGCACGGATCGACGCCCCCGGGCGCAGCGTGACGCTGGCGAGCGGCGGCACGGTCGGCTACGACTATCTGATCTACGCCGTGGGCAGTGGCAGCGCCGACCCGCGCGTCCCCGGAGCGGCCGAGTTCGCCTACCCGATCGCCACCCTGGAGGAGGCACAGCGGCTGACGACGGTGGTCGGCGCCGCGCCCGCAACAGCCGCGGTGACGGTGGTGGGAGCCGGCTCGACCGGTATCGAGACCGCCGCCGAGCTGGGCGAGCAGGGCCGCCGGGTGACCCTGGTGTGCGGCGGGGCGCTCGGCCCGTATCTGCATCCGCGGGTGCGGCGCTTGATCGCCAAGCGGCTGGCCAAGCTCGGGGTGACCGTACTCGAAGGCCCCGACACGAAGGTGACGGCGGTGACCCGCGAAACCGTGCAGCTCAGTGGCGGCCGCACGCTGCCGAGCACGGTGACGATCTGGACCGCCGGGTTCGGCGTGCCGGACCTGGCCACGCGGAGCGGGCTGAGCACCGACGCCCTGGGCCGCCTGCTCACCGACGAGACGCTGACGAGCATGGACGATGTGCGCATCGTCGCGGCCGGGGATTCGGCGGCACCGTCGGACCTGCCGCTGCGAATGAGCTGCCAGACCGCTCGTCCGCTGGGAGCGCACGCTGCCGACACGGTGCTGGCCCGGATCGCCGGTGCGCAGCCTGAGGTCATCAACGTGGGTTTCTTCGGCCAGTGCATCGCCCTGGGCCGTCGCGCCGCCACCGTACAGATCGCCTCCAAGGACGACACCGCGAACAGGTACTCCATCGGTGGCCGCCTCGGCGCAGGGATCAAAGAGCGCGCTTGCAAGGGCGTCGTCAGGGATCTGGCGGACGAGGCACGCAAGCCCGGCTCGTTCACCTGGGGGTTCAAGGACGACAAGCGTCGGCAACTGGTGCGGGCCAAGCGCGGCGAGGTCGCTGCCCACCGCTGAACCAGCAGTTCAGCCAAGCTTCGCGGTCGGTTGGGCCGACGCCGGAGTCACCGACACAAGGCAAGGAGAAACCCCCTTGAACCCCACTTTGTGGATGGCGACCGGACTGCTGGCCGCGGTCGCCCTGACCGGCGGCATCAGCAAGGCGTTCATACCCAAGGAGAAACTGGCCGCGCACGACGGCGGGAAATGGACCCAAGACGCCGGCGTCGGTTTCGTCAAGGCTCTCGGGTTCCTGGAGCTCCTGGCCGCGGTTGGCCTGATCCTGCCCGCCGTGCTCGACATCGCACCGGTCATGGTGCCGGTAACCGCTGTGTGCTGGGTTGCTCTCATGGTTGGCGCGATGATCACTCATGGCCGCCTTGGTCAGTACAAGCTCGTGATGCTGAACTCGGTCTATCTCGTGCTCGCGGCCATTGTCACGTGGGGTCGCTTCGTCCTCGAACCCTTCGCCGAGTGACGAAAGACGTGCCGCCGACCGGGGCGAACGGATACCCGTATGCACCATCGACCATCGCCGGAAACCAGGGCCTGCTGCGAAGGAGACGGGTCGGGATATGAATAGCCACGCCGCCAACGCGGCGACCGAGACGTTCGTTGCCCACCGCAACCTTCTCTTCACCGTCGCCTACGAGATGCTCGGATCGGCGGCCGACGCCGAGGACATTCTCCAGGAGACCTGGCTGCGGTGGGTCAAGGTCGACCTGGGTCAGGTGAGCGACCAGCGCGCCTACCTGGTCCGGATCACGACCCGGCAGTCGCTCAACCGGCTGCGCAGCATGCAGCGCCGCAAGGAGGTGTACGTCGGCCCCTGGCTGCCCGAGCCGCTGCTCACCGCACCGGACGTGGCCGAGAACGTCGAGCTCGCCGAGAGCGTGTCGATGGCGCTCATGTTCGTCCTGGAGACACTGTCGCCGACCGAGCGCGCCGTCTTCGTGCTGCGCGAGGTCTTCGACGTCGGCTACGACGAGATCGCGGCCGCCGTCGGCAAGAGCCCCGCGGCCGTCCGCCAGATCGCCTACCGCGCACGTCGGCACATCGATGCCCGTCGACCCCGCTCGGTGGTCTCCGTGAGCGCGACCCGGGCGGCTCTGGAGTCCTTCCAGCGGGCGCTGGAAACCAGGGACCTGCAGGGGCTGCTCGACGTGCTCGCGCCCGAGGTCGTCGTCGTCACCGACGGCGGCGGGATCAAGCAGGCGGCGCTGCGGCCGATCATCGGCGCCGAGAAGGTGGTCCGCTTCCTGGCCGGCGGTCTCGGCAGGACCGATGCCACGATGACCGCTGCCCCGGCCGTGGTCAACGGCAGTCCGGGACTCGTCTTCCGCCTGGACGGCGAGATCGACGGCGTGATGGCGGCCCGCGTCGAGGACGTCCGCATCACCAGCCTGTACTACGTCCGCAACCCGGAGAAGCTGCGTCGCGTCGCGTCCGAGACCCCGCTCACCCTGCGATGAACACGGTCGGTGCAGTCTGAACGGCACTGCGCCAGTAGGGCCTTTGCCAGCCGGTCCACCCGGCAGTCGGTGTCCGGCGGATCAGGTGACCGCCTTGACGTCGCGTCGCGCCGACTGACTGCACGGCACGATAACCGACTCGGCGAGCTCATGGATGAGTACGGCCGGCCGACGGCGGAACGGATCGGCGAGGAGGCCGCACGCGCGGCGTCGCCAGCACAACGAGCCCCGCCGACGTTTGAGGCGCAAGAGGCTGCGCCTTGCTCGCGAGGCAGGGGGGCAACGCGCGTCCTGCTGGGGCGACGTCAGCGCAACGAGCCCCGCCGGCGTTTGAGGCGTGGGGCTGCGTGTCGTCCGCGGGGTGGTGGCACACCGTGTGCCTGCTGGGGCGACCTCGGCAGTTTCAGCCCCGCTGGCGTTTGAGGCGCGGGGATACGCCTTGCCCGCGAGGCAGCGGGACAACACGCGCCCTGCTGGGGCGACCTCAGCACACCGAGCCCCGCCGGCGTTTGAGGCGCGGGGCCCGGGGCAGCCCCCCGGAAATAGCTACTCGCGGGAGGCCCACCACACCGCCACCGCGTACACCGTCGCGAACCCCGCGAACACCGGCAGCGCCCCCGCTGCCATCGCGTCCTGGGCCGCCCAGCCCGCCACCGCGAGGACCCACACCACGACGGCGGTGACCTGCTCGTTCGCGCCCAGCTTCCGCAGGGTGACCGCCGCGAGAGCGAGGCACAGGACCTGAAGGACCACGGGGAGCGCGCGCAGAATGCTGGAGGGGCTGTCCAGCCCGGCCGCCGCGGCGAGGAAGTCCCCGAGCGCTCTCGTCCACGCGTCCCCGGCCTGGTCGAGATGGAGCCCGAGGAGCAGCGGCCCGGTGTACAGCGCGGCCACCGTCACCACGAGGATCGTGCCGACCAGCACGGGCCTGGGCCGCTGGAGCGCGACGGCGGCGCAGTACGCGATGACGAGGAGGATGCCCGCCGTGAGACTCACCGGCGGCAGCGCGCCGAGCAGTTCCCCGCCGAGCAGACTCGCCCGGCCCAGATCCTCCGCACGCGAGAGCGGCACCCAGAACAGCCCGGCCGCCAGCCCCAGCACCAGCCAGAGCCAGACGGTCAGCCGGTCCTCGTCGGTGTCCGGTGGAGCCGCCGGGCGTTCGGCCGCGCGTTCGGGCGGCACGAAGACCGGGATGCCGAACGCCGGGGTCGCCGTGTCGTGCCCGCTCCAGACATACGCGGCGGTGCCGTACTCCTGCTCGTCCTTGGCGAGCCGCTCCCGCCGCTCCGCCGCCTTCCGGGCCCAGTTGGTGCCGTACTCGATCTCCTTCTCGGGCCCGCGGGCCACCAGACGGGCCCACAGCTTCGACGGCTCCGGCTCCCGCCCCGACAGCGCGGCGCGCAGTCCGGGCGCGCACACCACGGCCATCAGGGTCATCGACAGCAGCATCGCCCAGCCCGCGCCGGAGATCCCGGTGGGCCCGAAGAGCAGGGTGGCGCTCCCCAGGACGAGGACGCACATCGTGCCCTGGATGACGGCGAGCATCCCCGTACGCCCCTGGACGCGCAGCACCCCGATGTACAGCTCGACGGCGACCCTCGGCAGCGCGGCGGCGGCCAGCAGCCGCAGCACGGTGGAGCTGTTGTCGGCGTACGCGGACCCGAACGGCGCGAGGATCAGCGGCGCGAACACGACCAGTACCAGCACCACGGGCACCAGCAGCAGCGTCATCCGCCGCAGCGCGCCCCGTACGCCCGCCGCCAGCGTCTCGGGGCTGTGGGAGGCGTGCGCGGTCAGCGAGGAGGCCATGTTCATGGCCATGAACTCCATCGTGCCGCCGACGGTGTACGCGATGTAGAAGTAGCCGTTGTGCGTGGCGTCGAACCGCACCGCGACCATCACGGGCAGCAGATTGATCATCGCCATGGAGAACAGCGCGCCGAACGAGTCCCCGGCCAGGAACCGCCCGATCTCCTTCATCCGCGGCGGCTCGCGGTCACGGTCGGCCGCGGCCTGCTGCGGGATCAGCCTGCGGAAGATCAGCCAGGCGAGCGGCACGATCGACAGGGCCATGGCGAGCGCCCAGGAGACGAAGATGCCGAGTACGGGAAGCGCGCTCGCGAACACGGCGAGCAGGACGAGTTTGCCGACGGAGAACACCGCGTTGCCGATCGGCACCCAGAAGGCTCTGCGCAGCCCGGTCAGCACCCCGTCCTGGAGGGTGAGCAGGGCCCAGGAGACAGCGGCGGCGGCGAAGCACAGTCCGGGCCACAGCCCGCGGAGCGGCTCGTACGAGGGCCCCCACAGGTCGAGCGTCAGCAGGAAGACGACCGAGGCCACGAGGACGACGGCGGAGCTGAAGAGGTAGGTGCGCCACACGAGCGGCCCGGTGGCGCGGCCGGCGCGCGGCACATAACGGACCACCGCACCGGTCATCGTGGTCGCGGTGATGGACGCGAGCAGCCGCATCGCGGCGATGGCGGCGGAGCCCTCGCCGACGGCGTCCTTGGTGTAGTAGCGGGCGGCGACGAGCCAGAAGCCGAGGCCCAGGGCGGCGGAGACGCCGGTGGAGAGCATCAGCGCATAGGCGTTGCGGAACAGGGAGTCCTGGCCGTGTCCGGAGTCGTCGCCCTCCGGCCGGTCCCCCTCCGGTTCGTCGGCCGCGGGCGCCCCGGGGAGCGCGGCCGACTCCGGGAGCTTGCGCAGGCGAGTGGTGTCCGCCGACTCGGGCAGCTTGCGCAGCCGGGTCGTTTCGATGTCAGACACTGGTCCCGTCCTGGGAGGACGGGACCGCCCTCAGCTCCATGGTGTGGTGCTCGGCGCCGGGCCCCGAGTGCTGCGGGGCGTGCCGGCCTGTCTGCGGCTGCGCGGGGTCGGCGCTCCCGTCGCGGCGCTGCCGCACGATCCGGTCCCCGCGGTCGGCGGGGTCCACAGCGTCCACCGAAGCGGCGAGTTCCGCGCGGCTCCGCTGGGCGAGGCCCTGCTCCTCGCGGTCCCGCGGGCCCGGCTGTTCGTGGTCCTGCTGCGCACGGTCCCGCGGGGGCGGCTGTACGCGGTTCTGCTGCGCACGCACCTGCTCGGCGCGGTGTTCGCCGTACGCGGCTGCCTGGACGTGGATCGTCCGGGACGAGCGGGTCTGCTGGAGGGGCGTCCTCGGTGTGCCGCCGGGGCCGCCGGGCCGAAACGGCGGCGCGGGACGCACGTCGGACCGGTCGAGGACGGCCAGGATGCGGTCGGCCTTCAGCGGGTCGCAGGGCAGCGTGTGGCGCCCGAAGTAGGCGGCGGCCTGGGGCAGGGGCGAGGGGTCGGTGAAGTACTCCCCGGCGTAGTCGTCGAGCGGCGGGTCGTAGAGGTAGCCGGTGACGATCCGGTGCCGGGCGAGCAGGGCCCTGGCCGCGTCCCGGTCCTCGACGAGCAGCGGCACCTGGAACAGCGGCTGCACGGGCCCCGGCCGGGGGATCGCCCAGCGGGAGGCCAGCAGCTTCCGGGTGCCCTCCCGGTAGGCGTGCAGCCGGGTGTCGAGCCCCGCCAGCAACCGTTCGGTCCGTCTCAGGCGCAGCAGGCCCGGCCGCTGCCGGTAGTCGTGCATGTCGACACGGACCCAGGAGTTGAAGCCGGTCAGCGAGGGCGCGGTCGGCAGGGCGCGCCGCAGTTCCTCCGGGCGCAGTGCCATCCGGATGTCCTCGCGCTCCTCCATGCCGAGCCGCCTCATGACGGCGCGGGCCGTTGGGGCGAGCCGCAGCCCCCGGACCATCGCCTCGGCGTACGGGCGCACTCCGTAGGTGATCTCCGACAGCGGGCCCCCGGGTTCGAGGAGTTCGTCACGGGCGCGTTCCAGCGGGCGGCGCAGCGCGGGGTCGGCGACGGCGAGGATTCCCCCGGTCTTGGCGCCGGTGTGCTTGCCGAGGCTGAAGCCGGCCGCGTCGCCGAAGGAGCCGACGGGCCGTCCGCCGATCTCGGTGCCGATGGCGTGGGCGCAGTCCTCCAGCAGTGGTATGCCCAGCAGATGGCAGCGCGAGCGCAGTTCGAGGACCGGGTCGGGGTTCCCGTACAGATTGGTGGTCAGAACGGCGGAGAGCCCGTGCCAGACGGACTCGGGCACGGCGTCGACGTCGATCGAGCCGTCCTCGGGCCGCAGGGGGGCCATGACCGGGCGCAGTCCCGCGGCGAGCGCCACGAAGAAGATGACGTCGTCGTTGACGGGCGACATCAGCACGCGTCCGCCCGGTCTGCACCAGTGGCGCATCGCCAGCCACAGCGCGATCCGGCCCGACGGCACATAAAGACATTCTCTGCCCAGCCGCTCGCGCATCAGCTGTTCCAGTGCTGTGTACGCGGACGGCCGGCCCTCCCCAAGAGCCATTGTCGTTCCCCCCACTAACCCGTGCTCAATGTGGACCAAACCGGACTGTCCCGTCAATGACGGGAAGGGGCCTGTTCCGTAACGGAACAGGCCCCCCGCGCCGTTCCGGCGGTGCGCCGGATCACTCGTCCAGCGTGAGGCCCTTCCGCAACGTGACCAGCGTACGGGCGAGGAGTCGTGAGACATGCATCTGTGAGATTCCCAGCTCCTCACCGATCTCCGACTGCGTCATATTGGCGACGAAACGAAGGGAGAGAATTTTACGGTCCCGTGGTCGAAGACCCGCGATCAGCGGCTTGAGGGACTCGACGTACTCGATGCCCTCCAGGCCGTGGTCCTCGTACCCGATCCGGTCCGCGAGCGCTCCGGAGACGCCGTCGTCGCCCTCGTCGTGCTGGGCGTCCAGGGAGGAGGCGGTGTACGCGTTGGCCGCGGCCATGCCCTCGACGACCTCGTCGCGTTCGATACCGAGGTGCTCGGCCAGCTCGCCGACGGTGGGCGAGCGGTCCAGGCGCTGGGAGAGCTCGTCCCCCGCCTTCGCCAGGTCCAGCCGCAGTTCCTGGAGCCTGCGCGGAACCCGGACCGACCAGCTGGTGTCCCGGAAGAAGCGCTTGATCTCGCCGACGATGGTGGGCATCGCGAATGTCGGGAACTCGACACCCCGGCTGAGTTCGAAGCGGTCGATCGCCTTGATGAGGCCGATGGTGCCGACCTGGATGATGTCCTCCATCGGCTCGCTGCGGGAGCGGAAGCGGGAGGCGGCGAACTTGACCAGCGCGAGATTGAGCTCGACGAGCGTGTTGCGGACGTAGGCGTGCTCGTGGGTGCCCTCTTCGAGGTGCTCCAGCCGGGCGAAGAGCGTCTTCGACAGGGCGCGCGCGTCGAGCGGTCCCACCTCGTCGAAGGGGGGAATCGGAGGCAGTGCGTCCAGGATCGGAGGCATGTCGTCCAGTACGGGAGGCGGTTCCTCCAGGACGGGAAGCGGTTCCTTCAGGACGGGGGTGGCGGGTGTGCGGTCTGACAGTGCCGACGGCGCGGTGGTGGGGGTACGCGGTGCGTCGAGCCGGGGTGACATGGTCTCCTCCATCGTTCTCGGCATATGGCTGCCGATGCCCATACCTTCAGCTGCGGTGAGCGGCGCCTCCAAAGCCGGCCGTGGGTCTGCTGTCCCGTGGTGGTCTCTTACAAGCCCTACCCGTTTCCCCCGGCCAGAAGCAAGTGCCAATTGTCGGCGATGTCCCTTTTGTTGAGGCGTTCCGGTGGCTCCGCCTCGTAGTGAAGGCGTACTGTTCGACGGACGTCACAGCTCTCTGGACAGCCGTGCGATGAACGGGTCGCACGGTCGAAAACCTGGTGAAACTCGGCGAAAAGGGAACGGACATGGACCGCGCGACGGCCGGCAGCGTGAATCAGGGCCGCCTTCTGGTCGAGGTTCGGACCGAAGGCCGCAGCGAGGTGCTCCAGCCGGCGGGTGAGCTCGATCACCATACGGCGGATCTGCTGAGGGTGCCTCTTGAGGCGGCCCTCGAAGCGGGCCGCTCCCGGCTGGTCGTCGACTGCTCCCGGCTGGATTTCTGCGACTCGACCGGACTCAATGTGCTGCTCTCCGCTCGGCTGAGCGCCGAGGCGGCCGGAGGCGGGGTCCATCTGGCGGGGATGCAGCCCGTGGTGGCGAGGGTGCTGGAGATCACCGGGGCGGACGCCGTGTTCACCGTGCACGAGAGCGTCGAAGCGGCGCTGGACGGCTGATGCCGGGTCCGGACGCCACGCGTGGCGCGCCCCCGTGACGACGCCTCCCCCGGCGCACGGCGCGGCCCCGGACGGGGCCGGGGGGCGTGAGCAGCCCGAGGCGGTTTCCGCTGGGTTTTCCGTTGTTGGCGAAGGTGAGTGTTGTCACTGATCCGCCGGGCAGGAGAACTCCCACAGGTCCCGCGCCGAACGCCGGTCGTCGGGCACTCTGAGTACGGGAACCGGAGCAGTGGTACAGACATGTGGAAGCCGGGAACTCAAGCCGGAACCCGAGCGGGGGCCTCAACGGGGCGTCGGAGCAGTGGCGAGCCGGTGGGCGTGCAGACAGAAAACAGGCGAACTGGTGATTCGGTGAGGTGAAGCGCTGATGAGCACCACCCGGCCGCAGTCGGGCGACCTCGGTCCCGAGCCGAACGGCGCCACGGGCGGCGGTTCCTCCGCTGCCGCGCAGGCGCCTGCGTCGCACAGCCCCGCCCCGGCCGATCAGGCCCTGCGCGGCCCGGCCCCGGCCGACTCGCCCCTGAGTGCTCCCGCGCCGGCGGATCCGGCCCCCCGGGAGCCCGCCCCGCCGGCTCCCGCGCCCGATGCCGCGGCCCCCGGCCCCGCACCGGCGGACGGACACGGTCCCGTCCCGGCCTCCCTCGGCCCCGTGCGGCGGCTCGGCCTGGCGAGCGCGAGCGGCATCGTCCCGCTCGCCCGCGACTTCACCCGTCAGGCGCTGTACGACTGGGGCTGGCTGCCCGCCGCCACGGCCGACCGCAGGGCCGCCGCCGAGGACGTCCTGCTGGTCGTCTCCGAACTGGTCACCAACGCCTGTCTGCACGCCGAGGGCCCCGAGGAGCTGAAGGTCGGCTGCGACGGCAAGGTGCTGCGCCTGGAGGTCACCGACCGCGGCACCGGGCAGCCCGCGCCGCGCACCCCGCACCGGGCCGGGCGCCCCGGCGGGCACGGCATGTTTATCGTGCAGCGGCTGTGTCTGGACTGGGGTGTCGTACGGGTCCCGGGCGCGCCCGGCAAGACCGTATGGGCGGAACTCGCCGCACCTTCGTGAGGAGGCGCGGGCCGTCCTGTGACCGTCCGCGCAACCATCGGCATCTCTTGTAGAGCACGTCAATAAGGCGTGCTCTTTGTCTTCCCTCCCCGGGGTCCCCGGCGTACCTTGAGCGCCCGATCTGATGTGCCGTCAGTAAATGGGCGGTGGGTCGCTCGGGCGCAGCAATGGATTCCGGCATGAGGGGAACTTCGAGGTGAGGTACCAGAAACGGACAGGTCTCGCGCTTGCGGCAGCGGTGGCGGGCCCGGTGGTGCTGATCGCCGCCCCGGCCGCGCAAGCCACCGTCGTGGACGTCAACTACCAGTGTGTGACCCCGATCGGTCCCAAGAGCGCGGTCTCGCCGATCGACATCAAGGCGGTCAAGAGCGGCAGCGGCTACAAGCTGACGATGTCCTTCCAGAAGGGCGTGTCCTCCAGCCCGGTGGCGCTGGGCAAGAACTCGATGACCCCCAGCGCGAAGATCAAGCTGGGCGGTGCGGAGTCGGGTTCGGTCCCGGTCACCGGACCGGCGAACACGGAGGAGATCCCGGCCAACGCGCCCATCAGGATCAGTGATCTGTCGGGCACGTACACCCCGTCGAAGAGCGGAAAGGTGACCTTCACGGCCGGCGTGCTGACCATCAAGGCACTCGGCACGACGACGACCTGCACGCCGTCCAACAACCCGAAGCCGTCGCTCGAACTGGACGTCACGGGCTCGGGCGGCTCCGGAGGCTCGGGCGGCTCCGGCTCCGGCGGTTCGTCAGGCGGTTCGTCGGGCGGTTCGTCCGGTGATTCCGGCGGAGGTTCCAGCGGTGGCTCGTCGAGCGGCGGCGCCGAACTCCCCAAGACCGGCCCGCTGGACTCCGCCGTCGCGCTCGGCACGCTCGGCGGCACGGTACTGCTGACCGGGACGGCCGGAGTGCTCTGGCTGACCAGGCGCGGCGCCCGGCGCACCGCGGGCTGACCGTGCCGGCACGCCTCCTCGCGACCCTCGCCGCGCTGCCGCTGTGCGTGCTCGGGATGCCCTCGCCCGCCCTCGGCGCGGAGAGCCCGGCATGGACGGTGGAGCCCGCACCCGGCGGGGAACGCCCGTACATCTACGCGGAGGGAGTGCCCGGAACCGTGCTGGAGGACCGGCTCTCGGTGAGCAACCCGGGGAGCCGGCCGCTGACCGTACGGCTCCGCCCGGCCGACGCGTACAACACCGGGACGGGCGCGCTCGCGGTGCGCGGCCCCGGCGAGTCGACGGGCGCGGGCACCTGGATCACCCCCGCCGTGACCTCCCTGACCGTCCCGCCCCGCACCCGCGCCGAGGTCCCCTTCTCCCTGACCATTCCCGCCGGGGCGGTCCCCGGCGACCATCCGGCGGCGGTGACGGCCTGGGTCCCCGGCCCCGGGCAGCCCGGTGACGGCCCGTCCGGGCGAGCGGCGGCCCCCGGCGGCTCCTCCGGCGGGAGCGCCTCCCGTGACGGTGCGTCGGAGCCCGCGTCCGGTGGCAGCGCCTCCCGCCCTTCCGCGCGTCCCCGGGAAGCGGCCGTCCGTATCCACCTCCGGGTCTCCGGACCCACTCTCGCCGCGCTCACCGTCGAGGACGTCTCCCACGGGGACGGTGTGATCCGCTACTCCCTGGTCAACCGCGGCAATACGGCCCTGAGGCCCCGGGTCACGATCACCGCCGACGGTCTCTTCGGCGAAGTCCTGCGCCGCACCCCCCGCGCGCTCCCGCCCGAACTGCTCCCCGCCCAGCGCGTCACCCTCACCGAGAGGTGGGCGGACCCGCCGCTGCTGGACTCGGTCGACATCGAGGTGGCCGCGACGGCGGGCGACGACACCCGGGCCCGGGGGAGTGCCTCGGCGGCGTTCGTCCCCTGGCCGTGGGCGGCTCTCGCGGCCGGGCTCGCCGCCGCGGCCACGGCCCTGCGTCTCATGCGCCGCCGCCGGCCCGGCCCCTCCGTCTCCCCGCCCTCTTCCCCCGACACCCCTGAACAGTCCGGCAGCGAACAGCATGTGGCGAGGTCAGGAGCATGACGATGTACGAGACCGGTGCGCGCAGGACACCCGTACTGCTGCTGGTACTGCTGTCCTTGCTGCTCGTCGTCCCGGCCCTGGCCGCGCCGGCCGCCGCGGCCGAGCCCGGGCCCGGGATCAGACTCTCCCAGCCGCAGGCGGGCAAGGGCGGTGAGATCACCGTCAGCGGCAGCGGCTGGCGGCCGGACACCCTGCTCATCCTGCTCATCTGCGGGCAGAACATGATCGGCGGGACCGACAGCTGCGCCAACGCCGACGGACGGGCCGTCACCACCGACGCCCAGGGCTCCTTCAGCAAGAAGCTGCCGGTCGCCGAACCGCCCAAGCCGTGCCCCTGTGTGGTGCACGCCGCGACCGTGATGGGGGAACAGGCCGCCGTGGACGCGCCGTTCACCGTCGCCGGGCACCCCACCGCGCCGCTGCCCCGGCCGACGGGCGGCGGAAAGCTCGCCGTGCTGGCCACGACCCGCCTCGAAGGGGACTCCGGCGTACTCGTCTTCTTCGGCGCACCGCCCTCCCGGCACATCGTCTTCACCGTCGGCAACCTCGGCACCACCCCGGTCAAGGACCCGGTCTTCCGGCTCGGCACCTCGCACGGCGTGTACGCGCCGCAGTGGGAGGAGCAGCAGTGGCGCGGCACGATCGAGCCGGGCCGCAAGGCGCTGGTGAAACTGCCCGTCGAGCTGGCGGCCGGGGCCCACGGCGACTACGAGGTCTCGGTGACGTACGGCGACAAGCTGATCGTGGCGCAGCCGTGGGGCGTTGGCCGGCCGTGGGGCGTCACGATCTTCTGGGTGCTGCTGGCGATCGTCGTGCCCGCCGCCCTCTTCCGTATCGGCATGGCGGTGGTCGACCGGGTCCGCCCGGACCGGGGAGAGCGCGCCCGGGGAGAGCGCGCCCGGGGACAGGGTGCCCAAGGGCGGGGTGCCCGGGGACAGCGCACCCGAGGGGCGGGCCGCCACCGCACCCGGCCCGCCTTCCCCGACGTCACCGTGAAGCTGCCCGCCCTGCTGGGCCGCTCGTCCGGCCGGCCCGCGGGCCCGGAGGGAGAGAGCGCCACGACGGCGCCCCCTCCGGCGAGCACGACCACCACGGCGGCTCTGCCGTGGTTCACCCCTGACTCCGCACCGTCAGAGAACCGACCCACGACGAAGGGACATTCGTGAGCACGCAACGGAGGATGAGCGCGGCCGGAGTCGCGCTGATGCTCGGCGGCGCGGGAATCCTGCTGGCCGCGAGCCCCGCCCAGGCCGCCGAGGTCTCGTACGCGACGGAGTGCATTCCACCGTCGATATCCGGTCTGCCACCCGTGCAGGGGACTACCAAGGCGCTGATCACGGCACCCGCGGAGGCCAAGGTGGGCGACGAGATCGAGGTCGTCTGGAAGACCGTGCAGGCCGCGTCCAAGAACCCGGACGTCCTCGATCTGGACAAGGACACCGTCAAACCCAGCGGGACCGTCAAGATCGGCGGTGCCGCGACCGGCACGCTGAATGTGGAGGGCCCCCGGCAGAACCCGGCCATCCCGAAGAACAGCCCGATGATCCTGCCCGATATGAAGGGCAAGCTGAAGCTGGAGAAGGCGGGCGAGATCACGCTGACGCCGGACACGTACACGATCAACGTCTCCAAGCCGCTCTCGACGGACACCAAGTGCTCGCCGAAGGAGGCCGTGCCGGCGGCGGTGACGATCAAGGTGACCCAGGGCGGATCGAGCACGACCGGCGGCAACTCGACCACGGGCGGGAACAGCACCACCACGGGGGGCAACACGACCGGCGCCGGCGGTACGACCACGAGCGGCGGCTCCAGCGGCGGCCCGACCGACTTCCCCGGCAAGACCGTGCAGACCACCTACAGTTGCACCTCGCCCGGCCCGGCCGGCATCAAGGCGCCGATCACCGTCAACGCCAAGAAGAACGGTGGCTCCTACGACCTCACCGTCAAGACCGGGGACTCCGTCATGAACAGCCCGGCCCCGCTTCCCGCGGGAGCGATGAAGGGGTCCATGAAGCTGGTGCTCGGCGGCGCGGACAAGGGCTCCGTCGAGGTGCTCGGGCAGCCGAACAAGGATGCCATCGGGGCGGGCAAACCCGTCGGTATCGGGGAGCTGAAGGGGACGTACAAGCCGGGCGCGACCGGCAAGTCCACGCTCAGCCCCGGCAAGCTGACCATCGATGTCGATCTCGGCGGGCAGAAGATCGTCATCCCCTGTGAGGTGAAGGGCACGGCGGGCGTCTCGCTGGAGCTGGACACCCAGAAGCAGGACGGTGGCGCGAGCGGCGGTTCGGACGGCGGCGGTTCGGACTCAGGGGGAGCGGGTGGCTCCGGTGAGGCCGGGGGCAGCGCGGGCGGTTCGGGAACCGACGGCGGTCTCGCGGCCACCGGCGCCGAGGACGGCGGCGCGCTGCGGGCCCTGGCGCTGGTCGCCGGGACCGTGATCCTGCTGGGCGGCGCGGTCTTCACGTTCACGCCGTGGGGCAGGCTGCGCGGCAGCCGCTGACGGGCGGCTGCGCGTACGTACGCCTCCGGCCCGCGGCGTTCCCGGTGCGCGCCGTGCGCCCCCGCGACCCGTGGGCCCGGCGGTGTGCCGCGTACACGGTGGGGGGTGTCCCGTTCCGCGGACACGGTGCGGGCGCCCTGGGCCCGGCTTCCCGTAGACGCGGCGTGGCCCGCACACGTACCGCGCCCGGGTGCCTCGCGTACCTCCCCGTACCCCGCGTGCCCGCAGGTGTCCCCGGCCGGCCGAGTCCGGTCCGGCCGGGGACACCCGGGCGCGCGTCAGGAGATCAGTGCACGCCGCCCATCAGCGGCTTCACCTTCCGCCGCCAGGCGAAGATCGCGACTCCCGCGAGCGCGGCGACCACACCCTGGCTGGCGAACCACGCCTGGGTGTCCGTCGGCGCGCCGATCAGCTGGAGCAGTGCGATGACCGAGTCACCCGCCGTGACGGCGAGGAACCAGACGCCCATCATCTGCGAGGCGTACTTCTGCGGCGCCAGCTTCGTCGTCAGCGACAGACCGACGGGGGACAGGCACAGCTCGCCGACGGTCTGGATGAAGTAGACCGAGACCAGCCACATCGGGGAGACCTTGGTGTCGCCCGAGGCCATGCCCTGCGCGATCATCATCACGCCGAACGAGCCGCCGATCAGCACCAGCGCGGAGGCGAACTTCGAGAGGGTGCTCGGCTCCTTGCCGCGCCGGAACAGCGCGACCCACATCCAGGCGAAGAGGGGCGCGAGCGCCATCACGAACAGCGGGTTCAGGGACTGGAACCAGCTCTCGGGGAAGCCGAAGCCGAAGAGCGCCGACTGGGTGTCGTTCTTCGCGAAGAGCGCCAGCGTCGATCCGGTCTGGTCGTAGATCGCCCAGAACACGGCCGCGGCGACGAAGAACCAGATGTAGCCCGACATCCGGGACTGCTCGACCTGCGACAGGTCCTTGTCCCGCTTGATCCGGATCAGGTACCAGGCGGGCAGCACCAGCCCGAGGATCGTCAGCGGCCACAGCACCCAGTCGATGCTGAACGCCCCGGAAAGACCCACGAACGCGTACGCTCCCGCGGCCACGGCCAGCCAGACGAGCGCCTTCCTCACGATCGCCGAGCGCGCGGCGGCCGGCAGCGGGTCGGGGACCCGGCTGGACTCCTCGCTGAGGTGGCGGAAGCCCAGGAAGAAGAAGAGGAGACCGATCGCCATGCCCACACCGGCCATCGCGAAGCCGAGGTGCCAGCTGACCGTCTGGCCGACCCAGCCGATGGTCAGCGGCGCCACGAAGGCACCGAGGTTGATGCCCATGTAGAAGATCGTGAAGCCACCGTCCCTGCGGGGGTCGTTCTTGTCCGGGTAGAGGTGGCCGACCATCGTGGAGATGTTGGCCTTCAGCACACCGGAACCGGCCGCGATGAACGCGAGGCCGATGAAGAACGAGAGCTCCGCGGGCACCGCGAGCATGAAGTGCCCGGCCATGATCACGACACCGGCGACGGCCGTCGCCTTGCGCGCGCCCCAGACACGGTCGCCGAGCCAGCCGCCGGGCAGGGCGAGCAGGTACACCATGGCGTTGTAGACGGAGTAGATCGCGACCGCGGTCGCGTCCTTCATGCCGAGACCACCGTCGGCCACGTTGGTGGCCAGGTAGAGCACGAGCAGAGCCCGCATCCCGTAGAAGCTGTAGCGCTCCCACATCTCGGTCATGAACAGATTGGCCAGGCCGCGGGGGTGGCCGAGGAAGGTCTTCTCGGCGGCGAGGCCGGCCGGGTCCTTCGTCAGGCTTGACGCCATGGTCGTTCCTTGCGTTCGGGACGCGCCGCCTGATGAGCGGTTACGCGCCCGGTGGGGGGTGACCGGCACCGGTGGGAGCGCGCCCCGCCCCACGCCTGAGGGCTCACTCCGGCGTGGGGCCGGGAGTGGGGGACGTGTCCGCACCGGGATCCACGCCCCTCGCGCATCACTGCGCTCGGGGCCCGGTCCACAGGTCATTCACTGTCGTCGGGGCCGGATCCGGCCCCACACACAAAGGGAGACCCTTGGGCTGCTGCCGGCAGGCCAAAGGTCTCCGTGTAGTGCTACAGGCGTACTGGCCACCATACGACACAACACATCGGGAGAAGAAAGGATATGAGACATGAATCACAGGTTTTTGTGGAACGAGAACCTTGATTCGAAGGCCGTATCCCTGATCGCACCGGGAACCCGCAGGGGTTGTGCATCACGCACCAGTGCGTACCTCCTGCGGACTACCATCACCCCATGACCCGTGTACTGCTCGCCGAGGACGACGCATCCATCTCGGAGCCGCTGGCCCGCGCACTGCGGCGGGAGGGCTACGAGGTCGAGGTGCGCGAGGACGGTCCCGCAGCACTGGACGCCGGGCTCGCCGGCGGCGTCGACCTGGTGGTCCTGGATCTCGGGCTGCCCGGAATGGACGGTCTGGAGGTGGCCCGGCGCCTGCGCGCGGACGGTCACACCGTGCCGATCCTGGTGCTGACCGCCCGGGCCGACGAGGTCGACACCGTGGTGGGGCTCGACGCCGGGGCGGACGACTACGTCACCAAGCCCTTCCGTCTCGCGGAGCTGCTGGCCCGCGTCCGCGCGCTGCTGCGGCGCGGGGCGACGGAGCCGGCTCCCGCGCCCGCGACCCACGGCGTCCGGATCGACGTCGAGTCCCACCGCGCGTGGATGGGCGAGGAGGAGCTCCAGCTCACCGCCAAGGAGTTCGACCTCCTGCGGGTCCTGGTCCGCGACGCGGGCCGGGTCGTCACCCGCGACCAGCTGATGCGCGAGGTCTGGGACACGACGTGGTGGTCCTCCACCAAGACCCTCGACATGCACATCTCCTGGCTCCGCAAGAAGCTTGGCGACGACGCGGCGAATCCGCGGTACATCGCGACGGTGCGGGGGGTTGGGTTCCGCTTCGAGAAGAGCTAGGGGTGGTTACGGGGTGGGGTGCGGGCTTCCTGTGCGGCGGGTTTCCCCTGTGGTGACCGTTGCCCGGTCGTGAGGTCCGTCCTCAAACGCCGGACGGGCTGTAATAGTGACCCTTTCCCGGTCGTGGGGTTTTGTCCTCAAGCGCCGGACGGGCTGTGAAGGTGTCCGTTTCCCGGGGGTGAGGTTCGTCCTCAAGCGCCGGACGGGCTGTCAAGGTGACCCGTTGCCCGGGGGTGGGCGGGGTTCTTGGGGTGGGCGTTGGCCGGTGGTGGGGCGGGCGGGGGACGGGTGGTCGTGGGAGCGCATAAGCTCAGCGCGTCCCCACCCCCCCCGCCCGGAGGGCACCTTGCGTCGACGACTCATCAACTCCACGCTCGCCGTCGTCCTCGTCGTGATCGCCGTCTTCGGCGTCTCCCTGGTCATCGTCGAGACCCGCACCATCTCCAGCAGCGCCGAGCAGTCCGTCGAGTCCGAGGCCGTGCATCTCGCCAGCATCGTGGACAGGAAGATGATCGACGGCGAGCCGATCAGCCCGGACATCCTGGCGCAGGAGACCGGCATCAGGAAGTACGCGCGGATCGTGATTCCCGGGCAGCCGCCCGTCGAGGTCGGCAGGAAGCCGCGCGGAGGCGTGACCAAGGGGGAGGCCCGGGGCGAGGAGGGCGCGGTGGTCACCGTCGAGGAGTCCCGCTCCGTCATCACCGACGAGGTCGGCAGAAGCCTCCTGATCATCGGCGGGGTCGCCCTGCTCGCGATCGTCGCCGCCGTCGTCCTCGCCGTCCGCCAGGCCAACCGCCTCGGATCGCCTCTCACCGACCTCGCCGAGACCGCCGAACGCCTCGGCTCCGGCGACCCCCGTCCCCGCCACAGGCGGTACGGGGTCCCCGAACTGGACCGGGTCGCCGATGTGCTCGACGCCAGCGCCGAGCGGATCGCGCGGATGCTCACCGCCGAGCGCCGGCTCGCCGCGGACGCCTCGCACCAGCTCCGTACGCCCCTGACCGCCCTCTCCATGCGCCTGGAGGAGATCTCGGCGACCGACGACCCGCAGACGGTCAAGGAGGAGGCCAGCGTCGCGCTGACCCAGGTGGAGCGGCTCACGGATGTGGTGGAGCGGCTGCTCACCAACTCCCGGGACCCCCGCACCGGCTCCGCGATCGTCTTCGATCTCGACGAGGTCGTGAAGCAGCAGATCGAGGAGTGGCGCCCCGCCTACCGCAGCGCCGGCCGCGCGGTCGTCCGCTCGGGACGGCAGGGGATGCGGGCGGTCGGCACCCCGGGCGCCGTCGCGCAGGTGCTCGCCGCGCTGATCGAGAACTCCCTGATGCACGGCGGCGGCACGGTCGCCATCCGTACCCGTGTCACCGGCAACCAGGCGGTTATCGAGGTGACCGACGAGGGACCCGGCGTCCCGGCGGACCTCGGCGCGCGGATCTTCGAGCGGACCATCAGCGGCCGCAACTCCACCGGAATCGGGCTGGCGGTGGCCCGTGACCTCGCGGAGGCGGACGGCGGGCGGCTGGAACTGCTCCAGCAGCATCCGCCCGTGTTCGCCCTGTTCCTGAGCCGGGTGGCCCGTAAGCGCAAGGACCAGCCGCCGCCGGTCAGATAGTCGGACCGCGACCGGTCAGCGGCGCGGTCCCACCCGGTCCACCTCGACACGGTCCCGGTCCGCGTCCCGGCCTTGGCGCGGCTGACGGCCTCCGCCCCGGCCCGGCTCCCCGCCCCGGTTCTGCTCCCCGCCCTGGTGGTGCTCCCGCTCGCCCGGCCCGCGGAACGACTCCGCCGTCCGTACCGTCTCCGGCGCGGGCAGCGCCTGGAAGACCCATGTGCGGTACGACCAGAAGCGGAACAGCGTCGCGACGCCGATCCCGAAGAACTTGAAGAAGTTGCTCTGGAGCGTGCTGTCCCAGCCGAACCCGTACGTCGCCGCGTACAGAATGCCGTTCTCGATCACCAGGCCGACCATGCTGAACAGCAGGAACAGCGTGAGTTCCCGCGTGCGTCCGCTCTTGTCGCGGTCACGGTAGG
Organism: Streptomyces sp. NPDC004609; assembly: GCF_042873655.1. NCBI lineage: Bacteria > Bacillati > Actinomycetota > Actinomycetes > Kitasatosporales > Streptomycetaceae > Streptomyces > Streptomyces sp. NPDC004609. The sequence goes on along the minus strand of NZ_JBIALS010000003.1, from coordinate 56,868 downwards.
TGAAGTACCGATACCCCAGGTAGTTGAAGACGATGGCGACGGCATTGGCCACGAGGGAGGCCCGGACCACGGGGATCTCGGTGGTGGCGCGCACCAGGTTGAAGACCGCGAGATTGACGAAGACCCCCGCGCCCCCGACCGCCCCGAACTTGGCGACTTCGCGCATGAGTTGCTTGAACTGCCCGCGCAATGCCCCGCCTCGTTCACTCATAGTGAGGGTTCAGTCCCATCTGCTCGACAGCTCCATCCCGGTCATGCTATCCAGCGGTCACCGCACTCGCCTGGGGGACATCGACGGCAGAGGTCACGGAGCGTACGGCTCCGGGGCGGCGTGGCGCCACGCCGCCCGGGGGCGGCGCCGGCGCCGGATACTCTAGGAGAGTGACGTTCCCGGTAGTCGGCATGGTCGGCGGCGGACAGCTCGCCCGTATGACCCACGAGGCGGGCATCCCCCTCGGCATCCGTTTCAAGCTCCTCAGCGATACCCCGCAGGATTCCGCGGCCCAGGTGGTCAGCGATGTCGTCGTCGGCGACTACCGCGACCTGGACACGCTGCGTGAGTTCGCGCAGGGTTGCGATGTGATCACTTTCGATCACGAGCATGTCCCGATCGAGCATCTGCGCGCCCTGGAGGCGGACGGCGTTCCCGTCCGCCCGGGGCCCGGCGCCCTGGTGCACGCCCAGGACAAGGGCGTGATGCGCGCGCGCCTGCGGGAGCTGGGCGTGCCGTGCCCGCGCAATCGCATCGTCGCCGACCCGGCCGACGTGTCCGCCTTCGCGCGGGAGACCGGGGGCTTCCCCGTCGTTCTCAAGACGGTGCGCGGCGGTTACGACGGCAAGGGCGTCTGGGTCGTCCGTACGGAGGCGGAGGCGGCCGACCCGTTCCGCGCCGGGGTGCCCGTCCTCGCCGAGGAGAAGGTCGACTTCACCCGCGAACTGGCGGCGAACATCGTCCGTTCCCCGCACGGCCAGGCCGTCGCCTATCCCGTGGTCGAGTCGCAGCAGGTCGACGGCGTCTGCGACACCGTGATCGCGCCCGCGCCCGGCCTGGACGCGCAACTGGCGGTCCGGGCCCAGCAGCTCGCGCTGAGGATCGCCGCCGAGCTGGGCGTCGTCGGCCATCTCGCGGTGGAGCTGTTCGAGACCGCCGACGGCCGCGTCCTGGTCAACGAACTCGCCATGCGCCCGCACAACTCCGGGCACTGGACCCAGGACGGCGCCGTCACGTCGCAGTTCGCGAACCACGTACGGGCCGTGCTGGACCTCCCGCTCGGCGACCCCCGCCCGCGTGCCCCGTGGACGGTGATGTGCAATGTGCTGGGCGGCGACTACCCCGACATGTACGGCGCGTATCTGCACTGCATGGCACGGGATCCGCAGCTCAAGATCCATATGTACGGCAAGGACGTGAAGCCGGGCCGCAAGGTGGGCCATGTCAACACCTATGGGGACGACCTCGCGGACGTCCGCGAGCGCGCCCGCCACGCAGCCGACTACCTCAGAGGAACGATCACCGAATGAGCAGCACATCCCCCCTTGTCGGCATCGTGATGGGCTCCGACTCCGACTGGCCGGTCATGGAGGCGGCGACCCAGGCCCTCGACGAGTTCGACATCCGCTACGAGGTCGATGTCGTCTCCGCGCACCGGATGCCGCGCGAGATGATCGCGTACGGGGAGAACGCCGACTCCCGCGGGCTGAAGGCGATCATCGCGGGGGCCGGGGGAGCGGCCCATCTCCCCGGCATGCTCGCCTCCGTGACCCCGCTGCCGGTCATCGGTGTCCCCGTGCCGCTGAAGTACCTCGACGGCATGGACTCCCTGCTGTCGATCGTCCAGATGCCCGCGGGGGTGCCCGTCGCCACCGTCTCCGTGGGCGGGGCGCGCAACGCCGGGCTGCTGGCCGCGCGCATCATCGCGACCCGGGACCCCGAGGTGCTGGCCCGGATGCGCGAGTTCCAGCAGGAGCTGAACGACCAGGCCACCGAGAAGGGCAAGCGGCTCCGCGGCAAGGTCGCGGGTGCGGGTTCCTTCGGCTTCGGGAAGTAATGGCGCATGGAACCTACTCCTGAGTACGAAGAGACGTCCCCGCCTCCGGATCCGCACCACGACACAGTGTCCCGCTCCGACCCCGGCCCCGATTCCTTGTCCGGGCCGGCACCGGGAGCCGCCTCCGCGTCTGCGTCCGCGTCCGACCTGCTCCGGCGGGCGCGCCAAGTCCTCGCCGCCCACCCCGTCGTCGACGGCCACAACGACCTCCCCTGGGCCCTGAGGGAGAACGTCCGCTACGACCTCGACCGCCTCGACATCTCCCGTGATCTGACCGGCCGCCTCCACACCGACATCCCCCGGCTGCGCTCCGGCGGCGTCGGCGCGCAGTTCTGGTCGGTGTACGTGCCCAGCCGGCTCAGCGGCGACGAGGCCGTGAGCGCGACCCTGGAGCAGATCGACGCCGTACGCGCGCTGCTGGAGCGCTACCCCGGAGATCTGGCGCGCGCCCTGAGCGCCGACGACATGGAGCGGGCGAGGGAACAGGGCCGTATCGCCTCGCTGATGGGAGCCGAGGGCGGCCACTCCATCAACAACTCCCTCGCCACGCTCCGGGCCCTCCACATCCTGGGCGTGCGCTATCTGACGCTCACCCACAACGACAACGTCGCCTGGGCGGACTCCGCGACCGACAAGCCGTCCGCGGGCGGACTGTCGGCCTTCGGCCGCGAGGTGGTGCGGGAGATGAACCGTGCGGGCATGCTCGTCGACCTCTCCCATGTGGCGGCCACGACCATGCGGGACGCGCTGGACACCTCCGCCGCGCCGGTGATCTTCTCCCACTCCTCGGCCCGCGCGGTCTGCGACCACCCGCGCAACATCCCCGACGACGTACTGGAGCGGCTGCCCGCGAACGGCGGTGTGGCGATGGTGACCTTCGTGCCGAAGTTCGTGCTCCAGGCGGCCGTCGACTGGACGAAGCGCGCCGACGAGAATCTGCGGGCCCACGGCTTCGACCATCTGGACACCACGCCCGAGGCGATGAAGCTGCACGCGGCCTTCGAGGAGGTGGACCCGCGCCCGATCGCCACACCCGCCACGGTCGCCGACCACCTCGACCATATGCGCGAGGTCGCGGGCGTCGACCACATCGGCATCGGCGGCGACTACGACGGCACCGCGTTCACCCCGGCCGGTCTCGACGATGTGGGGGGCTACCCCAACCTGGTCGCGGAACTGCTGCGGCGCGGTTGGTCCGAGCCCGACCTCGCCAAGCTGACCTGGCGGAACGCGGTACGGGTGCTGCGGGACGCGGAGTCGGTGGCGCGCCACGAGCAGGCGCGCCGGGGCCCGTCGAACGCGACGATCGGCGAACTGGACGGCTGAGCGGGGTCGTTGAGGGGGCGCCGGGGCCGCCCGGTCGCTCCGGGTTCCGCGGTCTTACGGGGTGTACGGGCCGGACCGGCCGTGCACCCCGCTGCGTTCTCCGGCCTGCACCGAGCGGAGCCCGGACCGGCGGAGCCCGGCCTCGGGCTCAGCGGCCCCGGGTTGATCCCCGCCGGGGCTCAGCAGGCGCAGAGGCAGAAGGGGTGCCCTGCCGGGTCCGCGTACACCCGGAACGGGCGGGTCCGGTCGGATACGTCCAGCGGGGTCGCGCCCAGCGCCAGGACCTCCTTCTCGGCCGCGTCCATGTCCTCGACCGTCAGATCCAGATGGACCTGCTGGGAGTCGTCCGGAGCGGGCCACTTCGGCGGTACGTGCCCGGGCGCGGCCTGGAAGGCCAGCGCGGTGCCCGGCGCGCCCTTCAGCACCACCCAGGAGTCGCCGTCGGACTCCAGCTCGCCGCCGAGTACCTGTGCGTAGAAGCGGCCGAGCGCGGCCGGGTCGGGACAGTCCAGGACGACGGTTCCCAGAGTGGCGATGGCCATGATTCCTCCTGGTCGGAAAGGCGGATGCGGCGGTCACGGGCGTTACCGCTATACGGCTTCAACCGGTAACCGTTACTGCATGCTGTCGCATCGGGGGTAACGTCGCAACCATGAGTGAGAGGGAGTCCGCACCCGGCGGTCTCGCGCTGGTCGAGGCCCTGGTGAACACGCTGGACATGGAGAGCGGCGCGGACCGTCTCGACACGCCCGCCGGCCGGGCCGCGTTCGGTCTCACCGGCCGGGACGTCCCGGCCGCGCGGGAGCTCCGGGAGGCCCTGCGCGCGGCCTGCCTCGCCCACGCGGGCCACCGGATGCGGGGCGGCCCCTCACCCGCCGCCCTCGGCCGCCTCCTCGCCGGCGCCCCGCTCCTGATCACCGTCGCCGACGACGGCACCACCGCGCTGGTGCCCGCGTCGCCCGGCACCCTGCTGTCCCGTGTCGCCGCCGCGATCGCCTCGGCCGCCGCGGACGGCACCTGGTCGCGCCTCAAGGCGTGCGAGGCCGAGACCTGCCAATGGGCCTACTACGACCGCAGCCCCGCCTCCCGCCGCCGCTGGTGCTCGATGTCGGTCTGCGGCGCCCGCGCCAAAATGCGCACCTACCGCGCCCGCCAAGCCACCTGACACCACCCCGACCCATGAGCCCGCCCAATCAAGCCCGTCCGGCGTTTGACGACGGACCCGCGCCTCGGGTCCGGATCCCTGGCGGGAAGGGGCGGCATAATCAAGCCCGTCCGGCGCTTGAGGACGGACCCGCGCCTCGGGTGCGGAACCCCTGACGGGGACGGGCAGCAAAAACAAGCCCCGCCGGCGATTGAGGCGCGGGGGATCGGGGGCAGCGCCCCCGACAAGGACCCGCGCCCCGCAGGCGCGACGCCCACCCGTACCCCCCGACCGAACCCCTACGCGGAGGGCCGCCCCATCGCCCGGTACACCCACCCCGCCTCACGCCACACCGCCCCGTCCAGCGCATTGCGCCCGTCGAGGACGATCCGGCTCGACACCACCGCGCCCAGCGCCTGCGGGTCCAGCTCCCGGAACTCGCGCCACTCGGTGAGGTGGAGCACCACGTCCGCGCCCCGGACGGCCTCCAGCGCCGAGTCCGCGTAACCGAGCGTGGGGAAGAGCCCGCGCGCGTTGGTCATGCCCTTGGGGTCGTAGACGGTGACCTGACCGCCCTGGAGATGGATCTGCCCGGCGACGTTCAGCGCGGGCGAGTCGCGTACGTCGTCCGAGTCCGGCTTGAACGTCGCGCCCAGCACCCCGACCCGCTTCCCGAGGAACGTCTCGCCCCCGACCGCCTCCCGCGCCAGCTCGACCATATGACCGCGCCGCCGCATATTGATGGAGTCGACCTCGCGGAGGAAGGTCAGCGCCTGGTCCGCGCCCAGCTCCCCGGCCCGCGCCATGAAGGCGCGGATGTCCTTCGGCAGACAGCCACCGCCGAAGCCGATCCCGGCCCGCAGGAACTTGGCGCCGATGCGCTCGTCGTAGCCGATGGCCTCCGCCAGCTTCACCACATCGCCGTCCGCGGCCTCGCACACCTCGGCCATGGCGTTGATGAAGGAGATCTTGGTCGCGAGGAAGGAGTTCGCGGAGGTCTTGACCAGCTCGGCGGTGGGGAAGTCCGTGACCACGAAGGGCGACCCCTGGGCGATGGGGGCCGCGTACACCTCCCGCAGGAGCTTCTCCGCGCGCTCGCTCTCGACTCCGGCGACGATCCGGTCCGGGTGCAGGGTGTCCCCCACGGCGAAGCCCTCCCGCAGGAACTCGGGGTTCCACGCCAGCTCCACATCGCCGGGCGCCTGCTCACGCAGCAGCTGAGCCAGCCGGGCCGCGCTGCCGACCGGGACGGTGGACTTGCCGACGACCAGGGCCGACCGCTTCAGCCGGGGTGCGAGCGAGGAGAAGGCCGCTTCGACGTGGCTCATGTCGCAGGCGTACTCGCCGTGCTTCTGCGGGGTGTTCACGCAGACGAAGTGCACATCGCCGAAGTCCGCGACCTCGTCCCAGGAGGTCGTGAACCGCAGCCGCCCGCTGGATCCCTCGATCCCGGCGACATGTCGGGCGAGCAGTTCCTCCAGCCCCGGCTCGTACATGGGGACCCGGCCCGCCGACAGCATCTTGACCTTCTCGGGCACGATGTCGAGCCCGAGGACCTCGAAGCCCAGCTCCGCCATGGCCGCGGCGTGGGTGGCACCGAGGTAGCCGGTGCCGATCACGGTGATCTTCAGGGCCATGGGGTACTCCAAGGGGGATCAGGCGGATGCGTCCCGAGCATATCCGCGTGCTCGCGGGCCGCAGGCAGGCCCGCCACCGGGCTGTCGCACAGCTCACGTATGCCCGTGTGCCGCCTGGCCTCTAAAATTGGTTACTTAACGGTAATGAGTGCACTGGGGAGTGAGAGACAGTGGCCGGATCGGCTGACTTCGACCTGTATCGCCCGTCCGATGAGCACGACATGCTCCGGGACGCCGTCCGCTCGCTCGCCGAGGCCAAGATCGCGCCGTTCGCGGCGGAGGTGGACGAGGAGGCGCGCTTTCCGCAGGAGGCCCTGGACGCCCTGGTGGCCAACGACCTCCACGCGGTCCACGTACCCGACGCGTACGGCGGCGCGGGCGCCGACGCCCTCGCGACGGTCATCGTGATCGAGGAGGTCGCGCGGGTCTGCGCCTCCTCCTCCCTGATCCCCGCCGTCAACAAGCTCGGCTCTCTCCCGGTGATCCTCTCCGGGTCCGAGGAGCTGAAGCGCAGGTACCTCGCCCCGCTGGCCAAGGGCGACGCGATGTTCTCGTACTGTCTCTCCGAGCCGGAAGCGGGCTCCGACGCGGCGGGCATGAAGACCCGGGCGGTACGGGAGGGCGACACGTACGTCCTCAACGGCGTGAAGCGCTGGATCACCAACGCCGGCGTCTCCGAGTACTACACGGTCATGGCCGTCACCGACCCGGAGAAGCGGTCGAAGGGCATCAGCGCGTTCGTCGTCGAGAAGGGCGACGTGGGCGTCTCCTTCGGCGCCCCGGAGAGGAAGCTCGGCATCAAGGGCTCCCCGACCCGCGAGGTCTACCTCGACAACGTCCGTATCCCCGCCGACCGCATGATCGGCGCGGAGGGCACCGGCTTCGCCACCGCGATGAAGACCCTCGACCACACCCGTATCACCATCGCGGCCCAGGCTCTCGGCATCGCCCAGGGCGCGCTCGACTACGCCAAGGGGTACGTCCAGGAGCGCAAGCAGTTCGGCAAGCCGATCGGCGACTTCCAGGGTGTCCAGTTCATGCTCGCCGATATGGCCATGAAGCTGGAGGCCGCCCGCCAGCTCACCTACTCCGCCGCGGCCAAGTCCGAGCGTGTCAGCGCCGGGGGCGAGGAGAAGACCCTCACGTTCTTCGGCGCCGCCGCCAAGTGCTTCGCCTCCGACGTCGCGATGGAGGTCACCACGGACGCGGTCCAGCTCCTCGGCGGCTACGGCTACACCCGCGACTACCCGCTGGAGCGCATGATGCGCGACGCCAAGATCACCCAGATCTACGAAGGCACGAACCAGGTGCAGCGGATCGTGATGGCGAGGAACCTTCCCTAGGGCGTGTATCGAAAGTCCCGCCTGGCCTGCGACGCCCAGCACGCACACTCGCTGCGTTGTCGGAATCGCCCAAGTACGTCCAGTACGAGGGCGACCCTCCGCCTTGCGATTGCACGCACCGGACGCCGCAGGCCCCGCCCTCCGGGCGGACGGCGCTACTTTCGATACACGCCCTAGCGGGGTGATTGCGCGTCAGAGGTGGTTCTGAGGGCCCGAAGGGACTCTCCCGGCTCCCGCCCGCCGCGGCCCGATCAGGCCGTTTCCGGTCGTCACGCTGGGGGAATCCTGGGGATCCAGCGACATGGAACGCCTGCTGACCAGCGCAAGCGACACAGCCTCCGGCATCATGCCGGGGGCTGTCGCCGTCCGTGACTCAGACGACCTCTGACGCCTCTGCGGGATCATCCGCGCCTTGCGTCGGCATGGCGGTCACTCGCCTTTGGGCGGGACGATGAATCCCCGCGTCGGTCCTGAACCCGGTTTCTCCTCCGGGAACGTGGCGGCCACACATGCCAGCGCGTCAGCGGTCACGTCCCGTCGTGAGGCGGGGTCGGCCTTGTCGTACACACGCCATCCTCCCGCCGTGTTCTCCGGGTCCTCTGGTGCAACTACTCCGGAGATGCCCAACCGCCTCAGCACGGCGCCAACATGTCGGGCCTGCTCAGCGTCCACGCTTCCACCTTCCCTCTGCCGGCGGCCAGCCTAAGGGCTGTCCCGCAATCCCCGGCGGGCGTTGCGGGACAGCCCTTAGCTACAGTCCCCTCCCGAGCAGTGCGAAGCGCACTTGCCCGGATTGATCGGGCCGCAGCCGCCGGGCTTGGGCGTGTGGGAGCAATTGGCCGCCACGGAGACCCGGGCATTGGTCGGGCCCGTCCACAACTCACCGTCCACGGTGTGTCCGGCTTGTTCGATGACGGCCACCGTGCGAGTGAGCGCGTGCTCGTCGTGGTGCTCGGCGCTGGGACGCTCGGGCCAGTGGTGCACGAACCGCCCCAGACGGTCGCACAGCTTCTCGTACAGGTTCGTGTGCAGGATCAGGGCGAGATCCGGAAGGATGTGGGGATCAGCGGGCGGGAGCTGGCCGTGAGGTGCGGTTGGTCAGAGTCGAAGTCATCCCGGATCGAGAACGCAAAGACGCCTCCCTCCGACACGGACATCCGAGCGTGGTGCCGAGCCTGTGCCGCTGACGGCCAGGCCCCCGACTTGATCGCGGCAAACCGACAGTCCGCCGATGCTCATGTGCAGTGGAGGCGACTCCAGCGGAGCGGTCTCCGGCGCCTGCAAGAATCCACTGGGGATCTGTACCGGCAGACCAAGATGTTCCGCGTCTACGTCTCCGACGTGATTCCCGGATTCCTCCAGACCCCCGGATACGCGGCTGACCTGCTGACGTCCATCGCAGATTTCCGGGGAACCCCGGATGACGTGAGCGATGCGGTGGCGGCCCGGATGAGGCGCAACGCGGTGCTGAGAAATGGTGCCCGCCGGTTCTCATTCGTGCTGGAGGAGTCGGTGTTGCGGTACCGGCTGTGCAGCGCTGAAACCATGGCGGCACAGCTTGGTCACTTGCTCGGGGTCATGGACCTTCAGAATGTCGCCGTGGGCGTCGTCCCGTTCTCGGCACAACGGAGCATGTGGCCCATACCGACCTTCACGATCTTCGATGACGCCAGGGTGCACGCGGACACGTTGGATGCTGCTTCCACGCTCATACAGCCCAGCCAGGTCGAGTTGTACTCCCGAGCCTTTGAGAGGCTCTCACAGGAGGCCGCGAGGGGAGCGACGGCACGTTCTCTGATAGCGGATGCGGTGGCGTCCCTGCCGTAAACCCCCATCTACGGGGGTACGCATCAGGTCCAGCGGAGCGTCATGGCGAGGATCCTGCATGGCACCCGCCGCGCCTTCTGAAACCAGATCCGTCCCCCACCGGGGCCGCAGCCGCCGGGCTTGGGCGTGTGGGGGCAATCGGCCGCCGCGGAGACCCCGTTCCCGATCCCGGCGGGTCCTCAACCGCCAGCAGGCAGGCCGTAGTTGGGCCGCGCCGGGGCCCGTAGCATGGGTGGGGTCGACGGGGCGTACGGGGGACTGACCGACGGGGGATGCGGGCGTGCGGTTCACACTGGTGGTGTTGCTGCTCGGGTATGTGCTCGTGGTGGCGGGAGAGGTGGTGCTGGTCGTCATGGCTCTCGGCAGCGACGACCCGTTCCGCTGGATCGCCCTGGTCTTCGCCACGCTCATCGTCGGCGGCTTCTCCCCCATGGCCGTGGCCGCCGTGCGGGCGCTGAGGTCCCCTCCGCCGGGCGGGGCGTCCGGCCGGTAGGCCGTCCGGTTCCGGGTCCCGGGCCGGAGGGTGGGCCACAGCCGCCCGGCCGCCGTCCGTGACGCCGCGATAAGGTGCGGGTCGGACCGGGGACCTGTGGTGATGAGCGTACGGATGACGATCGGGCCGGGCCGCGCCCCGGATGCGGTGAGGCCGGTACTGCTGCCTCTCGCGGTCTTCGCCGGGATCCGGGCCCTGTGCCTGGCCGTACTGGCCGGGTGGGCGTACGCCTCCGACAGGAGCGCGCGCGAGCTGCTCTCGATGCGCTGGGACTCCCTCTGGTACGTACGGGTCGTCGAGCACGGCTACGACTTCACCCTGACGGCGCCCGACGGACGGGTGCTGTCCGACATGGCCTTCTTTCCGCTGCTGCCGTGGCTGGAGCGGACGGTGACGGCCCTCACATCGCTCGGGCCCGCCGACGCCGGACTGCTGATCAGCGCGGTCGCGTCGATGGCGGCGGCCTGGGGCATCTTCCGGCTGGTCGAGCACTTCTACGGGTCCCGCACGGCGCTCTTCACCGTCGCGCTGTGGGCCGCGCTGCCGGTGAGCATCGTCCAGTCGATGGCGTACAGCGAGTCCCTCTTCGTCGCGCTGTCGGCCTGGGCGCTGTACGCGGCGACGGTACGGCGGAACTGGCCGCTCGCCGGACTCCTGGCGTCCCTCGCGGGGCTGACCCGGCCCGTGGGGCTCGCCGTCACGGCGGCGGTGTGGGTCGCGGCCGCCCTGGCCTGGCGCGAGCTTGCCGAACCCGGCGCCTCCGGTCACTCCGCCGCCAGGAAGCGCATCCTCCTGGGGGCCGCGCTGGCTCCGCTCGGCGCCGCCGGATACATCCTGTGGGTGGGACAGCGCACCGGAAGCCTCCTCGGCTACCTCGATGTACAGGGCGCCTGGGGAAACGGCTTCGACGGCGGTCTCGCCTTCGCCCGCTTCACCGGCGGACTGATCACCGGGCCCACCCCGTTCGCGGGCGTCGCGCTCCTCGTGGGCGTCCTGCTGTTGCTCAGGCTCTGCTGGGCGTGCGTACGGCAGGGCCAGCCGCTGCCCTGGCTCGTGTACGGCGGCATCGTCGTCGCCCTCGCCCTGTGTTCCTCCGGCTACTTCGGCTCCAAGCCCCGGCTTCTGATGCCCGCCTTCCCGCTCCTCGTTCCCCTCGCCGCCGCCCTCGCGCGAACGAGGGCGGCGGCGGCCTGGGCGGTGATCTCCGCCGCGGCGGCGATCGCGGCCGTCTACGGCGCCTTCTGGCTCCACGGCTCCGGCCCGCCGTAGACCCCGGACCATCCGGTGACACCGGACCATCCGGTGGTGCTCTGATGCTCTGGTGCGATGGGGCGCCGTGGCCGACCGCGCTCGGGAGTACCGGAGGGGATGGGAGCGAGCGTTCCCTCCCGTGAGGCGGGGTGCGGCTGGGCCGGTCACCCCGGCCGTCGAGGCCCGGGCCCAGGTCCCGGCACTGCCTGAGCCCGTGGCCCCCGGCCACCGTCCCGCCCCGGTGCGGCCGAGGCGCTGGACTACCGCGCCCCGGCTCCGGAACCGGCCCCGGACGTCACCGGACCGGTGCAGTCCAGCGTGCCGGCGCGCAGGGCATGGCCGCCGTTGTTCTTGTCGTCGGCCCAGATGACGGGCTTCTGGCCGCCGATACAGGCTGCCTGGGGGGCGATGGCGAAGCCCTCGTGGTTGTAGTCGGGCAGGCCGATCGGCCGGTCGTAGGCGTGAGTGGCCGCGAACTGCCCCTGGGCGTTGATGCCGAGGGTGGTCATGCCGCCCTGGCAGTGGTTGTCACAGGCTGCCCAGAGGCGGCCGGTGGCGGGCTCCCACTCCATCGCCATCACGGACAGCAGACCGCTGTCGAACGAAGCGACGCGGGTGAATCCGCCCCCGCTCAGGTCGAGCGCGTAGGCGTAGATCGTGCCGCTGGTCTCCAGGCCGGTGAAGAACAGGCCGGTGCCGTGACCGGGGTAGGAGGCGGGGTCGTAGAGCGCGGCGGTGCGCTCGTCACGGAAGCCCTGCGAGGTCAGGAAGGTGTCCGGGATCCATACGATGCCCTCAAGGCCCTTGTTGGCGGGCACGGAGGGCAGATCGGAGGAGACATTCCACTCCCCGGTCGCCGTCAGCGAGGATGCCGTGGAGGAGGCGTCGAAGCGGAGGATCTTCGGAGTGCCGGTGCCGAGCTGGCCGTTGTCGCCCTCGGTGGACACGAACAGGCCGTCGGGGGTGACGACCACGCCTTCCGCGTCGGGCTCCGCGCTGCCGGTCGCGTACCGCAGGGCCTTGCCCGAGGACCAGCCGCCCTTGTCGGGGCTCCAGAGCGGGCCGTCGGGCACCAGCCGGTAGAGCTTGGCGGGGCCGTTGTTCACCGCCCACAGCACATCGGTGCTCTCGAAGGACAGGCCGCTGAGGTTCCCGCCGAAGAGATTGGCGGTGTCGGCTTCGGTGACCGACGCCCCGCCCGGCCAGACCTCGTTGGGGAGTACCTTGCCGCTTCCGGCGGTGCACGCGAGGGCCACCCCCTCGGCGGCGGCGGTTGTGATGCCGGGGGCGGCGGTGCCGTCGGCGCAGCCGCCGTCGAGCCCGATCCGGTCGCCCGGGCCGCCGCTCGGATCCACCTCGTGGATCCGCTCCGACGACCGGTCGTGCGCGGGGGCCGGGGCAGCGGACAGGCCGACGGCGAGGACGGATAAGGCGACAGCGGCGATCTGGGCTGCTCTGTGCCAATGCGTAGGCAAGGTGGCCGATCCTTCGTCTCATGGGGACGGGTGGGGATGCGCGCGCTCCGGCAGAGCGTGCGGCACATCCGCAACGACGGGCTGAACATACGGCCAACAGCCGGAGTACGCCACATGGCCAACAGTGGCCACACCAGCCACATTTCCGGCCACGGCGCGAACCCAGGACCCCAGCGACGGGAACGCCCGCGTACGCGTCAGTCCCGGAGCACCAGGGGCCGGCCGGAAACGCCCGCACCGCCCGGTTTCGGCAGCAACTCGGGCCGGAGCAGCAGCTCGCGCACCTGTGCGCGGGTCAGCGGCACGAAGTCCAGACTGCCGGAGCTCATCCCGGGGCCGGACGGCTCGACCTTCTTCGGCTCGACCTTCCCGTGGGGGCGCAGGATGGTGAAGATCCTGTTGTCCGAGGCGTACGCGCCGTCCGAGAGCATCAGCACCCCGCCGTCCGGGAACGTCAGGCGCCCGATGTGCTCGAAGCTCCAGGGCGTGCCCCAGGGCTCATCCGCCCTCGCCCCCAGCCAGGAGGTGAGCACCCGTCCGCCGGGCAGCTCCTGCCGTACGCAGTCGACGCTCCTGGCCCGCCTGAGGGGCGCGCACAGATCCTTCGGCACGCCCGTGCCGCCGGTGGCCCGGGCGACGGCCTCCCGGTCCAGATACGAGACGCTCAGCGCGGTGTACACCTTCTTGCCGTTCAGCTTCCTGCCGATCAGGAAGTCCCCGTCGAGCGGCCCCAGCTCCTGGTAGGGCGTGGGGGCGGGCCCCGGGGGGCCGGACATCCGGAGTACCCGCATCGGCCCGGACCGCACCTTCTCGACGCTCACCAGGCCCGGCATGTTCTCCCCCAGCAGCCGGAGCAGGCTCTGGGCCTGCCGCTTTCCCCGGGTGTCCTGGGCGCTGTTCCCCCGTGTGACGGGGGATGTGTCCTCCCCGTCCGGTTCCTCCAGCATCGGCACGGCGACCGCGCCCACCAGGATCACCGCCACGACCGCCCCGCCCACCGCCACCCTGCGCCGCCACGGGTTCACCGCCCCCCTCGCCATCGCCGCCGCGAATATCGCCTCGACGGTGACGGTGGACTCCCCGCTGTCCTCGACGGCGCGTTCCAGAAGCGCCTTGATGTCGTTCACGCGTTAGCCTCCCCACGCCTGGCACCTTCTGGCACCGGGAGCCCCGAACCGGTGACTCCTGCCCGTTCCAGTGCGGTGACCTCACGGGAAAGTTGCGGCCCACCCCGGCTGCCCCCACACAGAAAAGTGCCCCGGCGCCGATTTCCTCCGGCCCGGGGCACCCGTGCTTCGCCATGCTCAGTGTGCGGTGAGACGGCCGTCCTTGATGGCTTCGACAAATGCCGCCCACGCCGGCATTTTGCAGGCCAGGCCGGGCGCGTGGGGGGGTTTGCTGTCGCGTACGGGGACGGTGCTGTGACCTTGTGCGTAAGTGGGGGCCCACTCCAGGCAGTTGCCCCCGTCCTGGCTGCTGTAGCTGGACTTGATCCAGCGGACGGAACCGTTCGGAGTCACAGTGCCTCCGTGCCGGAGAGTCCGCCGTTCTTGATCGCGTAGACGAAGGGCGACCATGCCGACGCTTCCAAGGTCAGGGACGGTGCGTGAGGATTTTTGCTGTCGCGTATGGCGACGGTGCTGTGACCTTGTGCGTAAGTGGGGGCCCACTCCAGGCAGTTGCCGCCTTCCTGGCTGCTGTAGCTGGACTTGATCCAGCGGACGGAACCGTTCGGAGTCACAGTGCCTCCATCACCTTGAGTATCAGCTCTGCGGACGCGTCAGGTGAAAGCGCTGATGCGGTTACCACATCGTATGACCGACTCAAGTGCCGTACGTCTCCGGGCTCCTCGATCATCGAGCCCGATCTGATGCCCTCCGTGTGCACGACTACCGTCCCGCTCGCCGTGGTCAGGATCGACACTGGAGCATCCATCAGGGCGTGACAGCTGGCGCCCAGGGGTAGCACCTGCACCACGCTGGTGGGGCGTTTCCCGTGCGAGAGAAGCACGGCCAACTGCTCTCGCATCACGTCAGCACCCCCGACATTGCGTCTGATCACCGACTCGCAAACGACTGCCGAGAAATCTGGCGGTGACTTGCGCTGGAAGAGTTCCTGGCGTTCCATGCGGGCCCGTACCAGGGCCTTGATCTCGTCGTTGGCTGCCCGAGGCTTGCCCGCTCGGAACAGCGCGCGGGCGTACGAAGGTGTTTGGAGCAAGCCGGGTACGACTGTCTGCGACCACTCCGCAATGGCGACCGCCGTGGTTTCCAGTTTCATTCGGCGCTGAGCGTGTGCCACGTATCCTTGCTCACGGATTCGCTCGTACAGATCTTTGAACCTTCCGTCGGTCTCGAAAATCTGATCGAAGATCTCCGGGAGATTGCTCGGGATTGGGAAATCGCTCCCCTCGATGCGCGAGATCGTTGAGCTTGAGGTCCGTACTTCTCTGGCGAGTTGCGCCTGGGTCCACTTGCCCGCAAGCCGTAACTCCCGCGCATCCCGAAGCGCTTCCGCGAACTCGCGCCGGGGATCACTCACTGCTTTGGCAGCCGTTCCGTCACCTTCGCGCTGTCCAGGCATATGCCTCTCCTTCGCCCAGGGGTCTGCAAATCCGTGGTGGCTGTGTATCTCTACAGGTCAGACGCGTAGGCATATGCCGCTGCGCCCAACTTGGTGATTGGACCGCCATTCTCTTCCGAAGATATCCGCCTCTATTGCACTCTGTACACCCCCGCTTACACGTAGTGGAAAGAGGTGTGCACCTTAATGCCGGACGACGAATCCGCGCGACCACGTCCCTACGCCCCCGAACCCGGCGACGTGGTCATAGACGCCAGCACGCGGAAGGTGGGCCGGGTCATGGACACGATCGGGTTGCGGGTTCAGCTCAGGCCGCTCAATGGAGGGCGGGAGTGGGACGCGTTGCCCGGGGATCTGAGACCGGCGGCGCAGTCCGACGCCATGAGCGCCGCCGTCGCGGAGGCCAATGCCCAGAGCCGGCAGGGAAGATGAGGGCGGGCATGGCGGAACGGAAGAACCCGCGTCATATCTGCGCGGCCACCGCGATACTCCCGCTGCGTACGATCGTGCTGGCGCTGGACATCGTGCCGGACGAACCCGCCCACCCGATGGAGATCGTCACCGGGCTCCGGTGCGCGCTCGAAGCGCATACGGACGGGCCGCACTTCACCCTCGTACGCGAACTGGCCGACGCCTCCCGGGGCGAGGTGTGGACGCGTTGGGAACCCGGTACCGAGCCGGAGTGCGTGACCGTACTCCCGGACTGCCCTGCGGACAACGGCCGTTCGGGTGCGGGGAACGACGCCTGCACGCTCTTCGCCGGGCATCCGGGAGGGCACTGCTTCGAGTTCTCGGACCCGGAGTACGACGCGATCCGCGCGAGCCCGGAGTACGACCGGCTCCAGGCGGAGATCGACGACCGGCTGCGCTGAGTCCGCGCGCGGATCGGGCCACCGCACCCGGCCGTGGCGGGGAAGCGCCACCCCCACGCTCACCCCCCGGCCTGGGGCGCGGAAAACCCGTCCGGCTGCCTCCCCCGATGTACCACCGGGCAGCCGGACGGGTCCCCTGGCAGACAGGCCCTGACAGGCGGGTCAGTTGCTGGTGACCGTCACCTTCTCGTCGTTCTGGATCTGCTTCACGAGCTGCTGCACCTTCGTCTTGTCCCAGACGAGGTTCCCGCCCCGGCTGCCCGAGATCGGCATGTTCATCGAGGCGCCGTCGCCGCCCGTGATGCCCTTCATCGCGAAGAACATCTGACCGAGGTCCCACAGGGACATGTCCTTGTCGACGATCAGCGTGTCCAGGCCCGCGCCCATCACCGGGTAGAGCTTGAAGGGGTTGAGGACCGTGCTCGGGGTCGCCGTCTGGCTGGCGAGGGCCGCCAGGAACTTCTGCTGGTTCTTCGTCCGGGCGAGGTCGGACTCGGCGAACGCGTACCGGGTGCGGACGAACGCCAGTGCCTGCTCACCGTCGAGCGTCTGCTTGCCCGCCTGGAAGTCCGCGCCGGACTTCTTGTCCTTGAACGCCTTCGGGATGTCCATCTCGACCCCGCCGATCGCGTCCACGATGCTCGCGAAGCCGGCGAAGCCGATCTCGGCGTAGTGGTCGATGCGGAGGCCGGTGTTGTGCTCGACGGTACGGACCAGCAGCTCGGGCCCGTCCTCGGCGTACGCGGCGTTGAGCTTGACGCGGCGGCCCTGGTTCGGGAAGAGCTTGCCGGACTCGGAACCCTTGAAGGAGGGGATCTCGACGTCCGAGTCACGGGGGAGCGAGATCATCGTGGCGCCGCTGGAGCAGTCGGCGAGGATCATCATCGAGTCGGTGCGCTTGCCCTCGGCGGAGCCGGTGCGCAGCCGCTTCTTGTCGGCGGAGGACATGCCCTCGCGGCTGTCGGAGCCGACGATCAGATAGGTGGTGCAGTCGTTCTCCTTCGGCCGCTCGATGACCTTGGAGAGATCGACCTCGCGCCGGACCTTGGAGTCGGCCCAGAAGTACGTGCCTATGGTGACCGCGGCGAAGGTCACCACCAGGACCAGCGAGCCGATCTTGATGCGGCGGCGCCAGTTCGGGGGCTGCCGGTAGGGGTCGGCGCCGGGCGGGGCCGCGGGCAGTCCGGTCGGCGGTTGTCCGGGGCCGTAGCCGGGGGCGCTGCCCTGGCCCTGACCTCGGGGGGAGGGGGTTCCGTATACCTGGCCCGTGTTGTAGCCGCTGTCATAGGGGGCGGAATCACCGTCGTACCCCTGAGACTGCTGCTGCGGGACCGGTCGTCGCTGCACATGGCGCATTACGCGAGCGCCTTCGGGCTGTTCGCCCTGGCTGCCGCGTCCGTATCCATCGGGCCGATGATTCATGGCGACAAGTGTGCCGGGTCACACTTCGGCGCCGACAGGGAGTCCCGGGATTCGGGTCAGGGCTGTTGCCAAGCTGATGCAATGCACCTGCCAGGTCTCCGCTCGGGGACGTGTGTGCGACACCCGCTTAGGGTGGAGAGCATGACAGCTCAGGCCCAGCGCTCGGAGCCGGCGGTTCCGGGCAAGCCCACCTCCGCCTCGCGTACCACCCTCAGTCACATCATGACCGGCAGTGACACCAACCTCCTCGGGACGGTCCACGGTGGCGTGATCATGAAACTGGTGGACGACGCGGCGGGCGCGGTCGCGGGCCGGCACTCCGGCGGGCCCGCCGTCACCGCCTCCATGGACGAGATGGTCTTCCTGGAGCCGGTGAGGGTCGGTGACCTGGTCCATGTGAAGGCCCAGGTGAACTGGACCGGGCGGTCGTCGATGGAGGTCGGCGTACGGGTCATGGCCGAGCGCTGGAACGAGTCGACGCCCGCGCAGCAGGTCGGATCCGCGTATCTGGTCTTCGCGGCGGTGGACGAGGACGGCAAGCCCCGGACCGTACCGCCGGTGGTCCCGGAGACCGAGCGGGACCGGCGGCGCTACCAGGAGGCCCAGATCCGCCGTACCCACCGGCTCGCCCGCCGCCGGGCGATCAGGGAGCTGCGCGAGAAGCGCGCGGCGGAGGGCATGGACGACTGACGGCGCCCGCAGGGGGGGTGGGGTGCCCGTACGCGACCCGGTCCCGTCCGTCACCGGTCCCGTACATGCCGGACCCCGTACGTCACCGGCCTCGTACGTGCCGGAGCCCTGAGTCACGGGCACGCGACTGTCACGGGCACACCACCTGGTCGCCCGTCACCGC
Organism: Streptomyces sp. NPDC004609; assembly: GCF_042873655.1. Classification (NCBI taxonomy): domain Bacteria; kingdom Bacillati; phylum Actinomycetota; class Actinomycetes; order Kitasatosporales; family Streptomycetaceae; genus Streptomyces; species Streptomyces sp. NPDC004609. The sequence goes on along the minus strand of NZ_JBIALS010000003.1, from coordinate 38,594 downwards.
TCCGAATTCGCCCTGGTACGCGTCCTCCGCCCGTACCGGGACCACGCCCTTGAAGTCCGTGCCCGCCGTCACCCGCAGGGTCTGGCCCTGGCCCTTCACGGGGCGCATCTCGCAGCCGTTCAGCGCGGTGGACAGGGACTTCGCCGACCGGTCCCAGCGGGGGTCGTACGAGACGAAGGTGCGCGCGACCGGAGGGCCGCCGCCGTTGAGCGGGGCACGGGTCGTGTTGAAGCCCGTCGAGCGCAGGGCGTCGTCGACCTTGCGGCCGAGCCCGTCCTTGCGGGTGCCGTTGTAGACCTGCACCCGGATCTGCTGCGGGGAGACGTCCACGAGCCTGGCCTTCGGCGCGGCCTTCTTCGTGCGCACGCTCGCGAGGGGCTTGTCCTCGCGGATCATCCGGAACAGGCGGTCCGCCTTCGCCCGGTCCCACTTCACCGCCGAGCCGACGCCCTTGACCTCGCCCATGGAGGCGACCGGCACGGACGTGAACTCCGACGAGGACGCCGAGAAGCCGCGCATCGCCCGGCCGAGGGCGAGCATCTCGTCCGTACCGAAGTCCTGGTCGGCGCGCACGGAGCCGAGCATGGTGGAGGCGACCTCGCGGAACCTCACCGGGTTCAGCAGGACCCCGCTGCCGCTCGCCTGCTTGATCAGGGACGCGAGGAAACGCTGCTGGCGCTGCATACGGCCCAGATCGGACGCTCCGTCGACATGGCGGGAGCGGACGTACTGGAGGGCCTGGCCGCCGTTGAGCCGATGGGTGCCCGCGGGGAGATCGAGCCCGGTGTACTTGTCCTTCACCGGGCTGGTGGTGCAGATCTTCACGCCGCCGACCGCGTCCACGGTCTTCATGAAGCTGGTGAAATCGACCTCCAGATAGTGGTCGATCTTCACCTTGGTCATCTGCTCGACGGTCCGCACGGTCAGGGAGGGCCCGCCCTCCGCGTACGCGGCGTTCAGCTTGACCGGGTGCGGCTTGTGGACCTTGCCGCTGTTCTGGTCGGTGTGCGCGGGGATCTCCGCGTAACTGTCGCGGGGCAGGCTCACCACGCTCGCCCGGTCCCGGTCGCCGGAGATGTGCACGAGCATGATCGTGTCGGTGCAGCGGCAGGGCGCGCCGCCGAGGCGGTACTTCTGCTTCTCGCCCTTGGTGATCCGGTCGCGGCCGTCGGTGCCGACGAGCAGGAGGTTCATGCCCCGGCCGCCCTCGGGACGGTTCTTTATGTCCCGGAAGGCGTCGACCCGGCTGACGCCCGTGTCCACACTCGTCACCAGCGCGTGTCCGACGGCGCCCGCGCCCAGCACGACGACCGAGAGCGTGGTCGCCGCCCGCAGGCCCCAGCGCGTCCGGCGGACCGGCCGGCGGGGCGTGGCCGGTGGTGTCCGGGGCTCTGGACGGGTCCGGGAACGGGGGGAGCGAGGCGGGACGGTCACGAGGGGGACACCTCCGCGGGCGACTCGGACGAGTGAGGGCGAATGGGGCTACAAGGGCGAATCCAGCACACCGTAGGCCCATACGATCGGCAGTCCGTCGCACCGACCGGCCGCCGCGCGTCCGTGTCCCCCATTCGCGGTAACGTGGCGGGCGATGAACGCCACGCCCCCTGTCTCCGTGATCATGCCGGTCCTCAACGAGGAGCGGCATCTGCGCAACTCCGTCCGTCACATCCTCGACCAGGAGTACGACGGTGAGATGGAGGTGGTGATCGCGCTCGGCCCGTCCACGGACCGTACCGACGAGATCGCCGCCGAGCTGGTGCGGGAGGATCCCCGGGTCCACACCGTGCCCAATCCCACCGGGCGTACCCCGGCCGCGCTGAACGCCGCCATCAAGGCGTCCAGCCACCCCGTCGTGGTCCGGGTCGACGGGCACGGGATGCTCTCGGCGAACTACATCGCCACCGCCGTACGGCTCCTGGAGGAGACCGGGGCGCAGAACGTGGGCGGCATCATGCACGCCGAGGGCGAGAACGACTGGGAGCACGCGGTCGCCGCCGCCATGACGTCGAAGGTCGGCGTCGGAAACGCGGCCTTCCACACGGGGGGTGCGGCCGGTCCCGCCGAAACCGTGTACCTGGGGGTCTTCCGGCGTGAGGCGCTGGAGCAGCAGGGCGGGTACAACGAGGAGTTCATCCGCGCGCAGGACTGGGAGCTGAACTTCCGGATCCGTGAGGCGGGCGGGCTGATCTGGTTCTCGCCCGAGCTGAAGGTGCAGTACCGGCCGCGGCCCTCGGTGCGTGCGCTCGCCAAGCAGTACAAGGACTACGGCCGCTGGCGGCACGTCGTCGCCCGCTACCACCAGGGCTCCATCAATCTGCGCTACCTCGCGCCGCCGGTCGCCCTCTGCGCGATCGCCGCGGGGACCGTCGTGGGTGCGGTGCTCACGCCGTGGGGGCTGGTGATCCCCGGCGGGTATCTGGCGGCGATCACCGCCGGATCGGTACCGGCGGGCAAGGGGCTGCCGCTGAAGGCGCGGCTGCGGATCCCGGTGGCGCTGGCGACCATGCACATGTCGTGGGGGTACGGCTTCCTGACCAGCCCGCGCTCGCTGGCGAAGAAGGTCATCGCGAGCCGCCGGCCGTCGGTGAAGAGCTCCGCGTCCGCGTGAGGGCCCGGGGCCGGCGGGTCTGAGAGCCCGGGGCCGGCGGGCGTGAGGGACTGACGCCGGGGCCGGGGGCCTCTCGCCGGGGCCGCCGGCCGGGCGGCGCGAGAGTGCGCGTACGGGAGAAGGGGCCCGGGTGAGGACGTCACCCGGGCCCCTTCTCGTACGCGGTCGTATCGGCGGGCCGTATCGCCTGCTCGTGCCGTCGTGCCGTCGCTCCGGTCGGGTCGCGGTGCCGTCGTGCCGTCGCTCCGGTCGGGTCGCGGTACCGGTCGGGTCGCGGTGCCGTCGTGCCGTCGCTCCGGTCGGGTCGCGGTGCGGGGCATCGGGTCGTTGCGCGGGGCGTCGTCGAGCGGTCTTGCGTCCGGGCGCGCCGACGCGCCGGGTGCCGGTCGCGGCCCGGGGCGCCTCCCGGGCCGCGTGGCGCGGTGTGCCGTGCGCTGTGTCGCGCGAGGGCTCTACCAGGTGAAGCCGTCCTGGACGGGCATGCACGCTTTGTCGTCGTCACCGGCCAGCGGATTCGCGCTGGCCGGCGCCTTGTTGCTCTTGGGCTTCGGCTTCGGGAAGGTGTCCCCCTGGCGCCAGTCCGCGCCCACGATCAGCGTGATGGAGTCGGTCCTGTCCGACTTCTTCACGGCCGACAGCGGGATTCCGAGGGCCTTGGCGACCGCCTGGGCGTCCCCCTCCAACTCGGCGCTGTGGTAACGGACGACGGTCTTCTCCTGCGGGTTCCGGGAGGAGTCGGCCACCGCCTGGGTGAAGCCCTTGCCGCCGAGGAGACCGGCGACCGCGGAGGCCCGGCCCCTCGCGGCGCCCATGCCGTCGCCGTCGGTGCCGTTCTGCACCCGTACCGCGATCTCGCCGGGCGCGGCGGCCGGGTCCTGGGAAACGGCCGGGGGTGAAGGTTTCTTCTTCGGCGCCTTGGAGCCCTTGCCGTCCAGCGGGATGTCCTCGCGGACCATCTCGAAGAGTGCCTCGGCATCGCCCGGCAGCGGTTCGACCTTGGCGCCGAAGCCCGGCCGCTGCGAGTAGCGGGTGGGGATCGTCGTCGCCGTGATCCGGCCGGTCGGCACGCTCTTGAGCGAATTGCCGATGTCCAGGAGCTTTTTGACGGAGTCGATGCCCTTGTCCACGGTGAGCGCGTCGATGGCCGCCTCGGCGAGCTTGCGCAGCTTGTTCGGGTCGGTGAGCTTGGCGTTCTTCCGCAGCTCCCGGACCATGGAGTTCATGTACATCTGCTGGGCGCGCGCCCGGTAGAGATCGCTGCCGTCGCCGAAGCCGTAGCGGGTGCGCAGCCACTGGAGCGCCTGCTCGCCCTTGACGGGGGTCGTCCCCTTCTTCAGCTCCAGCCCGGAGCCCTCACCGGTGCTGGTGCGGGAGCGGATGTTCTTCTCGACGCAGACCGGGACACCGCCGATGGCGTCCGCCATGGACACCACACCCGCGAAGTCGATCATCATGAAGTGGTCGATGGTGATGCCGGTCAGATGGTTCCAGGTGGCGACCGTGCACCCCGGACCGCCGCGTCCGAGCGACGAGTTCGTCTGGCCGAACGCGATCTCGGGGTACTTCTCGCCGTTCTTGTCCTCGCACTCCGGGATCGTCAGCATGGTGTCGCGCGGCATGCTGATCAGCGAGATGTTGGAGCGGTCCGCCGACAGATGCAGCAGCATCTGCACATCGGCGAGCGGCTTCGAGCCGAAGGTCTCCTTCGCGCCGCCGAGCCTCTGGTTCGCCTTGGAGTTCCGGGCGTCCGAGCCGATGAGCAGGATGTTCAGCGGTGTCTGGCCGTCGGCGTTGGGCTTGTGGTCCGGCATTTTTCTGCCGAGCGTCAGATCGTCCTTCTTGAGCTTGCCGTTGAGGTGCTCGTAATAGAGGTATCCGGCCGCCGCGGTGCCGAGTATCAGCAGCGACAGCACGGCCGCGACCCACTTCAGCACGCGGCGCTTGCCGTTCCTGCGTGCCCCTCGGCTGCCCCGGCGGGAGCCTGTGCCGCGGTGCCGGGACGACCGCGGCCCTGAGCCGCCGTCCGCGTCACCCCTCGTCGCGGACCGCCTCGTACGACGCCGGGAAGTGTTCTCGCCCCTGTCACTTCCGTCGTCGTACAGGCTGTCGTCCCACCCGAGGTCACGGGGGTTCCGGACGCCGCCCTCGGTCCCCTTCCCCCGTACGCTGTTCTTTCCCACCCCTGAGCCCCCTGCTGTCATGCGGGCGGCGTGGCCCGGTGCTGGTTCCGGGTCACTTGGCACACACCTGTTTGTCCGCTTCGACCTTCTGCACACCGTCCGGCGCCTTCGCCGGTCCGGTGATGGGGATACCCGCGTCCTCGAAGTCGTCGCCGAGCGTGAGCTTCATCGGCTCACGGCCCACCGCGTTCTCCGTGCCCTGCTTCATCGCCGAGGCAGGCAGTCCCATGAGGTCCGCGAGTGTGCGGGCCTGGTCCGCCTGGTTCGGGCCGTACTCCAGGATCGTCTTGGCGACCTTCTGCGGAGCGTTGGCCTCGTTGCTCGACTTCAGCACGCCCTGCGGCTCCTCCTGAAGCCACTGGAGCGTTCTGGACGCCGCCCCTGAGGTTTCGCTGCCGTTGTAGACCGCCACCCGGACGTCCGATGCCTTCGCCCTGGGTCCCTGAAGCGGTCCCGGCTTCTTCGCCGCGGCCTTCTCCGTCTTCTTCACCTCGGTGAGCGAGGTGTCGTTCTTTATCATCGAGAACAGCTGCTTGGCCTTGTTCTCCTGGAGGAGGACCGTCGCGCCGTCCGTGTTGTCGACCACCGGCACGGTGGCGAAGGTGATGTTCTTCGGATCCACCTCCGCCAGCTCCATACCGAGTTCCTGAAGCTTCTTGATGCTGCCTATGCCGGTGTCGACGGTGAGCGCGCTGGTGGCCGCCTCCGCCAGGTCCCACATCTTTGTGGGGCTGGAGAGCGTGTCGCTCGACTTCATCTTGCGGATCATGGAACTGAGGAACTGCTGCTGGATCTCGATCCGGCTGAGGTCGCCGCCGAAGCCCACCGAATGGCGCGTCCGGACGAACGCCAGGGCGTCCTCGCCCTTCAGGACGTGCTTGCCCGCCGGGAGGTTCAGCTTCGAGTCCTTGTCCTTGATGGGCTTGGCGAGACAGACCTCGACCCCGCCCACCGCCGTCGACATCGTCTTGACCGCGTTGAAGTCGGCCATCATGAAGTGATCGACGGGGATGCCGGTCATCTGGGTGACCGTGCGCATGGTGCAGCCCGGGTCGCGGCCCGACTGGCCGAGGCTCTCGTTGAACCGGGTGTTCGACGTGCCGGGGATCGTCTTGGTGCCGTTTCCGTCCTTCGTCTCGCAGGAGGGGATGTCGGTGATCAGATCCCGGGGGATGGAGAGCGCGGTGGCGTTCGTCCGGTCCTTGGAGACATGGAAGAGGATGGTCGTGTCGGCGTGCCCGGGGCTGTTGCGGTCGCCGTAGGACTCATTGCCCTCACCGGTCCGCTTGTCGGTGCCGATGACGAGGATGTTGACGGCCTTGTCCTTCTTGAAGCCGCCCGTGCCCGCGCCCGCGACGTCGACCGTGTTGAGGTTCGAGTCGAGGTGGTCGTACACGAGATAGATCCCCACCGCGCCGGCCGTGACGGCGAGGGCGAGCACCCCGCCCGTCCACATCAGGACCTTCTTCTTACGGGACTTGGGCTGCTTGCGCTTGCGGCGGCCCGCGGTGGGCGGATTCGAGCCACCCGAGGCGTCTCCCGCGCGGCGCGAGCGCTGCGGGGGCACCTCGCGGCCCGGAGCGGCGGCCCTGCGGCCGTCGGTGCGCCGGCCCTCCGCACGCCTGCCGTCGCCGCGGCGGGTGTCGCTGCGGCCGCCCTCCGACGCGAAGCCCTCCGACCGGAAGCCCTCCGCGTGGCCGTCTCCCGTGCCGTGGCCCGCGGAGGCGCCGTCCTCAGAGGTGCGGGGTCCCGGTGTTCTCCTGCCGGAGGTTCTCGACGAGGCCGGGGGGGCCGTCGGCGACGACTGCGCTGGGGATTGGTCCAGTCGCAATTCGTAATTGCCGGTCTGCGGGTTGAGCACCCACTGGTCGGCGGGGTCGATCTCGTCCGCCCGCCCACGGCTCTGCGCATCCACGGTTTTCTGAATCCTCCGTCGGTGCCACGCGAAGCGCCTCCCCCGGTGGGCGCTTGGTCTCTCGATCCAGCAGTGCACGACGTATGCCGGTGTACCGGATCGCGCCACACTATCCGCCCAGTTCAACGCGGGGCGACGCCCGTGACAAGTTCTACGCACCTTACAAGGGGGCATTCCGCCCAATCCGTATGGTGCGGTCCTGTGCTTTGGGCATCGCTTTACTCACACAGGCCCACCGCCGCATTCGTTCCGGAGAAAGCGGGCGTGGGGGACGGTGAGGCGGGACCGGTGTCGTCCGGCTTCCGGTGGGAATCCGTCCCCTTTTCGGAACGGTTCCGGCCCCCCGGCGGTACGACCGTGATGGGAGTGTCCTCGCGCAGCTGCTGGAAGAGCTGCGACGCCTTCGGCTCCACCAGCTCGTCACGGTTCGGATTGCCCGAGTAGGGCCGCCGGGGCACCGTGAGGAACTGCACACCCTCGATGGGGATGCTTCGGATGGAACGGGTCAGATCGTAGAGATCCCTCAGCGAGTCGAGCCCCGGGTCCGTGGTCAGCGACTTGGTCGCCGCGTCCAGCACTCCGTAGAGCTTCCTCGGATTGAGCAGGACGCCGTTGCTCTGCACCTTCTTCACCAGGGAGCCCAGGAACTGCTGCTGGCGGCTCATGCGTTCGGTGTCGCTGCCGTCGCCGAGGGACTTCCGGGCGCGCACATAGCCGAGGGCCTGCTCGCCGTTGAGCGTCTGTCTGCCCTTGCGGAGCTTCAGCCTGGCGGCGCGGTCGTCGATCGGCTCCTTGAGGCAGATCTCGACGCCGTCGACCGCGTCGACCATCTCCTTGAAGCCGCTGAAGTCCACCACCATGTGGTGATCGATCCGCACGCCCGTCATCTTCTCGACCGTACGGATCGTGCAGGCCGCCCCGCCCCGCTCGAACGCCGAGTTGAACTGCGCGAGCTGCCGGCGGCTGCGGGTGCCGTCGGGCCGGCGGCAGCTGGGGATCGTCACCATCAGATCGCGGGGGAGGGACACGGCGGTCGACGTCTGCCGGTCGGCGGCGATGTGCAGCAGGATCGCGGTGTCCGCGCGCTGGCTGCCCCCGTCGTCACGGCCGTACTTGCGGTTGCCCTTGCCCGACCGGCTGTCGGAGCCGAGCAGCAGGATGTTCTGCGCGTTCAGCACGATCGGGAGGGGCCGCTCCTTCTCGTACGCCTCCAGTTCGGCGGCCGTGCCGGTGTCGGTGGTGATGTTGCCGTCGAACTTCCGGTAGATCCACCAGGCCGTGCCGGAGGCGGCGAGCAGCACCACGGAGGTGCCGAGCGCGGCCCAACGCACCCACCGGCGCTTCCGTTTGGCCACGGGGGGCGGGGAACCGTCCTTGGGCTCCACGGGCAGGGTGGCGGTGTGATGCGTATCACTTTCGCCGGGTGGGTGGTCGTCAGTGTGATCGTCGCCGTGGTCGCCGGTGCGCGCACCGCCGCGAGCGGGGGTGGTGGAGCCGTCGGGTGCGGTGGCGTCGGCGGCGGGGCTGTCGGGGGCGGTGGGCGCTTCAGGAGTGCCGGGCGCGTCGGGGCTGCCGGGGCTGTCGGAGTCGCCCGAGGTGGAAGAGGTGGCGGGGGCGTCGGGGTCGTCGGGCGTGCTCGCGGCCGGCGCGGACTCGGCGGCATTCGTGCCGGGTGCGCGCTCGTCCTCGGCCTCGCCATCGGGCCCGGTCGGCGTGCCGGCACTGTCCGTCACTTCTGCGTCCATCCTTCACGGCGTCGGCGGCGCGCTGGACCGCCGATCGCAGAACTAGACGGCTGAGCCTCGCGCTTGGTTGTGCGTTGAAACACGCGTATCGCCGATCATCCACCGGAGCGGGAGAACCAGCCCGGGGACTCGGCTCTGCCGTAGGCCATGTGGGTGGATTTTGGACTTTTGTCACACCATGAACACTTGTTACTGGATGGTGTTGGTCACGCGCTCGCTCTCGATCCGCTTCCGGAGGTCCTCGGGGGGCAGTCGGTCGAGGTTCCGGCACAGCACCACCGACGCCCCGGCCGCCAGCGGCGCGTACAGCCCGGCCGACAGCCCCTCCCACGTCTCGTATCCCCGGCCCGTCAGCAGCCGGGACCCCGCCACCAGTCCCAGTTCCGCCGCGTCGACACGGGCCCGCTCGACCAGCTGCGCCCCGCTCAGCTCCGTACCGTCGACGGCGAGCGCGGGGGCGGCCGGGTCGACGGGGGCGTACGGGGCGAAGCGGTCGCCCTGGCCCGGCACCTCGACCGCGTAGTCGGCGAAGCCCTGCGGGGGCTGCGGGAAGCGCCCGCCGAGGGGCCGCAGCGCCAGCGCCACCCGCTCGCCCGGGCAGGCGCGCGCCTGCTCCAGTGTGTCGGGGCCGCTGACCACGAGGTCCGCGTCGGCCGGGTCGCCGCCGATGTCCACCGTCACCCCCACCGACGCGCAGGCGAGCAGCCAGACCGCGCTCTGCCAGTGCGCGGGCAGCAGCAGCGCGAGCCGGTCGCCGGGACCGGCCGCGAGATCTCCCTGGAGCAAATTGGATGTCTTGGCCACCCAATTGGCGAAGGTGGCGACGGACAATTCCACCCGTTCACCGGTGGCGTCGTCGTAGAAGGTGGTCAAAGGGCGCGCGGGATCCGAGGCGAGCGCGGATCGCAGCAGGTCGGCGGGGGTACGGTCGCTGGCGTTCACCCGGCAAAGGGTACGCGCAGGGGTGCCGCCGGGGCGGCGGACCCAGGGCCCCGTCCACCGGTCGGACCGATGAGCCGTCAGTTTTCCGGGGAATTCCAGCGAGCGGAGTCGGTGACCCCGTCTCAGGATCGATCCATGCGTGGATTCCTGGCTTCTTCGACCGGTGTCGCGGCCTCCGCCGCGCTTGTCCTCTCGCTGACCTCAGGCGCGGCCGCCGCGCCGCCACGAAACATCCCGCCCCAGGCCGTCCAGGTCCCGGACGTCCCCGGCTCCACCCAGTCGCTGCCACTGCCCTCGCTGTCGTCGTCGCCGTCCACCCGGTCGCTGGGGCCGACGGCCCAGGAGCACGGCCTGCTGGAGCGCAGGGTCAAGCCGTTCTCGCTGGTGGGCGTCGTGTGGAGCGACGCCTCGGCCGAACTCCACGGCACGGTTCAGGTCCGTACGCGCGCGACCGGTTCCGGAGTCTGGTCCGCCTGGCAGGACGTCGAGACCCACACCGCCGAGCACGGCGCAGACCCGGACACCCGTGAGGGCTCGTCGGGCAGGCTCCGGGGCGCCACGGCCCCGCTGTGGGTGGGCGCGTCGGACGGTGTGGAGGTACGGGTCAGATCCGAGGAGGGCGAGTCGGCGCCGCTGCCGGGGGGAATGCGGCTCGAACTGGTCGACCCGGGCGAGGCGCCCGCCGCGCCCTCGGAATCCGTGCCTGCCGAGGGGTCCGCGCCTTCGGAATCCGAGCCCGCCGAGCCGCCCGTCGCACCGGCTGAGCCGCCCGCCGCCGAGGGTGCCGCCGCCGAGCCGCCCGCCGCACCCGCCGAGGAATCCGTGTCTCCCGCCGAAGGGGCCGTGTCCCCGGCCGGGGGCTCCGTGGCGCAGGGCCCGCCTCCCGTGCCGACGACCCGCGCGGTGATCCCGGCGTCCGTCGCCGCCCAGGAACCCGCCGCGGTACCGGCGGCGCGCACGGAAGCGCCCGCCGCGGCCGGTGCGGACGCGGCCGCCGCTCCCGAGGGCGTCACGGCGAAGAAGAAGTACGTGGGACCGCGCCCGGCCATCGTCACGCGTAAGAAGTGGGGCGCCAGTGAATCCCTGCGCGAGAAGGGGTTCGTGTACACCAAAACCGTGAAGGCGGCCTTTGTACACCACACTTCCACGGGAAACGCATACACCTGCAAGCAGGCGCCCTCCGTCCTCCGCAGTATCTACCGCTACCACGTCGTGAGCAGCGGCTGGCGCGACTTCGGCTACAACTTCGCCGTCGACAAGTGCGGAAACATCTACGAAGGCCGGGCGGGAGGCGTGACCAGGCCCGTTCTGGGCGCTCACACCCTGGGATTTAACTCAAACAGCATGGGCATCGCCGTGCTCGGCACATACAGTCGCAGCAATCCGCCCACGGCTGCCGTGAACGCGGTGTCCAGGTTGACCGCTTGGAAGCTCGGGTTGTTCAACGCCAATCCGAAGAGCAAGGTGACGCTGACCTCCGGGGGGAGTGACAAGTACAAGAAGGGCAGGAACGTCCGCTTCAACGTCATCTCCGGGCACCGCGACGGGTTCCGGACCGACTGCCCCGGCACCCGCCTCTACAACAAGCTCGGCACCATCCGGAGCGCCTCTGCCAAACACCAGGGGCGCGGCTGACCGCGAGGTGCCGGCCCAGCTGCGCACACCGGCCGGTCTCGAACGCGTGCCCCATTCCGGCCCGAAACAGGAAAGCAGAGACGACAAGGTGACAGAAGCCATCCTCCTCGTCGGAGGCAAGGGCACCCGCCTGCGCCCGCTCACCGTCAACACGCCGAAGCCGATGGTTCCGGCGGGGGGCGTTCCCTTCCTCACCCACCAGCTCGCACGGGCCCGGGCGGCGGGTGTGGAACGGATAGTCCTGGCCACCTCGTATCTGGCCGAGGTGTTCGAGCCGTACTTCGGCGACGGGTCCTCCCTCGGACTCCACCTGGAGTACGTCACCGAGAAGGAGCCGCTCGGCACGGGGGGCGCGATCCGCAATGTGGCGGACCGGCTGGGGTCGGGCCCGGACGATCCGGTCCTCGTCTTCAACGGGGACATCCTGACCGGGCTCGACATCGGGGCGCTGGTCGCGACGCACGAGTCGTGCGGGGCCGATGTCTCCCTGCATCTGACGCGGGTGGAGGACCCCAGGGCGTTCGGTCTGGTGCCGACGGACCGCGAGGGGCGCGTGACGGCGTTCCTGGAGAAGCCGCAGACGCCCGAGGAGATCGTCACCGACCAGATCAACGCGGGGGCCTATGTCTTCCGGCGCTCCGTCATCGACACGATTCCGGCCGGGCGGCCGGTCTCCGTGGAGCGGGAGACCTTTCCGGACCTCCTGTCCGCAGGAGCACATCTCCAGGGCATGGTCGACTCCACGTACTGGCTCGACCTGGGTACGCCCCAGGCGTTCGTCCGGGGATCGGCGGACCTGGTCCTCGGGCGGGCGCCGTCGCCCGCGGTGCCCGGCCAGTGCGGTGACCGGCTGATCCTCGAATCGGCCGTCGTCGCGCCGGACGCGAAGATCACCGGTGGCACGGTCGTCTGCGAGGGCGCGACGGTCGCTCCCGGCGCGATGGTCGACGGCAGCGTCGTCCTCGCCGGGGCGGTGGTCGAGGAGGGCGCGGTGATCACCTCCTCCCTGATCGGAGCGGGTGCGCGCGTGGGGCGCCGGGTGTCGCTGTCCGGAACCGTCGTCGGCGACGGAGCGACGGTCGGCGCGGACAACGAGCTGCGGGACGGCGCCCGGGTCTGGTGCGATGCGGTACTCGCCCCGGGCACGATCCGCTTCTCCTCGGACCAGTAGCCCACCCTCCCGGGCTCCCGGTGACGGGCGCGGGGGCTTTCCCAGCCCGTCCGGCCCCGGGGGGCTTTTCCAGCCCGTCCGGCGTTTGAGGACGGTGGTGGAGGTGTGGTGCGGTCACGGTTCGGGACACGGCCACCCGGGGCGCGGGCCCCGGGGCGCGGTCACGATCTGAGCCGTCCGCCCGGGGGCCCGGGCAGCGGCCACCGTTCCGTCCGCCCGGGGCCCGGGCAGCGGCCACCGTCTCAGCCCGTCCGGCGTTCGAGGACGGAAGGAGAACACCCCCCGCCCCCACCTCCACCGCACCGCCTACCCTCGTACTCGTACCCCACCCCCGAGGACCCCCGTGTCAGGCCGCTTCTCCCCCCGCCACCGCGCCGCAGGCCCCGGACGTCTGCCCGGGCAGGCAACCGCACGGCCCCACGGGCATGAGCGGACGCACACGCGGCGCTGGTCCCCGCCCGCTCCCCTCGATCTCGCGCTGGTGCTCACGCCCCTGCGGCGCGGACCCGCCGACCCGACGTTCCGGATGACGCGGGACGGGTCCGTATGGCGGGCCACCCGAACCCCGGAGGGCCCCGGCACCCTGCGGATCCACCCCCCGGCCGGCGGCGACATCACGGCCGAGGCGTGGGGGCCGGGCGCGGCATGGCTGCTGGACGGTCTGCCGGCGCTGCTCGGCGACGGTGACGACCCCTCCGCCTTCACCCCCCGGCACCGGCTCGTGGCGCTCGCGCGACACCGGCGGCCGGGCCTGCGGCTCACCCGTACCGGCCTGGTGATGGAGTCCCTGATCCCGTCGATCCTGGAGCAGAAGGTCACCACGGACGAGGCGTACCGCGCCTGGCGCCTGCTCGTCAGGAAGTACGGTGAACCCGCGCCCGGCCCCGCCCAGTTCCCCGGTCCCGGGCTGTATGTGATGCCCGAGCCCCGTGCCTGGGCGCTCATCCCGTCCTGGGAGTGGCACCGCGCGGGCGTCGACAACAAGCGCGCGTCCGCGATCCTGCGGGCCGTACGGGTGGCCCGCCGGATGGAGGAGGCCGCCGCGATGGAGCCCGAACAGGCCCAGGCCCGCCTGGAGTTGATCCCGGGCATCGGTCCCTGGACCTCCGCCGAGACCGTGCAGCGCAGCAACGGCGCACCGGACGCCGTCACCGTGGGAGACCTGCATCTGCCGGGCATCGTCGGGTACGCCCTCGCGGGCGACCGCGACGCCGACGACGCCGCGATGCTCGAACTGCTCGCCCCCTACGCGGGCCAGCGCCACCGCGCCGCCCGCCTCATCCTCCTCAGCGGCCGGACCCCGCCCCGCCGCACCCCCAAGATGCCGCGCGTGGACATCGGCCTGCTCTGACGACGGGTTCGGCGGCGACGTCCCGCCGCCGAACCCCGGACGCCCACCGCCCGGCGGCCACCGCTACCGCACTTCCATGAACGCCCCCGCGTCCCGTACCGGCCGCTCCTTCGGCGGTGCGGCGGCGTGCCCCACCGCGACCGCGCCCATGGGGTCCCACTCGTCCGGCAGCCCCAGCACGTCCCGTACGACGTCACGGCAGAACATCGTCGAGGACACCCACGCCGAGCCCAGCCGCTCACCGGCCAGCGCGACCAGGAAGTTCTGGACGCCCGCGCCCGTCGCGACGACGAACATCTCGCGCTCCGCGCCGTCGCGCCGCGCGTCGCCGTAGTGGTGGGAGCCGTCCATCACCAGACACGGGACGACCAGATACGGCGCCCGGCGCAGCACCTCGCCCCGCCGGACGCGCTTGGCGATGGACTCCTCCGACTTGCCGTCCCGCCGCAGGTCCGCGATCCACGCGTCCCGCATCGCGTCCAGCAACTCCGCACGGGACGAGGCCGATTCGAGGAGGACGAACCGCCACGGTGTCGTGTGGTGCGGCGCGGGCGCGGTGACGGCCGCGGCGACGGCGCGGCGCACCGCGCCGGGGTCGACCGGCTCGTCGGTGAACTCCCGGACCGTACGGCGCTGGGTGACCGCCTCCCGTACCGCCTCGGACGTCCCGAGCCGGAACATGTCGTCGGCGGCCGGGCGGACCATCGCCCGCGCACCCTCGCCGTCCTCGCCGCCCGCCTCGCCCACGAGATGCCCGAGGCCGCGCACGACGGCCACCGGAAGGCCCTCGGCCTTGCCCTTGACCAGATCGCCGGCCGCGGCGAGCTCGTCCGCGATCGCGGTGACGGTCGCGCTCAGGGGATTTCCGTAACCGTCGGTCCCGCCCCGCAGATCGTCGAGGACCCGCACCCCGGCCGCGCCGATCGCGACATCGGTCAGCCCGTTGCGCCAGGGCCGTCCGAAGGTGTCCGTGACGATGACGCCGACATCGGCACCGAGCGCGGCGCGCAGACCCTCGCGGATGGCCCGCGCGGAGGCGTCGGGGTCGGCGGGCAGCAGCAGCACCGTCCCGGCGGGGGTGTTGGAAGCGTCGACCCCGGCCGCGGCCATCACCAGACCCAGGTGGTTCTCGACGATACGGAGACCGCCGCGCCGGGCCACCACCCGGACGGTCTCCCCGTCGATGGCGGCCTCGCGGTCCTCGGCGGCCAGCACCCGGCCCTCCGCCTTGCTCACTATCTTCGAGGTGACGAGGAGGATGTCCCCGTCCGTCAGCCCCGGTTCGGCGGCGGCGATCAGCTTCGCGAGATCGTCGCCGGGCCTGATCTCCGGCAGTCCGGCCGTCGCCCGGACCTCGTACGCGACCCGGCCCGCCCCGGCACCGCCGCTGCCGGCGCCCCCGGCATCGGCACCCGCGCCCGTATCCGTATCCGTCGCAGGTCCCGTACCCGTACGCGCCAGGGGTCCCGTACCCGTCGTGGGGTCCGCGTCCGCTCCCGTGCCGGAGGCCGCGACCGCTCCCGGATCCACGTCCGTACTCATGCCGTGACCTCCGCGGCCAGTGCCAGCGCCTGCCGTGCCATCTCCGCCGCCGCGTCGACGTCCGTCATCAGCAGCGGTACGGCCCGGCAGCGGATGCCCGCCGCCTCGACCTCCTCGACCACGCCCGCGTCCACGGTGTCGACGAGCCAGCCGTCCAGCAGCCCGGAGCCGTAGTGCGAGGCGACCGCCGCGGCCGTCGCCTCCACGCCCACCGCCGCGAGGACCTTGTCCGCCATCCCGCGCACCGGCGCGTCCCCGACGATGGGGGAGAGGCCGACCACCGGGACGCCCGCGTCGGCGATGGCCTCCCGGATGCCCGGCACCGCCAGGATCGTGCCGACGCTGACGACCGGGTTCGACGGCGGGAACAGGATCACATCGGCCGCGGCGATCGCCTCCAGCACTCCCGGCGCGGGCTTCGCCTGGTCCGCCCCGACGGGCACGACCGCCTCCGCGGGCACGGAGGCCCGCAGCTTCACCCAGTACTCCTGGAAGTGCACGGCCTTGCGTTCGCCGTCGATCTCGACGGCGACATGGGTCTCGACCCGGTCGTCCGACATCGGCAGCAGCCGCACTCCGGGCTTCCAGCGGGTGCACAGGGCCTCGGTGACGGCGCTGAGCGGATAGCCCGCGGCGAGCATCTGCGTACGGACGATATGGGTCGCGAAGTCACGGTCGCCGAGGCCGAACCACTCCGGCCCCACCCCGTACGCCGCCAGCTCCTCCTTGACCCGGAAGCTCTCGTCGGTACGCCCCCAGCCCTGTTCCTCGTTGATGCCCCCGCCCAGGGTGTACATCACGGTGTCGAGGTCCGGACAGATCTTCAGCCCGAACAGATGGATGTCGTCACCGGTGTTCCCGATCACCGTGACGTCCGCCTCGGGCGCGGCCTGCTGGAGACCGCGCAGGAAACGGGCGCCGCCGATGCCGCCGGCCAGAACCACAATGCGCATAACGACAAGCTTCTCAGGCGCGTACGACATCCTGGGCGTCCGGGGCGCACCGGGCGGTGTGCATGGGCATCTCGGTCAGACCCGGGTAGTAGATGTGCAGGGACACCGCCGGTTCGAGCGAATCATTGATCACCTCGTGCACATAACCCGGCGCGAACACTCGCTGAGTGCCCGGTGCCTGCTCCCGCGCGCCGTGGCGGGTGCGCTCGGTGAGCCGGCCCTCCAGGACGGTCAGCACCCCGGACGACTGCCCGTGGTCGTGCGGCCCGCTGCCCTGTCCGGGCACCCATGACAGCAGCCACACCTCGTAGCCGGGCCCGGTACGCAGCCGGTGGTACCAGCGGGTGGTCGCGTCGTAGCGCACGAGCGGGGCCCACTGGGCGCGGTCGGCGGCGATGGAGCGCGCGAGTCCGGCGAATTCGGCGACCGTGGCCGGGTGCTCGGGCGCGGGGCGGAGAAGGTGCTGTACGGAAAGGATGTCGCCGGCGATCTGGAGGTCGCTGTCGCTGTTCATGGATGCGGGATTCCTCGGCAGAGAACGTGGGGGGTCCGGTGCGGTGCGCGCTGGGCCGCGGGCGCGAACACGGACGCTCGCGGAGCAGCGGGGGAGGGCAGCGGGGCTGGAGAGCCCGGAAGAGCCGACGTGCCGGTGGGGCCGTGTCAGGGCGCCCGACGGCCCGGCTGGAGCGCTAGGGCTTCAACAGCAGGAGCGGCGGCAACAGCGACAGCGAGCCTGAACAGCGCTGCGGAACCCACGGACGGGGGTCGCGAGAGGCGCGGAGGTCGCTGACATGCGACCCACGGTGACGGCTGGGTGGCCATGATGTCAACTCAATGGCCGATTTGGCCCTAATGTTTCACCTCATCCGGTTACGGAGAGCGGAGAAAGGTTTGTGCAGTGCGCGCCCCGGAGACATGGCGCAGCAACCGCGCACTTCGCGCCAGTCACCGCCGATCACGCCGTAAACATCTGGGCGATCCTGTGACCGGACTGTGATCCGGATCGCTTCAGTGGCTCGATCGCAACAAGATCGAACGCGGCAACGTCTTCCTTCGTAAGAGGGGAGGGGTGCGGGGGTTCGCGGGGCGGTCAGCAGGCAAGTGTCAGTTTTTTGGTGATTTGAACACTTTCCGCATAGCCTTGGTTCCGCAGAGTGAATACGGGGCCCAATAGCAGATCTCGGCTTGACTGGCCCGGATCCACACACTTGTAATTTCACTCGTGTCGTTCGGCCGAATCGATCACGGCAACATCACGGGGACGCCAAGACAGACGAGGGGCGCACATGACCGAGCTGTTCGAACAACTGCTGGTCGAAGACGCGGACGACGAAATCGGCTGGCAGGAGCGCGCGTTGTGCGCCCAGACCGATCCCGAGTCCTTCTTCCCCGAAAAGGGCGGGTCCACCCGCGAGGCGAAAAAGGTCTGCCTCGCCTGCGAAGTCCGCTCGGAATGCCTTGAGTACGCCCTCGCCAACGACGAGCGATTCGGCATCTGGGGCGGGCTCTCGGAGCGGGAGCGGCGCCGGCTGAAGAAGGCGGCGGTCTGAATCCGGTGCGGACCGGTGGGTCCGAGCAGTCGGCCGGTATATCCCGCACACACCGAATACCAGGCGCCGGAAGGGGTGTTACGCCTCTGACCGCGTCGCACCACGGTCCGCCACGCGCGCCTTCCGCGCCCACGGCGGACCGTTCTGCGTCACGGAGACGATCGCGGAGGCGGTCGCGGCGGCCGGAATCCGCCCGGCAGCCGCCGCGAGCCCCGCGCGGGCACCCCGGACCGGGGCACCCGACCCGTGGGCCGGCCCGCCTCCGGTGGCCGCGCCTTCGCCTGACGGGTGATCGGGCCCGCGCCAGGTCCGCCGTACTCCATGCGGTGAACGCAGCCCGCCGGCTCCGCGCCCGGCCGGGTGCGCCCGCGCCGATCCTGCTGCCTGTGGCGGAGCGCCCGCGTCCGCCCCCGCCGACGACCGGAGCGCTCATGGTCCGCGCCCCGCCCGGCCGCGTCCCGCCGCGCTCTGTCCCGCCCAGCCCTGCCCCCGCCCGCTCTGCCCCGCGTCCGGAACGCTCCCCGTCCGCCCGCTCCCGGTCCGGCCGGTTCCGCCGCCACCCGTCCCGTTCCGACCCGCCCCTTCCACGCCGTCCCGCCCCTGGTCAGCCCACCGTTGACCAGGGCCACGGGCAACACGGGTCACACGCAAGGCGCCTACCGTTAGGGTGGGGCCCCGTCCCAGACGCTTCAGCGCCCCAGAGGGGCGACCCCCTGGCCGGAGGGCCCGTACCTCGATGTCCGCCACCACAGCCGCGTTCACCCCCGCGCACCCGCAGGAATTCCCGCGGCATGTCGTCACCGCCGTACTCGTCTCGCACGACGGCGCACGCTGGCTTTCCGACACCCTCGCCGGACTTCTCGGCCAGGAACGCCCCGTACAGAACGTCATCGCCGCCGACACCGGCAGCGCCGACGACTCCGCGCGGCTGCTCACCGAGGCGCTCGGCGCCGACCGGGTGCTGCATCTGGCCCGCCGTACCGGATTCGGCGCCGCCGTCGACGAGGCCGCCCGTACCGCCGGGGTGCTCACCCCCGACGAGCTGCCCTATCTGAAGCGGCCCAGCGGCTGGGACCCGGTCACCAGGACCTGGCAGGACGAGGCGTACGACATGCCGGAACTGCCGTACGGCGAGCCGGTGCAGTGGCTGTGGCTCCTCCACGACGACAGCGCGCCCGAGCCCGGCGCCCTCGGCCGGCTGCTGAGCGTCGCCGACTCCGACGAGCACGCCGCGATCGTCGGCCCCAAGCTCCGCGGCTGGTACGACCGCAAGCAGCTCCTCGAAGCGGGCGTCTCCATCGCCAACAGCGGACGCCGCTGGACCGGCCTGGACCGGCGCGAGCAGGACCAGGGCCAGCACGACCAGGTCAGATCCGTCCTCTCCGTGTCGTCCGCCGGCATGCTCATCCGCCGGGACGTCTTCGAACAGCTCGGCGGCTTCGACCGCCGGCTCCCGCTGATGCGCGACGACGTCGACCTCTGCTGGCGTGCCCACAGCGCAGGTCACCGCGTCCTCATCGCCCCTGACGCGGTCCTGCGGCACGCCGAGGCCGCCGCCCGCGAACGCCGTACCGTCGACTGCTCGGGCCGCTCCGTCGCCAACCCCCACCGCGTCGACAAGGCCGGAGCGGTCTACACGCTGCTCACCAACACCCGCGCCGCCGCCCTCCCGTACGTCCTGCTGCGCATCGTCCTGGGCACCCTGCTCCGCACCCTCGCCTACCTCGTCGGCAAGGCCCCCGGTCAGGCCGTCGACGAGGTCATGGGCCTCTTCGGCACCCTCCTGCGCCCCGAGCGGATCCTCGCCGGACGGCGCGCGCGCACATCCGCCCGCCGGGTCGAGGCGGGCGAACTGCGCCCCCTCTTCCCGCCCCCGGGCGCCACCGTCCGCGCCACCGTCGAGCAGATCGCGGGCCACCTCGGCGGAGGCGGCGACTCCGAGACCGGCGGCTCCCGCCACGGCGTCGTCGAATCCGGCCCCGGCGGCGACGACGCCGACTATCTGGAGATCGAGCAGTTCGCGCGGCTGAAGAAGATCGCCCGCAAACCCGCGCCCGTCCTCTTCGCCCTGCTCCTCGTCGTCTCCGTCGTCGCCTGCCGCGATCTCTTCGCCGGCGGCGCGCTCGCGGGCGGCGCCCTGCTGCCCGCCCCCGGCGACGTCTCCGACCTGTGGTCGCGCTACGCCGACGCCTGGCACCCCCTGTCCACCGGCGGCACCCAGACCGCCCCGCCCTACCTCGGCGTCCTCGCGGCCCTGTCCACCCTCTTCCTCGGCTCCACCGGCTTCGCCCTCACCGTGCTGCTCGTCTGCTCGGTGCCGCTCGCCGGGCTCTCCGCGTACTTCGCCTCCCGGCCGCTGGTCACCTCCCGTCTGCTGCGGGCCTGGGCGAGCGTCACCTACGCCTTCCTGCCCGCCGCCACCGGAGCGCTCGCCACCGGCCGGCTCGGTACCGCCGTCCTCGCCGTCCTGCTGCCGCTGATCGCCCGCGCCGCCGTCTCCGCCCACGGCTTCCACGGCGGCGCCCGGGGCAGTTGGCGCGCCACCTGGGCGTACGCCCTGCTCCTGACGGTGACCACGGCGTTCACCCCCGTCGTCTGGCCGCTGGCCGTCGTCCTCGGCATCGGCGTCCTCGTTCTGCGCCGCGACGACATCACCGCGTACGCGCTCCGCTTCCTCGCCGCCACCGGCACCCCGATGCTCGTCCTCGCGCCCTGGTCGCTCACCCTGCTGAGCAGCCCGTCCTCCTTCTTCCGCGAGGCCGGACTCGACATCGGCAGCGGCACCGCGTCCGCGACCGACCTGCTCGCCATCGCACCCGGCGGCCCGAAGGCGGCCGGCACCCTGCTGCTCATCGGCGTCGTCGTCGCCGCGCTCTCCGCCCTGCTGCGCGAGGACCGGCAGTTCGCGATCCGCACCGCCTGGGCCGTGGCCCTCGCCGGGCTCGTTCTCGCGGTCCTCTCCAACGGCTCCGCCTGGGCCGGACCCGCCACCCTCGTCTACGGGATCGCCCTGATCGCCGCGGCCGTCCTCGGCGCGGAGCTGGGCCGCACCCGCGTCTCCTCCCAGAGCTTCGGCTGGCGCCAGCCGCTCGCCATCATCGTCGCCGCGGCGGCCGGACTCGCCCCGCTCCACCTCGCCGCCGTCTGGATGATCACCGGCGCCGACGGTCCGCTGGAGCGCCGCGACCCCGTCCAGGTCCCCGCGTTCGTCGCCGAGGAGAGCGGCACCCGCGACCAGCCCCGCACCCTCGTCCTCGGCGGCACCTCCGCCGCCGAGGTCCCGTACACGCTCGTCCGCGGATCCGGCGGACGCCTCGGTGACGCCGAACTCGCCGAGGCCGGCAGCGGCGACGCCCGCCTCGACAAGGTCGTCGCCCATCTCGTCGCGGGCTCCGGCGCCGACCAGACCAGCGAGCTGAGCGGCTTCGCGATCCGCTACGTCCTCGTACGCGACGGAGCGCCGCGCGAGACCGGCCGCGTCCTGGACGCGACCCCGGGCCTCAGCCGCCTCAGCCAGCTCGACGGCAGCGCGCTGTGGCGCGTCGACCGCCAGGTCGCGCGCGCCACCATCGTCAGCGGGACGGAGGACCCGCTGCCCGTGGCCTCCCAGGCCGTCGAGGCACACGCCGAGATCCCGGCGGGTGAGGAGGGCCGCGACCGCGTCCTGCGGATCGCCGACCGCGCCGACCCCGGCTGGAAGGCGACCCTGAACGGCCGCGCGCTGAAGAAGACGACCGTCGACGGCTGGGCACAGGGCTTTGAACTGCCCACCGACGGGGGCCGGCTGGATCTGACGTACGACGAGCCCGTCACCCACACGGTCTGGATCTGGGCCCAGGCGTTCCTGGTGCTCGTCCTGGTCGTGCTCGCGCTGCCCGGCAGGCGTACGCAGGTCGACGACGACCTCCCGGAGGAGGCCGTCGCCGCCGTGCCCGCCCAGCCCGTGGACGGCGAGGGCCGCAGGGCCCGCCGACTGCGTGCCCAGGCCGCCCAGGAGGCCCAGGCGGCCCGGGCCGCCACCCCCGCGCCGCCGTCGCAGCCGCCCGGGGGACCGGCCGCCGATCCGTACGACCTCCCGGGGACCGGTGCACAGGACCCGTACGGCGGCTGGGACACCGGCCCCGGTGCCCAGGCTCCCGGACAGCCGCAGGCGGCGCGGATTCCCGCCCAGGGGCAGGGCCGGGACCAGTCGTACGGGGTGCCCGGCACGTCCTACGGCCAGGACCCGGCGCAGGACCCGGCCCACGGCCACGGGCAGGGACAGGGACAGGGGCACACCGAGGGACCCGCGCAGGGCGGGTACCAGGAGCAGTACGCGTACGGGACCGGCCGGTACGCACAGCAGGAGTACCCGGCGGACCCCTACCGGACCGATCCGTACCAGGGCGCCTACGGCCAGGACCAGGCGCAGGACCAGGCCCCGGGCCCGTACCCGCAGTCCTACCAGCCCGGCGCCTATCAGTCCGAGGAGTACGCGGCCGACCCGTACCGGACCGATCCGTACCCGGCCGACCCCGCCTACGGGGACCCCGGCCCGCCGAACCCCACCCACCCGGACCCGGCGGGGACCGACCCCGACTACCGGGGCTACCCGGCCGATCCCCACGCGACGCGAGGCGAGACAGAGTGAAGCGCACGACCATCTCCCTGCTCGCCACCGCGACCGCCCTCGCCGCGATCACCGCCGTCGCCACGGTCACCGCACCCGACGGCGGGGACCGGGCCACGGCCGCGAAGGCCCCCGCCCGGCTCCCGGTCGAGCGCTCCAGCCTGCTCTGTCCCGCTCCCAGTACCTCGGAGATCGCGGAGACGGAGTACACCTCCTTCACCCCGGCGGCGGCGAGCGGCGGCTCGGGTGGAGCAGGTGGCTCCGGTGGGTCAGGCGGCTCCGGTGGGGCCGAGGCGTCCGGTACGGCGGACCTCAAGCCGTCGGCCACGGACCCGGCGGCCGAGCCCAGGAAGGCCCCCTCGGACAAGGCCGGTACGAAGAA
The DNA here is from genome assembly GCF_042873655.1 of Streptomyces sp. NPDC004609. Classification (NCBI taxonomy): domain Bacteria; kingdom Bacillati; phylum Actinomycetota; class Actinomycetes; order Kitasatosporales; family Streptomycetaceae; genus Streptomyces; species Streptomyces sp. NPDC004609. Next base: position 16,011 of record NZ_JBIALS010000003.1, on the reverse strand, counting down.
GCCCGACGCGAGGAGGGCCACGGCCAGGAAGCCCGACGCGGACAAGCCGGTCGTCTCCCTCAAGGAGCCCGGCACGCCCGCCGCCGCCAAGGCGAGCGGCGGTGACGCCCCCGCGCTCATCGGCACCGCCACGGGCCCTCTCGCACCCGGCTGGACCACCCAGCAGACCACCACGGTCACCGCGGGCGACGCCCGCGGACTGCTCGGCACCACCTGCACCGGCCCCGACACCGACTTCTGGTTCCCCGGCGCCTCCACCGCCAAGGAACGCCAGGACTACGTCCATCTCACCAACCCCGACGACACCCCCGCCGTCGTCGACATCGAGCTGTACGGCAGGACCGGCCCGGTGAAGACAACGCTCACCGACGGCATCCCGGTGCCGGCCGGAGCCAGCGTCCCGGTACTGCTGTCCACCCTGACCTCCGAGGCCACCTGGGATCTCACCGTCCATGTCTCGACCCGTTCGGGCCGGGTCGGCGCGGTCCTGCGGGCCGCCGAGGACCGGACGGGCAGCGACTGGCTCGCCGCCTCGGCCGCACCCGCCCCGACGGTCGTCCTGCCCGGCATCCCCGCCGACGCCACCTCGGTACGCCTGGTCGCCTTCGCCCCCGGGGACGACGACGCCGATCTCAAGGTCCAGCTCGCGGCGGCCGGCGGCACGATCGTCCCGGCCGGGCACGAGACCCTGCGGGTCAAGTCCGGTATGACCGCGAGCCTCGATCTGAAGGACCTCACCAAGGGCGAGGCGGGCTCCCTGATCCTCAGCCCCTCCCGGGTCGCCGGGCGGACCCCGGTCGTCGCGGCGCTGCGGATCGTCCGGGGCACGGGCGCCAAGCAGGAGGTGGCCTTCATCCCGGCCGCCGCGCCGGTGGGCGAGCGCGCGAGCGTCGCCGACAACCGCGCCCAGGGCTCCACGCTCGCCCTCACCGCGCCCGGCGCCACCGCCCAGGTCAGGGTCACCGCGTCCGCGGGCACCGGCGGCGGGACCCCGGTGGTCAAGAAGTACACGGTCAAGGGGGGGACAACCCTGGCGTTCACCCCGCCCGTACCGGACGGCCTGAAGGGCTCGTACGCCCTGACCGTCGAGACGGAATCCGGCGGTCCGGTGCACGCGTCCCGCACGCTGTCGCTGCCGAAGGACGGCATCGCGATGTTCACGGTCCAGACGCTGCCGGACGACCGGGGCACGGTCTCGGTCCCGAAGGCGGAACAGGACCTGTCGGTGCTCGACGACTGACGGGCGAGCGGAGGCGTGAGGGCGGGGCAGCCGAGCGGTTAACGCTCCAGAGGCCGTGCGAACGGACTGCGCGAGTGGGATACGCGAGTGGCATGCGTGAACAGGCTGCCCGAACGGGCCGCGCGGGTGGGGCAGGCGCCGTGCGGCCGTACGGGTCAGGAGTCGGGCGACCGCAGTACGCGCAGATGCCCGCGCCGGGCGACCTCCATCGGATCGGCGGACCGCCGTCCGTTCTGCGCCTCGGCGGCCGGACGTCCCTGGGGACGGGCGGCTTCCCGCACGGCGTTGGCGAGGGCCTCCAGATCGTCACCGCTGGGCCTTGCCGGAGCCGAGCCGTCGGTGAGCCGTACGACGTCCCAGCCGCGCGGGGCGGTCAGACGCTCGCTGTGCTCGGCGCACAGGTCGTAGCAGTGGGGCTCGGCATACGTGGCGAGCGGGCCGAGGACCGCGGTCGAATCGGCATAGACGTACGTCAGTGTCGCGACGGCGGGGCGGCCGCACGCGGTGCGCGAACATCGACGTACAGGGCTCACGATGTTGGACGGTACCGCACTCTTGAACGGGCTGCGACGACTCTCCACCAGGTCACTCCACCGTGTCGTGGTGTGATCCGCGTTACCCGGGGCTCCCCAAGACCCCTTCTGACCTGCGGGTAAGGAGCGGAGGGGGAGTGGTCACAGCTCGTGAAGCGGTCATGACGTGACGTAAATCAGGTCATTCGACGACCGCTCGGCGATCGCCGCCGGGTACGCAACCGACCCCAAGAACCGTCGGAACGGTCAATTGCCGACACGCCCTCGGCGCCGCCTTTCCGTACCGCTCTCGGTACCGCCGCGGTACCCGCTCGTCGGCTCTCCCGCCGGGCCCCGGCGGCCCCTCGCCGACGCCCCGCGGACCCGCCCGTCCGGCCTGGCTGCCGCACGTGCCGATCCGGCCTGCTGGCCGGCCGCCGTCCCCGTCTTCGCGGACCTGCCCGACCGCGCGGGGGCGACGGGCGGGGGCGCGGGCCGCCGCGGAGGACAGGTCCCGCCGGCCACCCCCGCCTGCCGTCCCACCTGCGGGCTCCGTCCTCGCGGTCGCCTCTGCGGGCCTGCGGGCTTCGTCCCCACTATCACGTCTGCGGGCCCGCGGGCTTCCCCCTCGCCGTCGGCCCCGGCGCCTGCCCGCGGACGCCTCGGTCCCCCCGCCCGTCGGGGCGCAGCCCGTGCCCCTGCCGAGGCGCCCGCCGGCCCGTCGTCCGGGCGTTCGCGCCGACGGGTGCCTCCCGGGTGGCCGTGCCGTGCGCTGACCCGATCAGGCGGGCCCCGGAGAGCTACCCTGCGTGAGTGATGGACAGTTCCGTACCGCCCCACCCGAGCGAGCCGGGCAGACCTCGTCCGCCGGAGCCGCGGCCCCGCCGCCGCGATCGCCACGGACGCGGTATGCGGGGGCCCGTCGCCCCGCCCCAGGTACCCCTCGCCGCCAGCCGTGCGGAAACCTTCCGCGATCTTGTCCAGGACTCGGTGGAGCGGCTGGAGCGGCGCTGGACCCAGCTCGCCGAGGTGGACTTCCTCGTACTGGACGTGCCGGCCGCCCCCGAGGAGACCGTGCCGCTCGGCACCTCGTTCCCCGCGCAGAAGGGCCGCCGTGCCCGGATCGTCGTCTACCGGCGGCCGGTCGAGATCCGTACGAAGAACCGCGAGGAGCGGGCCCTTCTCGTCCATGAGGTGGTCGTGGAGCAAGTGGCCGAACTGCTCGGGCTGGCACCCGAGTCAGTGGACCCGCGGTACGGCCAGGACTGAAGTGTTCGGATAGTTTGGGCTGACTCGCACGAGAAGACCGCAGAGACTCCAGGAAGGCCGGCCAGTGGCTGCTGATCTGTCGCAGATCGTGAAGGCGTACGACGTCCGCGGGGTGGTGCCGGATCAGTGGGACGAGTCCCTCGCCGAGTTGTTCGGCGCGGCGTTCGTCCAGGTGACGGAGGCCGACGCGATCGTCGTCGGCCATGACATGCGCCCGTCGTCGCCGGGGCTTTCCGGCGCGTTCGCGCGCGGGGCCGCGGCGCGCGGCGCGGACGTCACCCTGATCGGGCTCTGTTCCACGGACCAGCTCTACTTCGCTTCCGGCCATTTCGGGCTGCCCGGTGCGATGTTCACCGCCTCGCACAACCCCGCCCAGTACAACGGCATCAAGATGTGCCGCGCGGGCGCGTCCCCCGTCGGCCAGGACACGGGCCTCGCGGACATCCGCGCGCTGGCCGAGACCTGGTCCGGGGAAGGGGCCCCCGAGCCGGTCGCCGAGCCCGGCAAGGTGACCGAGCACGACACCCTCTCCGAGTACGCGGCGTATCTGCTCTCCCTGGTGGACCTGTCGGCCATGCGCCCGCTCAAGGTGGTCGTGGACGCGGGCAACGGCATGGGCGGCCACACGGTCCCCACGGTCTTCGAGTCGCTCCCCGTCACCCTCGTCCCGATGTACTTCGAGCTCGACGGCACCTTCCCCAACCACGAGGCCAACCCCCTGGACCCGGCGAACATCGTCGACCTCCAGCAGCGCGTCCGCGCCGAGGGCGCCGACATCGGCATCGCCTTCGACGGTGACGCCGACCGCTGTTTCGTCGTCGACGAGCGCGGCGAGGGCGTCTCGCCGTCCGCGATCACCGCGCTGGTCGCCGCTCGCGAGCTGGCCAAGCACCCCGGCGGCACGGTGATCCACAACCTGATCACCTCCTGGTCGGTCCCCGAGGTCGTCCGCGAGAACGGCGGCACCCCCGTACGTACGCGCGTGGGCCACTCCTTCATCAAGCAGGAGATGGCCCGCACCGGCGCGATCTTCGGCGGCGAGCACTCCGCCCACTACTACTTCCGCGACTTCTGGAACGCCGACACCGGCATGCTCGCGGCCCTCCACGTCCTCGCGGCCCTCGGCACCCAGGACGGGCCGCTGTCGGAGCTGGTCGCCCAGTACGACCGCTACGCGGGCTCCGGCGAGATCAACTCCACGGTCTCCGACCAGGCCGCCTCCACCGCCGCCGTCCGCTCCGCGTTCGCGTCCCGCTCCGACGTCACCCTCGACACCCTCGACGGCCTCACCTTCTCCACCTCCGACTGGTGGTTCAACCTCCGCCCCTCCAACACGGAACCCCTCCTCCGCCTCAACGTCGAGGCCCGCGACCCCGCCACCCTCGCCAAGATCCGCGACGAGGTCCTCGCCCTGATCCACACCCCCTGACCCTCCGCCCAAGCCCCCGCGCGGGCGGTTCGCCCGGTAGCCCACCGCCCGCGCGATGTGTCCTCTTGTACGGCTGTGCTGCTGTACGGCGGCACAGAGCGGCGCTCGGTGCTCCGGGGCCGGGCGGGGCTGCGTGGAGGTGCTCCGGGGGCCCGGGCGGGGCGGGGCCCGGGTGGGCGTGACCTCCAGCGTTGGGCCTTGAGCCGCCGCACACCGGGTCCGGTCCGGACCCGGCGTGTCGGGCGCCCTTGCCGTTCCGGGGTTCGGGTACGGGGGCCGAAGCGGTACGGGCCCGGTCACTGCGGGTTCCGCAGGCGGGGGAGCTGTTCGTCGGGGCGCGGGGTCGGCTCTTGGGCAGTGGCTCCCGTGCCTCACCGACCTTCACCTCTGCCCGGCGCCCACATGCTGCGTCACCGCCCCGCCCACCAGGCTGGGCGCCGGGCCCGTCGGACCGGGGCCCCTGTACGGGGCCTCCGCCGCCTGACAGGGCGGCGGAGGACTGCGATTATCCGGCCTGCTGGGGCTGTGGGTCGCCCTCGCCCGTCGACGCGCAGCTGCCACTCCGGGGGCGTACCGGGCCCGTCGGGCTGGCGGCGCCGACTGGCCGGACCGGGCCGATCGGGGTGGCGCGTAGGCGCTGTTCCGGGGTGCCGTGGGCTTGTGCGTGCGGTTCGCCGGGTGGCCGGGCTCATCGCCCACCCTGTCGAGTGCGCCAGCGCGCAGTTGCTGTTCCGGCGGTCCCGCCGGGCCCGTGCCTGTGCTCTGGCGGGGTCGCCCGGCCGACCGACCGGGTCCCAGCCGATCTGGGTGGCGCGTAGGTGCTGTTCCGGCGGTCTGCCGGGGCGATGTCGCCGGGGGTCCGTGCATCAGATTCGTCGGGCCGGTCGGCCAGGACCTCACAGCTACGCGCCAGCGCGCGGCTGCCGCTCCAGGGGGACCCGGCGAGGGCGATGGCGCCGGGGCTCGTGCGTCAGGCCCGTCCGGGCGGCTGGTCCAACCGGCCGCCACCGACCGGGCGCGGCGGCGCGCAGCTGCCGCTCCGGGGGTGTGGGGGTACGCAGTACCCGCACACCAAGTTCCTCAGGGCGGGTGGGTGGGAACAGGACCCCGCGCCCCGGGCAACCTCCCGACCCGGGGCAACCTGTACCTGCTCCCCGTACCGGAACCTCCGGGCATCCTCCCGACCCCGGGCAACCCGTACCCGCTCCCGTACCGGAACCCCCGCTCCCGTATCGGAAACCCGGACCGGAACCCCGTACCCCCACCGGACAGAACACGCCGCACACGTCCCCCCAGCGGTACCCTGACGTGGCCCGATCCGCTCGCCCGCGACCGCGTTCGCCGATGCCCGGCAACGCCGCCGCACGGCGACCGGACAGCCACACCACCGTCCTACGCCACAGTCACCACAGCAGTCACAGCAACAGTCGCCGCGACCACCGTCGCCGCCCCCGAAGGGACCCCGCACCATGTCGCTCGACGCCGGTCTTCTCGACATCCTCGCCTGCCCCGCCTGTCACGCACCCCTGAGCGACGGCAGCGCCGCGGACACCCCCGAGCTGATCTGCACCGGTACGGACTGCGGCCTCGCCTACCCCGTACGGGACGACATCCCCGTACTCCTCGTCGACGAAGCCCGGCGCCCGGCCTGAACCCCGCGGCCCGCCCCCCGGCCCTAAGGTAGGGCGCCAAGCCGCGACCACCGCGACCCGACCGCGACCACCGCGACCGAACGGCGATCCCCCGGCAACCCCGGCGATCGGAGGCCCCACCCCATGCTCGACGAGTCACTCCTCGACGACCCGGAAGCCCTCGCCCGCGCCGACCGGAGGGGACTGCTCCGCGGTGCGGCGGACGCGGGGGCCAGAGTACGGACCGCCGCGCGCCACGCCGCCGAAGCGGGAATCGCCGAACTGAAGCCCGAGGGCCGCCCCCGCGCCGTCCTCATCGCGGGTTCCGGCACCGCCGCCGGCGGTGTCGCCGACCTGATCGGCGCACTCGCGGGGGCCGCTGCCCCCGTCACCCGCCTGCACCCCACCGGCGTCGCCCCCGCCGCCGGAGCCCTCCGCTGGGCGCTCCCCGGCTGGGCGGGCTCCCTCGACCTCCTGCTCGTCGTGACCACCGACGGCAGCGAACCCGGCCTCGCGCTCCTCGCCGAGCAGGCGTACCGCCACGGCTGCAGCGTGGTCGCCGTCGCCCCGCAGCGCTCCCCGCTCGCCGAGGCCGTCGACGGCACGCACGGCCTGGTCGTCCCCATGGCCACCGCCCCGCACGAACTGGACGAGGAGACCCTCGCGGCAGGCCCGGGCTCGCTCTGGGCCCTGTTCACCCCCCTCCTCGCGCTCCTCGACCGCGTCGGTCTGCTCGAAGCGCCCCCGGAGACCCTCGCCAGGGTCGCCGACCGCCTCGACCGCGCCGCCGAGCGCTGCGGCCCGGCCATCGCCACGTACAGCAACCCGGCCAAGACCCTCGCCGCCGAACTCGCCGACAGCCTCCCGCTGATCTGGACCGAGGGCACGGGCGCGGCCCCCGCGGGCCGCCGTTTCGCCGCAGTACTGGCCGAGCTGGCCGGCCGCCCCGCCCTGGCCGCCGAACTACCGGAGGCCCTCCCCGCCCACGGCGTCCTGCTCGTGGGCGGCCTCGCCGCCGGCGCGGACCCGGACGACTTCTTCCGCGACCGCGTGGCGGAGGCACAGGCCCTGCGCGCCCGTGTGGTCCTGCTCCGCGACCGCCCCACCGGCGGACTGACGGCCGCCCCCGCCGCCCGTGAACTCGCGCTCAGCCACGACACCGCGATCAGCGAGCTGGAACCGGAGGACGGCACCGACCTGGAGTCGATCGCCGAACTGCTCGGCGTCACCGACTTCGCCGCCGTGTACCTCGCGCTCGCGACCGCGGACACACCCACCTGACGCCGACGTCACAGCCGCACGCCGCACCACGCAGGAAGAAGATCATGGACCGCCTCTCCAACACCGTGCGCCCGTACGCCTGGGGATCCACGAGCGCCATCCCTGAGCTGCTCGGCACCGAGCCCACCGGCGAGCCACAGGCCGAGATGTGGATGGGCGCACATCCCGGAGCCCCCTCCCATCTCGACCGGGGGCCGCTCGACCACGTGATCGCCGCCGACCCCGTACGTGAACTCGGCGGCCGGGTCGCCGGAAGGTTCGGCCCCCGCCTCCCGTTCCTGCTCAAGATCCTCGCCGCCGGGGCCCCGCTCTCCCTCCAGGTCCACCCCGACCTCGCGCAGGCCCGAGAGGGTTACGCCGCCGAGGAACGCGCCCGTATCCCCGTCGACGCCCCGCACCGCAACTACCGGGACGCCAACCACAAGCCCGAACTGATCTGCGCGCTCACCTCCTTCGAGGGCCTGTGCGGATTCCGTGCGCCCCTCGCGTCCGCCGAACTCCTCGCCGGACTCGACGTCGACTCCCTCAAGCCGTACGTCGATCTGCTGCACGCCCGGCCGGAGGACGCCGCGCTCCGCGAGATCCTGACGGCGGTCCTGACCGCCGACCGCGAGGAGATGGCGGAGACCGTCGCCGAGGCCGCCGCCGCCGCGGACCGGCTCGGCGGCCCGTACGCCCCGTACGCGGACATCGCCCGCCACTACCCCGGCGACCCGGGTGTCATCGCCGCGATGCTGCTCCATCACATCCGGCTCCAGCCCGGCGAGGCCCTGTACCTCGGCGCCGGAGTCCCGCACTCGTATCTCGGCGGCATGGGCGTCGAGATCATGGCCAACTCCGACAACGTCCTGCGCTGCGGACTCACCCCCAAGCACATGGACGTCCCCGAACTGCTGCGGGTCGTCCGTTTCGAACCGACCGAACCCACCGTGCTGCGCCCCGAGGCGTCACCGGCCGGCGAAGAGGTGTACGACACCCCGGCCGGCGAGTTCCGCCTCTCCCGCTATCTCGTCGCCCGCGACGCGGCACCGCGCGATCTCACCACGCCCGCCCCGCAGATCCTGCTCTGCACGGCGGGCCGGATCACCGTGTCCGGTACGGGTACCGGTACCGCGCCCGCCGGAACCCGCCGTACCGGTGCGGACGTGCCACCGCCGGACTCCGAACCGGCACCCGCCGCTCCCGCGGGCGAACTGACCCTCGGCCCCGGGGAGTCGGTGTTCGTCCCCGCAGGAGAAAAAACGGAGATCTCGGGCACAGGCGGCCTTATGGGAACACTCTTCCGGGCCACCGTCGCCGCCTGACGCGAACCTGCCCGCCCGTACTGCAACAATGGCGCCCCGTCCGGCCGGAGCGAGCCACGCCCGCCCGGGCAGCACCGAGCGACAGCGGCACCGGCAGGACGCAGCAGATACGCAGTTGGACCAAGCAGCCCGTGGTACGCGGCAACGCGGTACGCGGCCGTCACGCAGCAATGCGCCAGGCCCCGACGCCGTACGCACCACCACGGCACGCACCACCACGGCACGCACCAACGCGGTACGCGGCAACGCCGTACGCGGGCACGGCAGCAACGAACCATCGCCACGAAGGGACACCCGGAACCCATGAGCGCGTCAGGCGGAACCAAGGCGATCGTGGCGGCACTCGCCGCCAACCTCGCCATCGCGGTGGCTAAGTTCGTCGCGTTCCTGTTCAGCGGGTCGTCGTCGATGCTCGCCGAGAGCGTCCACTCCCTCGCCGACTCCGGAAACCAGGGCCTCCTGCTCCTCGGCGGCAAGCGGGCCAGCCGCGAGGCGACACCCCAGCACCCCTTCGGCTACGGCCGCGAGCGCTATATCTACGCCTTCCTCGTCTCCATCGTCCTCTTCTCGGTCGGCGGCATGTTCGCGATCTACGAGGGCTACGAGAAGATCAAGCACCCCCACGCCATCGAGGCCTGGTACTGGCCCGTCGGTGTCCTCGTCTTCGCGATCATCGCCGAGACCTTCTCCTTCCGTACGGCCATCAAGGAGTCCAACGCCGTGCGCGGCGGGAAGTCCTGGAAGGAGTTCGTACGCCACGCCAAGGCCCCCGAACTCCCCGTCGTCCTCCTGGAGGACCTCGGCGCCCTGGTCGGCCTCGTGCTCGCCCTCGCCGGTGTCAGCGTGGCCCTGGCCACCGGGGACGGCGTCTGGGACGGCATCGGCACCCTCTGCATCGGTGTCCTGCTCATCCTGATCGCGATCGTCCTGGCCGCCGAGACGAAGTCGCTGCTGCTGGGGGAGTCCGCCGGAGTCGACGAGGTGCGGAAGATCGAGGCCGCGGTCGTCGACGGCGACACCGTGACCCGTCTCATCCACATGCGTACGCTCCACCTCGGCCCCGAGGAACTGCTCGTCGCCGCCAAGGTCGCCGTACGGCACGACAACACCGCCACCGAGATCGCCGACGCGATCAACGCGGCCGAGGACCGCATCCGTACGGCCGTCCCCATCGCGCGGGTGATCTACCTGGAGCCGGACATCTACAGCGAGTCGGCCGCGGCGGCGGGCGCGAACCCGGCGAAGTCCCCGGGCGGCCCGTCCCCCGACGCCTCCCACTGATCTCTTACTGACCTCCTGACGAAGCCGGCCTCCTGACGAAGCCGAGCCCCGGCAGCCCGACCGGCGCCGGGGCCTCGTCTTCACTCGGCCTTCCCCTACCCCCTTCCTTCCCGTGCACCTCACCGCCCGGCCGCATCAGCCCTGCGTGCCCGGCGACCGGTACGACACCCCGTCCACGGCACCCCCGGACCTCCGGGACGGCCCGGGGCCACCCCCTTATCGGCCCCGTATGTCCGGATCCCGCCCCCTGCGGGCTGGGGCACGCACCGGCGATCGGTGTAGATTCGTGACCAGAGTCAGACGTCGCTGCTGATGGCGGTCGGGCGGTCCCCCAGGGACCGGCCGAGGGAGAGAGGGCCTCCGACGGACTGCACTGCGTGTGGCCCGGGCATTCGTGTGCCCGCCGCCGCAGAGCGAGCCCTACCCACCCTCGACCAACATCACGAGGAGCAGCCCGTAATGACGACTGTCGCCACCGGCCAGGACTTCAAGGTCGCCGACCTCTCCCTCGCCGCCTTCGGCCGCAAGGAGATCACCCTCGCCGAGCACGAGATGCCCGGCCTGATGTCGATCCGCAAGGAGTACGCGGAGCAGCAGCCTCTCGCGGGCGCCCGCGTCACCGGCTCCCTGCACATGACCGTGCAGACCGCCGTCCTCATCGAGACCCTGGTCGCCCTCGGCGCCGAGGTCCGCTGGGCGTCCTGCAACATCTTCTCCACCCAGGACCACGCTGCCGCGGCCATCGCCGTCGGCCCGAACGGCACTCCGGACGATCCCCAGGGCGTCCCCGTCTTCGCCTGGAAGGGCGAGACGCTGGAGGAGTACTGGTGGTGCACGGAGCAGGCCCTCACCTGGCCCAACACGCCCACCGGCGGTCCGAACATGATTCTCGACGACGGTGGTGACGCGACGCTCCTGGTCCACAAGGGCGTCGAGTTCGAGAAGGCGGGCGAGGCTCCCGACCCCTCGACGGCGGACAGCGAGGAGTACAGCCACATCCTTTCCCTGCTCAACCGCACCCTCTCCGAGAACCCGCAGAAGTGGACCCGGCTGGCATCCGAGATCCGCGGCGTCACCGAAGAGACCACGACCGGTGTCCACCGCCTGTACGAGATGCACCGCGACGGCACCCTCCTTTTCCCGGCGATCAACGTCAATGACGCCGTCACCAAGTCGAAGTTCGACAACAAGTACGGCTGCCGCCACTCGCTGGTGGACGGCATCAACCGTGCCACCGACGTCCTGATCGGCGGCAAGGTCGCCGTGATCTGCGGCTACGGCGACGTGGGCAAGGGGTGCGCGGAATCCCTGCGCGGTCAGGGCGCCCGCGTGATCATCACCGAGATCGACCCGATCTGCGCCCTCCAGGCGGCGATGGACGGCTACCAGGTCACCACCCTCGACGAGGTCATCGACAAGGCCGACCTGTTCATCACCACCACGGGCAACAAGGACATCATCATGGCCGCGGACATGGCCAAGATGAAGCACCAGGCGATCGTGGGCAACATCGGCCACTTCGACAACGAGATCGACATGGCGGGCCTGGCCAAGATCCCGGGCATCGTGAAGGACGAGGTCAAGCCCCAGGTCCACACCTGGACCTTCTCGGACGGCAAGGTCATCATCGTGCTCTCCGAGGGGCGCCTGCTGAACCTGGGCAACGCCACCGGCCACCCGTCGTTCGTGATGTCCAACAGCTTCGCCGACCAGACACTCGCGCAGATCGAGCTGTTCACCAAGCCGCAGGAGTACCCGACCGACGTCTATGTGCTGCCGAAGCACCTCGACGAGAAGGTCGCCCGGCTCCACCTGGGCTCGCTCGGCGTGAAGCTGACCACGCTCCGCCCCGAGCAGGCCGCGTACATCGGCGTCGAGGTCGAGGGCCCCTACAAGTCGGACCACTACCGCTACTGACCCCCGCCCCACCGGCCCGGCTGCTTGACCCACCGGCCACCGCCCAGCACGCTCGGCCGGTAGCCGGTAGCCGGTAGCCGGTAGCCGGTAGCCGGTAGCCGGTAGCCGGTAGCCGGTAGCCGGTAGCCGGTAGCCGGTAGCCGGTAGCCGGTAGCCGCT